>NZ_JBQCCN010000107.1:0-11415 GCF_051962185.1 Sphingomonas sp.
ATCAGGGTCGCATCGTCGATGGCGTGAGCCTGACCGTCATCACCCGGCTGCGATCGGTTGCATCTCGCGCGAGCGCCACGCGATAGGTGCCGCCCATGATCCGCCAGCCGGGGAGTCTGGTGTCGTAGTCGGCAAGAACGCGCGGTTCGGCGGTCAGCGTGACGTGGCGGACCTCGCCGGGCTTGAGCGTCACGCGCGTGAACGCGGCCAGGCGCATCGGGTGTCCCGATCCTTCGCGCGCGACATAGACCTGCGGCACCTCGGACCCGGCGCGCTTGCCGGCGTTCACCACGTCGAACGAAATCGTGAGGTTCTTGCCGCCGGTCACTATCGGCTTGCGATAGGCGAATGTGGTGTAGCTGAGACCGTAGCCGAAGGCGAACAGCGGCTGTTGCTTGCGACGTTCGTACCAGCGATAGCCGACGTCCGATCCCTCGACATAATCGACCGGGAAGCTTTTGAGCTTGAGGGCGCCTGCCTCGGCCGGGTTGGCCGCGGCCTCTGCCTGGAGCGAGTTGAGCGTGTCGAGGCCGACCGGCGCCGGGCGTACCGCCTGTTGTTCGCTGACCGGGAAGGTGATCGGCAGGCGACCCGACGGGTTGATCTTGCCGGTCAGGATGTCGGCGATCGCCTCGCCGCCGCGCTGGCCGGGATACCAGGCCTCGATCACCGTCGGCACCTTGTCGAGCCACGGCATCGTCACCGGGCCGCCGGTTTCCAGCACGACCGCCGTCTTCGGCTGCGCCGCGGCGACTGCGGCGATCATCGCGTCCTGACCGTCGGGGAGCGACAGATTGGGGACGTCCTCGGCCTCGGTCGTCCATTGTGTCGCGAAGACGATCGCCACGTCGGCGTTGCGCGCGGCGGCGGCCGCGGCGGCGGGATCGCTGCCGTCGACATAGGTCACCGTCGCCCAGGGCATTGCCGCCTTCAGCGCCTTCAACGGTGACGAATCGTGATAGGTGACTCGGGCGAACGATGCCGCGGCGCCCGATTTCAGCGGGATCTCGACCGGCACGCCGCCGACCGAGCGGACCTGGCTCGACCCGCCGCCCGACAGCACGCCGACGTCGGCATGACCGCCGATCACCACCACGCGAGTCGCGCTGCGCGCGAGCGGCAGCATGCCGCTGTCGTTCTTGAGCAGCACGATGCCGGCTTCGGCGGCGCGCTCGGCGACCAGGGCATGTGCGGCATAGGGGATCGGTTGCGCGGTCGCGGCCGGTGAATCGTAGAGGCCGGTCTCGATCAGCCCGGTCAGATAGCGGACGACCATGTCGTCGATCCGCGCCATCGACACCTTGCCGCTGACGACGTCGGCGCGCAGCGGCGCGTCGAAGAAGATCTGACTGTCGAGTTCCTGGCCCGATTGCTGGTCGAGCCCGGCATTGGCGGCCTTCGCGGAGGAATGGACCGCGCCCCAGTCGCTCATCACCCAGCCGCGATAATGCCAGTCGCGCTTGAGCACGTCGGTCAGCAGGAATTTGTTCTCGCACGCCCAATCGCCGTTGAGCTTGTTGTACGAACACATCACCGACCCGGGCTTGCCGCGCTCGATCGCGATCTCGAAAGCCAGCAGGTCGCTTTCGCGCAAGCTCGCTTCGTCGATCCGCGCGTCGAGCACCATCCGCCCGGTTTCCTGCGCGTTGAGCGCGAAATGCTTGATCGTCGAGACGATATGGTTCGACTGTACGCCGGCGATATGCGCGCCGCCCATGATGCCGGCGAGCAGCGGGTCCTCGCCGAGATATTCGAAATTGCGGCCGTTCCACGGGTCGCGCGTCAGGTCGATCCCGCCCGCGAGCAGCACGTCGAATCGTTTGGCCCGCGCTTCGGCGCCAATCATCGCACCGCCCGCGCGGGCGATCGCGGGATCGAAGCTCGCCGCGGTGGCGAGACTGGACGGCAGCGCGGTGGCGGTGTCGCCCTTGCGCTGCTCGACCTGATTGGCGACGCCGAGCGAGGCGTCGCTCTCACGGATCAGCGGCACGCCCAGCCGCGGGATGCCGTCGATATGGCCGGCGGCCTGGATCAGCTCGTTCTGCGTCTTGCCCCTGGCGCGCGGCGGGAACAGGCCGTGGAGCAAGGCGATCTTCTCGTCGAACGTCATCTTCGCGACGATCGCCGCGGCGCGCGCGCGGGCGTCGATCGGCTTGGCGGCGGACGTCTCCCGCGCGAGCAACGCGGGCGCGCCGGCGAGTGTCATGAGCGAAGCGCCGATCAATGCAGCCGCTATCGCCTTGGCCTTCGGCATTTGTCTCTCCCCGTCACTGCCCGTTTTCGACTGTGGCGCAAACAGCACACTTTGGGAACGTTCACAAGTCCGGTGCGCGTCGGCCCTACTCGGACTTGACAGCGAAATGATAACGCGAGATGTGAACGTTCTCAAATAAAGCGCGGTCGACAACGCGCGTTCGGGAAGTGATGGGGAGGATTGATGCGCAGCTTCAAGGCTGGCTCGCTCACGCGGCTATTCGTTGGCGTTTCCGTTCTGGCGATTGCGGGCACGCCCGCAGCGGCCATGGCGCAGGAGGCGCCGCCCAGCGCCGATTCGGCCAAACCCACTGACGGCCCGGACAATGCGGCGTCGAACGACATCGTCGTCACCGGCATTCGCGCCAGCTTGCAGCAGTCGATGGACATCAAGCGCAACGCGCAGGGCGTGGTCGACGCCATCTCTTCGGAAGAGATGGGCAAGTTCCCCGACACCAACCTGGCCGAATCGCTGCAGCGTATCACCGGCGTGTCGATCGACCGGTCGAACGGCGAAGGCTCGTTCGTCACGGTCCGCGGCTTCGGCCCCGAATTCAACCTGGTGACGCTGAACGGCCGCCAGATGCCGACCTCGTCGCTCGGCGACGGCGCCAGCCCACCCTCGTCGCGTGCGTTCGACTTCGCCAATCTGTCGTCGGAAGGCATCGCCGCGGTCGAGGTCTACAAGACCGGCCGCGCCTCGATCGAATCGGGCGGCATCGGCTCGACCATCAACATCCGCACCCCGCGCCCGTTCGACCGGCCGGGCCTGCACGGCGCGATCTCGGCCAAGGGCGTGCTCGACACGTCGCGCAACGAGGGCGATCCGATCACGCCCGAAGTGTCGGGGATCATCAGCGACACCTTCGCCAACGACCGGATCGGCATCCTGATCACCGGCACGTATCAGAAGCGCCTGGCGAGCCAGAACCAGGCCAATGTCGGCTGGCGCGACGGCTATCTGGGGTCGGAGAACAATTGGGGCTCGCTGCCGCAGCCGGGTCAGCCGGGCGCGTCGAACATCACCAATCGCCCCGATCCGACCGACGTCTATTCGGTGCCGCAGAACGCATCCTACGACATCGTCGACCTCAAGCGTGAACGCATCAATGGCCAGGCGGTGCTGCAATTCCGTCCGGTCGACAACCTGACCGCGACGATCGACTATACCTATTCGCGCAACACCGTCGAAGTGCACGATAGCAGCGTCGGCATCTGGTACAATTTCGGCGACACCAGCAGCGCATGGACCGACGGGCCGGTCGCCGGCCCGGTCTTCTACACCGAGCGCTTCGGCCCGGCCGACCCGGCGACCGGCGCGATCGGCAAGGACCTGTCCTATTCGGGCGCGCTGACCGCCAACCGCAGCGAGAACAAGTCGCTCGGCGGGAACCTGACCTGGAAGGCGCCGGGCGGCGTCACGATGGAACTCGATTTCCATCATTCCACCGCGGAATCCAAGCCGGTCAACAAATACGGATCGAGCGTCTCGGTCGGCAATGCCGTGTTCGGCATCCAGAACCAGTCGATCAATTTCGACAATTACCTGCCAGTCATCTCGTACCAGATGTATCCCGGTATCGACGCGCTCAATCCCGCGCTGATCACGCCGACCGGCAACGCGTTCCGCAACGCCTATTTCAAGGACCAGATCGACCAGGTCCAGTATCGCGGCCGCTACGAGCATAACGGCTCGTTCCTCGACAGCATCGACTGGGGCGTGTCGTATGTCGATAACAAGGTGCGCTCGGCCTACGGCTACATCCAGCACGACACCTGGGGCGGTGCCGGCCCGGCGTCGGACATTCCCGACGACATCTTCACGCTGACCCCGGTCCCCAGCGCGTTCAAGGGGCTGGGCGGCGCCAATAACCCGGCGATGATCCAGAGCTTCTACACGTTCGACTTCGTTCGAATGGTCAATTTGATCGACAAGCTCTACAATACGTGCGGCGGCGACGGCGATTGCAGCTCGCCCTACACGGTCGACCGGCGGACCGAGGAAAAGACCCTCGCGCCCTATCTCCAGATCAATACCGGGTTCGACGTCAACGGCCGCAAGGCGCATTTGATCGCCGGCTTGCGCTATGAGACGACCACGGTCGATTCCAAGGCGCTGGTGCCGGTGCCGTCGGGCACGCAATGGGTGTCGGAGAACGAAATCGATCTGATCTTCTCGGGCCAGAGCTCGTTCACCCGATTCAAGGGATCGTACCAGAACTGGCTGCCCTCCGTCGATTTCGACATCGAGCCGATCCACAATCTGAAATTCCGCGCGTCGTACAGCCACACCATCACGCGCGCCGATTATGCCAGCCTGCAGGGCGGCCAGACGCTTGATCAGCTGTTCCGCATCGCCAATGGCACCGGCAGCCGCGGCAATCCGGGCCTGATTCCCTACAAGTCGAAGAACATCGATCTGTCGGCCGAATTCTATTACGGCAAGAGCAGCTACATTTCGGTCGGCTATTTCCACAAGGACGTGTCGAACTTCATCTCGTCGACGCGGGTCGACACGACGGCATTCAACCTGACCAACCCGGCCAGCGGCCCACGCTACCAGGCGGCGCTGGCGGCGCTCGGCGCCAATGCGACCGCGGCGCAGATCCGCCAGTACATCATCACCAATTACCCCAGCACCGTGCAGATCATCGGCGGCACGCCGGGCAATTATCAATATGGCATCCTCGGCACGCCGCAGGACAATCCGTTGACGTTCCAGATCACGACGCCGGTCAACAGCGCGCAGACGGCCAAGCTCTACGGCTTCGAATTCGCGGTCCAGCACAGCTTCTGGAACACCGGGTTCGGCGCGATCCTGAACTATACGATCGTCCGCGGCGACGCGACGTACGACAACACCAAGCCCGCCAGCTTCACGCAATTCGCGCTGACCGGGCTCAGCGACAGCGCCAACGCGGTGCTGTTCTACGACAAGAACGGGCTCCAGGCGCGCGTGGCGTACAACTGGCGTGACAAGTTCCTCGCCGGCACCGGACCCAATCCGAGCTATGTCGCCGCCTACGGCCAGCTCGACGCCAGCGCGAGCTACGAGTTCATGAAGGGGATCACCGTGTTCGCCGAAGGCATCAACCTGACCGGCGCCAGCCGGCGCGGGTTCCAGCGGTCGGAACGCTATGTGACGTTCGTCAATCCGGGCTCGGCCCGGTACGCCGCGGGTGTCCGGTTCTCGTTCTGAGGAGCGGACGCTTTACGGCAGCCTTGCGAGAGGGCCATCTTCGCGAGAGGATGGCCTTTTCCATTGGCGCGAGACCGGTGACGGCGCAGGGTTCGGGGGTCGGTAAGTGAACGGCGTGGTGAGCGATGTGGTGGTGGTCGGCGGGGGAACCGCCGGCTGGCTCACCGCTTGCCTGATCGCGGCGAGCGCCGACCCCGCCGTCGAGCCGCCGCTGACCGTCACGCTGATCGAATCGCCCGACATCCCGACGATCGGCGTCGGCGAAGGCACCTGGCCGACGATGCGCCGTACGCTCGAACGGATCGGCCTGGCGGAGGCCGATTTCCTGCTCGCCTGCGACGCCTCGTTCAAACAGGGCTCGCGCTTCGACGGCTGGCTGACCGGTGCCGACGACGATTTCTATTACCACCCCTTCACGCCGCCGGTCGCGGCCAGCCCGCGCGACCTGATCGCCGCCTGGCGCGCCGCCGCGCCCGATTTGAGCTTCGCCGATGCGATGGGGCCGCAGCCCGCGCTGTGCGCGCGCCAGCTCGCGCCGCGCGAGCGCGGGGCGCCCGGTTATGCCGGCGCGGTCAATTACGCCTATCACCTCGACGCGGTGAAGCTTGCCGCCTTGCTGTCGGCGCACGGGCGCGGGAAATTGGGCGTCCGCCATCTCGTCGACCATGTCACCGCGGTGCGGCTGGCCGACGACGGCGACATCGCCGCGGTCGACACGCGCAGCGGCGGGCAAGTGACCGGCGATCTCTTCATCGATTGCACCGGCCAGGCGGCGTTGCTGATCGGCGGGCGCTACGGCGTGCCGTTCGTCGACCGCGGCGACATGCTGTTCAACGACCGCGCGCTGGCGGTGCAGGTCCCGGTCGCGCCGGGCAGCCCGATCGCGTCGCAGACGATATCGACCGCGCATGCGACGGGATGGATCTGGGACATCGGCCTGCCGGCGCGGCGCGGGATCGGTTGCGTCTATTCGTCGCGCCATGCCGGCGACGATCAGGCGGCGGCGGCGCTCGACGCCTATCTCGACCGCGCGATGCCCGATCTGGGCGAGCGTCCCGCCTATCGTCGGCTGAGCTTCGCGACCGGGCACCGCGCGCGTTTCTGGGAACGCAATTGCCTCGCGGTCGGGCTGTCGGCCGGGTTCATCGAGCCGCTCGAATCCTCGGCGATCGTGCTGATCGAGCTGTCGCTCGACGCACTGCTCGACAATTTCCCGCGCGACCGCGCGGCGATGGATTTCCACGCGCGGCGCTTCAACGACCTGTTCCGCTTCCGCTGGGACCGGATCGTCGAATTCCTCAAGCTGCATTATGTGCTCAGCCGCCGCGACGAGCCTTATTGGCGCGACCATCGCGACCCGGCGTCGATTCCCGAGCGGTTGCGCGACTTGCTGGCGCTGTGGCGCGACCAGCCGCCCTCCCCCGCCGATCTCGGCGCGGTCGACGAATTGTTCCCCGCGGCAAGCTATCAATATGTCCTCTACGGCATGGGCTTTCCGCCGCCGCCGCGCGGTGTCGTCCGCCTCGGCGCGATCGATCCGATCGCCGCGCAACTGGCGCAGGCGCACCAGCGCGGCCGTGCGCTCGCCGCGGCGTTGCCGACCAACCGCGCCTATCTCGATGCCCTGCGATCGGTTACGCCATCGCTTATGCCGGAATTGACCCGCTGACATGACCACCAACGTGCTGCTGACCGCCGACGCCCATCGCGACCTCCGCATCCGGACGACGAGGGGAGAGGCGCTGGGCGACGCCGTGATGTCGGCGATCGTCGTCCCCGACGAATTCCGCCGCGCGCAGGGCCAGTACCCGATCCTGTTCCGCCGCGATTTCGATCGCGACGAATTCAACGCGCTGGCCATGTTCGGGTTCGAGAATGGCGAAAACCTGTTCCTCGAGGGCGATCGCTGGGACGCGAATTATCTGCCGCTGTCGGTCGATATTCAGCCGTTCCTGATCGGCGGCTCGCCCGACGACGATGCGCCCAAGCAAGTGCTGGTCGACATGGCGAGCCCGCGCATCGCTGAGGGCGAGGAAGGGATGCGCGCGTTCGACGACTTCGACCGGCCGACTCCCTATCTCGAGGCGATGGTCGAAAAGCTCGGCGCGCTCGACGAAGGCTATCGCGCGTCGCGCGCTTTCTACGCCGCGCTCGACCGGTACGACTTGCTCGAACCGCTGTCGCTCGAGATTACGATGGACAATGGCTCGATCAATCGCCTGGTCGGCTTCCACATCATCGACGAAGCCAAATTGCAGGCGCTCGACGGCGCGGTGATCGGTGAGCTGCATGCCGCCGGGCATCTGATGCCGATCTTCATGGCGCTCGCCTCGATCGGCCGGATCGGCGAGCTGGTCCAGCGCAAGAACCGCCGGATGCGCCATGGCTGAGGCGGACCCCGCCATACTGGCCGGCATCGCCCGGGTGTCGGAAGCGGCGGTGGCGGACGCGGCCGAGCTCGATACGCGGCTGCGCGAAGCGACGACGCCGTTCGTGGTGCGCGGGCTGGTGGCGGACTGGCCGCTGGTCCAGGCGGCGCGGCGATCGGCGGCGGAGGCGCGCGCCTATCTGCTCCGGCATCATCGCGACCGGCCCTTCACCGTTTCGATCGGGCGGCCGGGCGACGACGGGCGGCTGTTCTACGACGCCGGCATGGCGATGAACTTCACCATAGCGCGCGCCAAGCTGCCCGAGATTTTCGCGATGATCGACGCGATGGAAGCGGGCGGCGAGGCGCGCCCGCTCTATCTCGCCTCGATCGACATGAACGAATATTTCGACGGCCTGATCGAGGCGAACCATGTCGATCTCGGCGACCGCGTCCTCTTGTCGAGCATCTGGATGGGCACGCCGACGCGGATCGCCGCGCATAACGACGTGCCGCATAATCTCGCCTGCGTCGCGGTCGGCCGCCGCCGCTTCACGCTGTTCCCGCGCGAGCAATATCGCAATCTCTACCTCGGCCCGATCGACAACACCCCCGCCGGCCGCGCGGTCAGCATGGTCGATTTCCACGATCCGGATTTCGCCGCCCACCCGCGCTTTCGCGAGGCGCTCGAGCACGCGCTGATCGCCGATCTCGAACCGGGCGACGCACTCTACATCCCGGCCTTGTGGTGGCACCATGTCGAGGGCCTCGATCGCTTCAACGTGCTGGTCAATTACTGGTGGCGCGACAGCGCGCGGTTCCTCGGCCAGCCGCAGGATGCGCTCAACCACGCCATCCTCGCGATCCGCGACCTGCCCGACGACCAGAAAGCGTTCTGGCGCGATCAGTTCGATTATTATGTCTTCGGCAATGACGAGGGCGTGACCGCGCACATCCCCGAAGCGGGCCGCTCGGTGCTCGCGCCGCTGACGCCCGAGACCGCCGGCCGCATCCGTTCCTTCCTCCTCAGGCAGCTCAGCAAATGACCGACAGTAATCGCCACCCCCGCCGTATCGTCGTCGCCGGCGGCGGCACCGCCGGCTGGATGGCCGCCGCCGCCATCGCGCGGACGATGGGGCGCACGGTCGACCTGACGCTGGTCGAATCCGACGCGATCGGCACCGTCGGAGTAGGGGAATCGACCATCCCGCCGCTCGTCACCTACAATCGCCTGCTCGGCATCAACGAAGCCGAGTTCATGCGCGCCACCCAGGCGACCTTCAAGCTGGGCGTGCTGTTCGACGACTGGAAACAGGTCGGGTCGCGCTATTTCCATTCGTTCGGGCTGACCGGAAAGGACCATTGGTCGGCGGGCTTCCAGCATTTCTGGCTGCACGGCCGCGCCAATGGGCATGGCCAGTCGTACGACGATTATTGCCTCGAACTGGTCGCGGCGATGCAGGGCAGGTTCGCGCACATGCCCGAGGACCGCATGAATTATGCGTACCAGCTCGATTCTACGCTCTACGCCAAAGTCCTCCGCCAGATGGCCGAGGCCGACGGCGCCAAGCGGGTCGAGGGCAGGATCGCTCAGGTCGAACAGCATGGCGAGAGCGGCGACATCGCCGCGCTGGTGCTCGACTCCGGCAAGCGGGTCGAAGGCGAGCTGTTCCTCGACTGTACCGGCTTCCGCGCCCTGTTGATCGAGCAGACGCTCCACGCCGGGTTCGACGACTGGACGCACCATCTGCCTTGCGATTCGGCGATCGCGATCCAGACCGAGAATGTCGGCCCGCCGGTCCCCTATACGCGCGCGATGGCGCATGATGCCGGCTGGCAATGGCGCATCCCGCTGCAGCATCGGTCGGGCAACGGCCTGGTCTATTGCAGCCGCTATCTGTCGCGCGACGACGCGCTGGCGCGGCTGCTCGGCAATATCGAGGGAGAGGCGCTGACCGAGCCCAATTTCCTCAAATTCACCAGCGGCGTGCGGCGTAAGCAATGGTATCGCAATTGCGTCGCGGTCGGGCTGTCGAGCGGGTTCATGGAGCCGCTCGAATCGACCGCGATCCACCTGATCCAGCGCGCGGTGCTGCGGCTGATCCGGATGATGCCGCAAGGCGAGATCAGCGAACGAGACATCGCCGAGTTCAACGACCAGCAGCATGCCGACACGCTGCAGATTCGGGACTTCCTGATCCTTCACTATAAGGCTACCGAACGTCGCGACAGCCCGTTCTGGCGCTATTGCGGCACGATGGAGATACCCGAGACCTTGGCCCAGAAGATCGAACTGTTCCGCGAGACCGGTCGGGTGTTCCGCAGGAACGAGGAATTGTTCGCCGAAAACAGCTGGGTCCAGGTGATGATGGGGCAAGGCATCATGCCGCGCGCTTATCATCCGATTGCCGAGAAATTGCGCGCCGACGAGCTCGACGCGCTGCTCGGCAATCTGCGCGATACGGTGGCGCGCACGGTCGCGTCGCTGCCCGAGCATGGCGCCTATGTCGCGCGCTATTGCGGCGCCGCGCAGCCGGCCATGCCCGCCGCCGCGGCGATGGCGCGAGGCTGACCGCCCGATGGCGCGGCGCAAGCAGTCGGTCACGATCAAGCATGTCGCCGCCGATGCCGGCGTGTCGCTGCAGACCGTCAGCCGCGTCATCAACAAGGAGCCCAACGTCCGGCCCGAGATGATCGAGCGCGTCCAGCAATCGATCCAGAAACTCGGCTATGTCCCGTCGATCGCCGCGCAGCGGATGGGCGGGTCGCGTTCCTATCTGATCCTGTCGTTGAATGACCGCGAGCGCACGATCGAGGGCTGGCGCTCGCGCGAAGGCACCGACTGGGTCGACCAGATGCTGCTCGGCGGCATGCTGACCTGCGCACAGCACGGCTATCGCCTGATCGTCGAATTGGTCGATACGCATAGCGACCATATCGAGCGCGAATTGCTCGCGGCGATCGCGGCGTTGCAGCCCGACGGCGTCATCCTGACCCCGCCGCATTCGGAAAACCCGCTGATCGTCGACCTGCTGGTCGCGCACGGCATCAGCTTCGCGCGGATCGGTTCGCTGCGGCCGGGGCCCGGCTTCGCGCTGACGATGGACGACGAACGCGCGGCGCGGATCGCGACCGAACATCTGATCGGCCTGGGGCATGAGCGGATTGGCTTCATCGCCGGCCCGTCCGAATACGAATTGAGCGGCTGGCGCGTCGACGGCTGGCGCGCGGCGATGGGCGCGGCTGGGCTCGCGACCGACGGCCTGCTCGCGATCGGCGACTTCACCTATCCGTCGGGCAAGGTCGCCGCGGCGGAACTGCTCGGCCGGGCCCGGCGGCCGACCGCGATCGTCGCGAGCAACGACCAGATGGCGCTGGCGACGCTCGAGGTCGGGCGCGAGCGCGGACTGGTGGTGCCGCGCGACTTGTCGCTGATCAGCTTTGACGACACGCCGATCGTCCGTTTCACCCATCCGCCGCTGACCGCGGTCGTGCAGCCGATCGCCGAGGTGACCTCGCAAGCGGTGGAACTGATCATCGCCGAGCGTGCCGGCAGGAACGTCAGCGCCGAACCGGTGGTCGTCCCGGCCGAGCT
>NZ_JBQCCN010000108.1:0-7531 GCF_051962185.1 Sphingomonas sp.
CCCCGCCGACCGCGGCGGCGATGACGCGGCGGAGTTTCCACGGCTTGGGATTGCCGCCCTGCAGCGCCGCGGCCTCCGCCGGTTCGGGCTCAAACCCGATCATCTCGGTCGCCCAGGCAAGCGGCAGCATCGCTGCGTCGAGCCCCCCGCGCGCGCCGATATCGACCGCGGCGAAACCCGCGCTTTCGCAGAAGCGCGCCGCGCTCAATGTCCGGAACTGGTCCTGAATACTCATTACTGGATCGATTCCTGGTTCTTGCGGTCGGTCTTGGCCTGGATCGCGACGACAATGGTGATCAGCAACGCCGTTATCACCCAGGCGAGAAGCTGGATATAGCCCAGAGTAGCTCCGCGCAGCCCCGTCGCGTACCACATCGTCCCGCCGACGATGATCAATGTATAGGGCACGAACAGTAGGAACTGGCTCCACATCCGTCCGGTCGCGACCAGATATTGCTGGTGGACGTTGCAATAGACGGTCGGCACCAGGACGATCAGGAACAGCCCGAACAGGAAGCTCTGGCCGCGGAAATCGTGGCCATAGAGCCGCAGGATGAAGCTCGAGAAGGCGATCACCAATATCGAGAAGATGGTGGCGATGCCGACGTTGAGGATCATGTTGTAGCGCTGGAGCCGCTGCGTCTGGCTGTGATCGTCCTGGCCGATATAGCGGCCGAGCATCGGCAGCAGCGCACTTGCCAGCGATGCCATCACCACCAGGATCGGCGAGCGCCATTGCAGGCCGGTGTTGATCACCGCCAGGTCGCGCAGGCCATAAGGGCTGCGTGTGAGGTAATAATTGCCGATCCAGAGCGCGATGCCCTGAGCGAAAGCGAGCATCCCGCTCGGCAGCGAGAAATGCAGGATGACCGATCCCTGCTTCAGCGCCGCGCGGAAATTGCTGTGCGCGGTAAGCCGGGTGCTGACCGACCGCGCGGGGATCGCCACCGCCATCCAGCGCAGCACGGCGTTGCCCGCCAGGACGATCATCACGGGGGTCAGGCCGGGTTTGAACTTGGCGACCACGACCAGAACCAGCACGCCGATGATCGCGGTCGAGAGCCGCGCGAGCGCGAGCGCGCGGAAGCGTTCGCTCGCCTGGAGCAGAGTGTCGTTGAGCCCCGCCTGGATCGAGGCCATCAGCAGGATCGCGCCGAGGATCAGCGGCCAGGCATAACCTTGGGCGACGAACAGCCAGTTCGAGAGCGGCCCCGCGAACAGCACCGCCGCCAGTAACATGATCCCGGTGGTCGCCGCGGTCAGCCGCTTGCCGAGCAGCACCACCGCGCCGGCGCGCTCGGGCTCGCGTGCCTGGTAACGCGAAACGAAATAAATGATCGCATAGGGAAGCTGGAGCCCGACGAGCGGGGTCAGCAGGCTGATCGTCGATAACAGCAGGGAATAGCGGACGTAATTCTCGATCCCGAACGCGCGCGCGATCATCACCGTCTGAACAATCGCGGCGGCGCGTTCGATCAACGACGAGGTGAACAGCCAGCCGGCGCCGCGCAGCCAGGCCGCGATCGGGCTGTCGCTCAGCCAGTAGCTCGGGCTGAGGAGCTTGCGGACCGCGTTCATCGTGGCCGCGCGCGCGCGGCGTCGATCCCGCGATGGACGCCGGCGACGCTGGCCTTGATGTCGAGTTCGTCGAAAATCTCGAGCGATCGCGCGCCCATGGCTGCGCGGAGCGCATCGTCGCCCGACAATTCGTCGATCAGCGCGGCGAGCGCGGCGGTGTCGGCGCACGGGAAGATCAGGGCATTCTCGCCCGGCCGCGCGATATCGGTCGGGCCGGCGGCGCCGACGCGGTCGCTGAGCAGCATCGGCAGGCCGATGCACGCGCTTTCCGAGCAGATCAAAGGATGCGGATCGGCCTGCGACGGGTGGACCAGCATATCGGCGGCGGCGTAGAGCGCCGGGAGCTTGTCGACATTGACGAAGCCGGCGAAGCGCGCCTCGACCCCCGCTTCGGCGGCGCGCGCCTTGGCCGGCTCCATCTGCTCGCCATTGCCGGCGAACAGCGCGGTGACCTTGCGGCCCCTGGTCTGTGCCAGCGCCTCGACCAGGTCGATCGGGCGCTTGCGGTTGGACAGCTTGCCGACAAACAAGGCGACGGTCGCGTCGTCGGCGATATCGTAGGTTCGCCGCGCCTCGGCCCGCAGCGCCGGGCGGTCGGCCTTGGCGGCGCGATAGGTCGTCTCGTCGATCGTGAACGGGCAGCGGAAGATGCGGTCGCGCGGCGCGCCGTAATAAGCATAGAAATCGGCGTTGCGGTCGCCGACCGACAGGAACGCCGAATAGCGCCGGAAGATCTGGCGGACGACGATCTCCTTCGCCATCCGCGTCGTGGTCGTCCGCTCGCGGAGCAATTCGCTGTCGCCGATCGTCATCAGCGGCACCTTGTTGCGCCGGCACCACCAGATCGCGCGGTAGACGTTGGCCTGGGCATGACCGTAGACCAATACCACATCGGGACCGAACGCCTTCAACCGCGCGCCGATCTCGGGCGAGCTCGGCTCGCGCACGCTCGACTGGCCACTCGCCGGCACCTCGCCGAGGAATTCGTGGCTGTAGCCGCCGAGCATGTCCATGTTCCAGCTGATCTCGGACTGCATCTCCTTGTCGAAATAGGCCTTCACCCCGATCGGCGCGCCGTACAGGACATGGAGATCGATCCCGGGATCCGCGGCGAGCGCGCGATAAAAGGGGACGAAATGCTGGATCGGGTGGGTGACGACGATCGCCAGGCGCGTTGGCATGACGGCGCTCAGGCGGTCTTGGGCTCGAGCACGACCACCGGTCCGTGACGGTCGAGCAGGTCGAAGCGGCCGGTCGCCTGGAGCGCGGCGATCAGATCCTCGTAGCTGCCGTTGCCCGGGCTGTCGTGCGTCTCCATCACGATCATCCGCGCCTTGGCGAGCGCGTCGAGATCGTTCTTGAGGATGCGCCATTCGACGCCCTCGATGTCGCTGACCAAAGCGAAATCGGTCAGGCTGTGGCGTTCGATCAGCTGGCTCAGGGTCAAGGCGGGAACCTCGATCGTCGGCAGCGATCCGGCATCGGCCGAAATGCGCCCGCTGACCGAGCTCTCGCCGAGCGCGAACGACACCGTCTCGCCGGGATCGTAGCTGATCGCCGCCTCGATCACCTCGACATTGGCGTCGCAATGATTGATCGACAGGTTGCGGCGCAGCGCCTTGGCGAGACGCGGATCGGCCTCGACGATGAACTGGCGTCGGTCGGCGGCGATGCGGCGGCGGATCGTGCAGCTGATCACGCCCAGGCTGCCGCCCAGCTCGATCACGTCGCAATCGGTCGGAATATACTGGCGGACGAAGCGGTACTCGCCGGACTCATAGCCCTGGAGCAGCAAGGCCGCCTTGATCTTCGGGGTCACCACCGGGCTCGACGTGTCGATCGTCAGTCCGCGATGCGGGATGCGGTCGCCGAGCACGCGCGCGGCGACGATGCCGGTCCAGCGATTGGCGAGCAGCGGCCCGATGAAGCGCTTGGCGTGGGTGGCGAGGCTCGTCATGCGGGATCGGCCATGGGTGAAGCGCTCCGGGCGGTCAAGGCGCTGAAAAGCCGCGCCATGTCGGCACGCGCGGTCGAGGTCGCGACGAAGCGCTCGGCCATCGCCCGCGCGCCGGCACGCCACTCGGCATATTCGGCCGGGTTCATCGCGGCGAGACGGTCGATCGCTGCGGCGAGCGCCGCCGGATTGGGAAGCGGGATGTCGAAACCGGCCTTGGCTGCTTCGAGGTCCTGCCAGGGCGTGCGGTCGCCGATCAGCACCGGCGTCCCGGCGCACAAGGCCTCGAAGATCGCATGTCCGAAATTCTCCGAGCGCGACGGCATGAACATCAGGTCCTGCCTTGCCATCGCCGCCGGCACCGCATCGTTGCCCAGTTCGCCGTCGCGATGCGCGGAGACGTTGGCGGGGAGGGCTGCGATCAGTTCCTCGCAGCGCGCCCAATGCGCGGGATCGCTGATCGGGCCGTAGATGGTGAAGTCCACCCGCTCGCTGACCAGCGCCAACGCCTCCAGCGCGACGTCGAGGCCTTTGACCGGCGAGATGCGACCCAGAAAGGCGAGGCGGAAGAGATTGCCCGGCCGATAAGGCGGCAGCGGGAAGACCGGGCGGACATTGGTGATCCGCTCGATCCGGTTGTCGGGGAAGAGCTTGCGAGTATCGGCTTCCTCTTCCGTGCTGGTGACGTGGAAGGTGACGTTCTTCGCCAGCCCGAGCAGGCGGACGAGCGCCATGTAGAGCCCCTTGCGGGCGTTCTTGAGCCCGAGCGCGCCTGACGAGAATTCGCCGCGCGGCGAGATCACCACCGGGGTACGCGGCGCCTTGCCGAAGCGGCGGGCGAGCATCGCCGGGATGGTGAATTCGCGGTCGAAGAAGCCGTTGACGAAAAGGAGGTCGTGCGGCGTGTCGCGCAGCAGGTCGGCGAGGCCTTCGGCGCCTTTCGGCCCTACGGTCAGATAGTGGATCCTGGCCCAGCCAAGATCGCGCCATTCCTTGTTGGCGACCATCGGCTCGGCCGCGCCGAACGGACGGTCGCGCGCGACCAGGAAGAACTCGACCTGATCCGACAGGCTCTCGCACATCGCCTTGACGCTGAGGTTCGGCCCGGCGGATTCGTGTCCCGGCCAGAATGCCCCGATCAGGATGATGACCTTGGGCTTCACCGCCGCCATGCGATCCCCGTCTCGGCGATGCGATAGCGTTCCTCGAGATAGCGCGGGAATTCCTCGATCGAATTGGCCGCGATCCACGTTCGCGCCTCGTCGATCTTGGCGTCCATCAGCACGAAGAACCAGAAGCCGTGGAGGAAGTGCCAGACGAAGCCGAGCTTGCCGTCGAGAAAGCCGAGCAGCAGGAAATAGCGTCGCAGGTAATAGAGCACGGCGCGCAGATAAAGCGGGGCGCCGCCATAGAGCTTGCGCAGGCCGCGGCGCTTCTTGGCGGAGGCGGTGAGCTCGCCCTCCGCCTCCTCGCCGATCAGCCCGTGCTCGCGCGCGATGAAATCGATCATCTGGCGCGTCGCGTAGCCATTATGCTTTTCGGTCCACCAGCCGATGTCCTTGAGGCTGGCGTCGACCAGGTCGCCCCCGGTCAGCCGCTCGGCATGGCCGCGCGTGATCAGCAGGCGCTCGTCCATCCAGCGCTGCTCCATCCGTCCGGCATCGGGGCGCCACAGCCGCGTCAGCCAGGTGCGATAATAGCCGCCCCAGCGGATGAACTTGCCCTTGAACAGCACCTTCAACTTGACGTCGAGCGCGGTGACGTCGGCGGGGAGGGCAGGGAGCTTGGTCCTGATCTCGTCGATCAGCGCCGGCTCCAGATATTCGTCGCAATCGACCCGGATGATCCAGTCGCTGTCGATCGGGATCGTGTCGAGCGCCCATTGCAGCTGCGCCGCCTGGTTGGTGAAGGCGTGTTGATGTACTTCCGCGCCGAGCTCGCGGGCAATTGCCACCGTGCGGTCGGTCGAGAAGCTGTCGACCAGGATCGTCCGCGCGACGAGCGGTGCGATCCGCTCGAGGCAGCGGCGGATATGCACCTCCTCGTTGAACGAGAGGATGATCGCGGTGATCGAAGGCGTGGTCACGCGGGCTCTCAGTCCGCGCCGGCCATGTCCAGCGTCGCGGCGCTGACCGCGATCAGTTCGTCGAGCGGGATCGGCAGCGGCGCCCCCTCGCGCGCGGCGGCGTAGAATGCCTTGACCAGCCCCGCCTGCCCCTTGTCCTGCGCCGAGGCGGACTTGGTCACCGTCTTGCCGCCACGCGTGATGTGCAACTTGCGGAAATCGTCGAGCCGGATGACCAGGCCGCTGGAGAACACTTCCAGATATTCCTTGGGCAGCGAGCTGTCGCCGAGCGAGGAATAGAGGATCGTGCCGGTCGAGCCGTCGGCGAAGCGCAGCACCGCGGAGACGGTGTCGCTGACGCCGTCGGGGCTGACCGCCTCGACCGCGACCGGCGGCCCGCCGGCGAGGAAGCAGAGCGCGTCGACGAAATGGCAGGCCTCGCCCGCGATCCGCCCGCCGCCCTCGGCGCCGTGCAGCCAGCTATCGCCCGGCACATGCCCGGCATTGACCCGGTAATGCATCGCGATCGGCCCGCCGCGATTGGCGAGCGCCGCCTTGGCCTCGACCATCATCGGCGCGAAGCGGCGGTTGAAGCCGACCGTCAGCACGCCCGGCGCGGCGTTGGCCGCTTCCTGGACCTCGGCGAGCTGGTCGATGGTCAGCGCCAGCGGTTTCTCGACGAAGACGTGCTTGCCCGCTTTGAGCGCTTCGACCGTGAGGCGCGCGTGGCTGTCGTGACGCGTCGCCACGAACACGCAGTCGGTGTCGGCGTCCCCCAGCACCGCCTGCGGATCGGTCGCGGCGTGCGCGAAGCCCTGGCGTTCGGCGGCGTCGTGCGCCGATAGGCCGGTCGAGGTGACCACCGTCGTCAGCCGCTCGTTGCCCGCTTTCTTGAGCGCGGGGAGCAGCACCGACTTGGCGTAATTGCCGAAGCCGATGAAGCCGGTGCCACGGCCGCTGGCGGCCGACGCCTTCTTGCTCGCGACCGGGATCGAACGCTCGATCGGCGCCGGGGTGTCGGCATAAGTGAGCAGGATGGCGAGATAGGGCTCGTCGCCGTCCATCAATTTGTACGCGGCCTCGGCCTGCTCGATCGGGAAACGGTGGGTGACGAGCTTGGACGGGGTCACCCGCCCTTCGGCGACCAGTTCCAGGAACGCCTGCATGTTGCGCTGCTCGGTCCAGCGCACGTACGCGAGCGGATAGTCATGCCCTTCGAGTTCATAGGCCGGGTCGTGGCGGCCGGGGCCGTAGGACATCGACAGGCGCAGATCGAGCTCGCGCTTGTAATAAGGCTCGCGATCGATCTCCATGCCGGTCAGGCCGACCATCACGACGCGGCCCTTCATCCGGCTGATCTCGGCGGCCTGGTTGGGCGGAGCCGAGGATTTGCTCGACGCGGTGACGATCACGGCGTCGGCGCCATAGCCGTCGGTGAAGCCGCGCACCGCATCGTCGAGCGCGTCGCTGACCGCGACGTCGGCGCCCGTCTCGATCGCGAGCCTGGCGCGCGCCGGATTGGGATCGAAGCCGAGCACGCGGCAGCCGTTGGCCTTGAGCAATTGAACGGTGAGCTGGCCGATCAAGCCGAGCCCCATGACGACGACGCGTTCGCCCAGGGTCGGGTTGGCGACGCGCACCCCTTGAAGCGCGATGGCACCAATGGTGACGAAGCTCGCCGCCTCGTCGTCGACCCCGGCCGGGATACGTACCGACAGGTTCTTGGGCACCGCATTATATTCGGCATGGTTGGCCACGGCCGCGCCGGCGCAGGCGATGCGGTCGCCGATCGCGTAGCCACCAGCGTCGCTGCCCGGCTCGACCACCGTGCCGGCCAGCGAATAGCCGAGCGGGATCGGGGTATCGAGCTTGGCGAACACCTTCTGCACGGTCGGCAGCAGGCCCTCGTTGCGCACCTTCTGCAGCGTCTTCCT
>NZ_JBQCCN010000109.1:0-2147 GCF_051962185.1 Sphingomonas sp.
TTCGCGCCGGGCGGCAAGCACGTCATGCTCTACGGCCTCAAGGCGCAGGCGGGCGGGACGGTGCCGCTGACCTTCACCTTCGCCGACGGTGCGAAGATCACCGCCCAGGCCAAGGTCGTCGGCGCCGGCGACTCCGCGCCCGAATGATGCGGCACGCATGAGCCGGCAGGTGCGACCGCTGACCGCAGGCGAGATCGACCTCGCGCGGTCGGTGTTCGGCAACGCGATCGATTATGCGACGGTCCGCGTGGTGCTGGGCAAATGGGCGTTCTTCCAGCCCAAGGATGTGGTGATGAGCCCGCGCGGGCGGATCCATTTCCATCCGCACGGCACCGCCTATCGCGACGATTTCAGCCATGCCGAACTGGGCGAACAAGGCCTGTTCGTGCATGAGATGGTACATATCTGGCAGCATCAATCGGGCATCTTCCTACCGCTCCGCCGCGTGCCCTGGGCGCGGTACGATTATGCGGTGAAACCGGGCTGGGATTTGCGCAAATATGGGCTCGAGCAGCAGGCCGAGATCGTGCGGCATGCCTTCCTGCTGGGACACAACGCATTGATCGCGGGCGCGCCGCCCTTGCAGCAATTGAAGACGATCCTGCCGTTTCGGCCGGAGGTTGCCGTGCATGAGGCGCAGCACGGCTAGCGCGATATCCGTCGTCACCCCGGCCGCTTCGTCGTCGCCTTCGGCGGCGCTCGGGACAAGCTCGGGACGGGGTCCACCGGGAAGCAGGCTCGAAACGACAGGCCCGATGGTTTGCGCCTGAGCCACGGTGGATGCCGGGACGAGCCCGGCATGAACGACTGCTCTAGCCTATCCCTCCAACCGCGCTAAACTCCCGCGACCCGGAGGGAATGCCATGTCACAGACGCTCGACCGTTTCCGTTCCTCGACCCTGGGATGGCTGCGCGGCACGCTGGCGGGCTGGGGGACGTTGCTGCTGGTGCCGATCGGCGCGGTCGGCGCGCTGGTCACCGGCAGCTATTTTCCGCTCGCGTTCATCGCGCTGGCGGCGGCGATCGCTCTGGTGAAATGGTTCCAGAACCTCGCCACCACCTTCGAGGTGACCCCGGACCGGCTGATCCTGCATCGCGGGGTGTTCAACAAGTCGATCGACGAGATCGAGCTTTACCGGATCAAGGACATCCGCATCGACTTCTCGCTGATCAATCAAATGGCCGGCGTCGGCACCATCACCTTGATGTCGAGCGACGAGACCACGCGCGGTAAACCGTTCGTGATGCGTTGCATCGAGCGAGCGCAGGCGCGGCGCGAGAAACTGCGTGACCTGATCAATGCCGCGCGGCGCGCCCGCGGCGTGCGCGAATTCGACATGGTGCAGGAAGCGACCATGCCCTGACGGGCGACCTGTCCAGGCAACCGGACCGGACAGCGCGCGTTCAGCCGATCGCGTGCATGATCCGCCCGACGATGAACATTGCTGTGACCCCCGAACGCCTCAAGGGCATGATCGGCGCCGGCGTGGTGCAAGCGGCGATCCTGTATCTGCTGGTCGCCGGGCTGGCGGTGAATCTCCCCGGCATCGGCACGATGAAGAACGATCTGGTCGCCTTCTTGCCGACACCGCCGCCGCCCGAGGTCCGGATCGAGACCCAGCCCAAGCCGAGCCACAAGACCGAAGGCAAGGCCGCGCCGCCCAACATCAAGTCGAAAGCGACCGAGGTCACCGCGCCGCCGGTGCCGCCGCTCCCTATCCCGCCGCCGCCGATTGTCGCTGCGGAAAAGCCCTTTCAGGGCAATCAGTCGACCCAGGGTGCCGCTCCAGTCGCCGGCCCGGGCACCGGGGCCGGCGGCGTCGGGAACGGCACGGGTAGCGGCGGTGAAGGCGATGGGGACGGCGACGGCTACGGCCGCGAGATCGCGCCGCGCTACAAGAGCGGGCGGCTCAAATCCTCCGACATCCCCGAATCCGCCTGGGAATCGGGGGTCGAGGGTACCGTCGCGGTCCGCTATTTCGTCAATGTCGACGGCAGCGTCAGTGGCTGCCAGGTGACGCGGTCGAGCGGCTATGCGCTGCTCGACAACACCACGTGCCGGCTGATCGAGCAGCGTTTCCGCTACAGGCCCTCGCTCGACGAGGACGGCACGCCGATCCGCTCGATCATCGTCGAGAAGCACACCT
>NZ_JBQCCN010000110.1:0-4059 GCF_051962185.1 Sphingomonas sp.
CGTCGCTCAGCAGCATGCCAACGTCATGGCGGGTGTTGAGCCCAACGAAGGTCTAATCACGCTGGAGCAGCTTCTGGCTGGCGCTGGCGGGTATCTAGAACGCAATGGATATTTCTTCCATACGGCCATTCCGGTGACCGATGATACGCTCGTCGTGAAGGTTGGTCGCACGGCCAATTCGAAAGTGTGGTATCTCGCCGCACTCAAGATCACCGGCATCGGCCAAGGCTACGACTGGATCGGTCGTGTGCGTAGGCGTAATCGGTATGGCTCGCGCGTTTTCCATGTCGATTTCTGGCCGGGTAATATCTCGATAAACGGCACATTCGAAACCGAGGAAGAAGCCAACAACTTCCTCATAAACCAAGTCAAGGAGTATGCGTGATGACCATGTCACTCGTCTCTGCGGGAGCCAATGGTAAAATTCCGGGCCGCTTTCTTGATCTTCTCGCCATGCATATGCGCAGACTGCAGACCGATGACTCGGTCACCGTCGCAATCGAAATTCGAGGACGCGACATTCGCAGGTTCCAGCTTATTGCTGTGGGTGAAGATGCTCTGGAATTGAAGGACGGCGATGAAACTGTCGTCGTGCCTTTACATGCCATCGACACACTGAGGTTCCCGAAATGAGCACCTACGACCCTATCACAGGATACGGGGCACACAATGTGAATGCCCCGTTAGTCAGCGCAACACTCGGGCTCGGACAACGAGTTCGGTACGTGGGCGAGGACCCCATCGTCCTTCTGGACAACAACGGCGAAGGCACCGTGATCAAATCTACTGACAAGCACGGTATAGTCGGCGTTCAGATGGACAACCCAAACGGCATTGGTACCGCCCGAGTATTTGCGGCTGCCGTAGAGTTTGAACCAATCTAGGAGTAACACGCCCCCATAGGAGATTAAACATGGGACGTATCCGGACGCTTATTTTGCGTTGCTATCACTATGCGCACCATCCGGCAGCGCTTGGTGAGCGCCCCCTACACCTTGCTTATTTCGCCTTCGTGGCGTTTGAGTCCCACCATATCTATGGTTACATCGCTGCGGGCTTGTTCTTTACGACCCTGCTCGCAACGGGCAGTAAGGAGGACACCAAAGAATGAAACTTTTCAATAAGTTGGTTCAGGTGTGCGAATGGGCGCGCTCCCCTAAGGGGAGTTCGGCCATCGTCATCAAGTGTCTGTTGACGGGCACGGTGCTATCCGTGTTCGTTAACCCGACCTTTGGCCAAGCGCTTGGCGCTTTTGGAACCGTCTTCTGGATTTGGGTAAGGATCGAGTCATGATTTTTGTCGATATCCTTCGCGGTATTGTACTCTTGGGCTTGTGCGGGGGTTTTCCCCTCGCACTTGTTACCCTGTCGGGTAAAAATCAGCGATGAACCTCTGGTACAACCAGCCTCTCGACCTCCGCGCACCACGCGGAGGCGAGTTGGGGCTCAATGGACGAGAGTATAAGGGTGGCGAGTTTCTGCCATTCTATGTCCCGCGCCCTGAAATGCCGCAGATCGATGAGATTGACTTGCCAGAGTTCCTAGACTTTGTCAGGAACCGACAAGTCGACGTGCTTACCGAAGCTGTGGACCCTGCAACTCTGCGTGCTCATCAACGTATCGATATTGATATCGCGGTGAAAATGCAGCCACAAGTACTGGCTAAGCCTGCTGTCGTCAGCAAGGATAGTTATGTGCTTGACGGTAACCATCGTTGGTGGGCACATGTCCATCAGCACTTATCACCAATGAACATCCTGCGCATCGGCCTGCCTTTTGCAGAAGCCATCGCGTTGATGTTCGCGTTCCCAAAGACTTATACCCTAGTACCGGGTGATATAAGGAACTGAAAACATGCCTGTTTTTATTGTTGCGACTATCTGTGCGGCAGTAATTTTGCCAGCCTATGTTGGTCCCAAGAAATGGCGTGACGCCTATAATGAATGGCTCGGCGCATGAAACATGCCGCTGTCGATTATGATGGCTTCGCCCGCCAGCTAATGCTCGACGATCCTTCGATCAAGGAAATGATCCAGAAGAACGACGAGGAATATGCGGCTGTCAAGGCCCTCATGTTTCATTACACCCTGATCACTGGTCTGATCGGTAATACCTTTTCATACGAGGATCGTTGGTGCTATGAAAACCGTGAAAAAGCGCTCGAAGCAATGCATGAGTGGTCCGACCGAGGCTTCGAAGGGGAGCCTGTCGGTTGGCATCGTCATCCTGCTACTGGTCGTCGTCGTGTGGGCGGTGACCCTATGACGGAGTATATAAATCCATGAGCCAAATTTACGTCGTCGTCGCGGAACATCCCGATGTAAACGGTACGGACGTAGAGCCGTTCATTTCCCAAAAGAATGCCGAGGCGCGAGCACAGGCACTCTTCACGGAGATTGCAAGCGATTTACGGCTCAAGCCGCATGAGCGCTTTCAGGGTGAGCAGCAACTCAAGACGACCTACTATTGGGGATGGACCGATCCCCTCGATCCGATAGCGAGCGGCTATATCAAGATCAAACAGGTCGAACTTAAGCCGTAAAGTTACCCCGTAACTTGTCATTTCTGACAGGTAATCACCCGTAACCCGCCATATGTGACGGGTTACAAACAAGGAGCCACAATGGCACGAAAACCCAAGACCCCCGTGTCGCGTAATGCACACAAAATTGCCGGTAACCGGTACAAAGTCCCCTCAAAGCACCTGACCGCTGACGGCAAGGAAATCACCGCATGGCGCGTCGTCGAGTTCAAACCTAACAATATGCTTCCGCCCACGGGGAACCGTGAGGCTGCCCGTCGCCTACGCCAACTGGAGAAAAACAATGGCTGATAATGCTCTACTCGACCTTGGGCATGTTTTTGAACTGCTCAAGAAGTACCCCCCGTCGCAACTTCCGCTGGAAGCCGAGAACATCAATGATGTCAAGGGCCTAGACGTTATCGAGGCGATCTTCAAACAAGGCTGGCCCGAGCGTGCGCTTGTTGCCATGCTGCGTAAGGCGATGATCGACAAGAAAGCTGTCAAGTTCACTTACGAAGGCCTGCCTCGTACCGTCGAAGTCCATGCCTTCGGTGAGTCATCTAAGGGTCACCTGCTGTTCCGAGGCTTCCAGACCGCTGGCGAGTCTGAAAACCAGCTTCCGAATTGGCGCTTGTTCAACCTGAGCAAAATTCCGGTTGAGAGCTTCGATATCACCAATGTCGATAGTCTGGCACCGCGCCCCGGCTATAAGCAAGGTGACAGTCAGATGACTGTGTTCAGCGAGTTGAAGGTCGCCTAAGGTGGCAAAGGTGGCTGAAACTCGCAGGCTGTATAACGCCAAGCTCACAGCTACGAGGGGACCTGTTGGGTCCCCTCTATACCTACTCAGGACACGTGCTAACTTCCTCAACAGTGTTTCCATTGTTGATCCCGACTTTGATGAGGACGCGTGGGCAGAAGAACCCACGAGTGAACATCTGGACTACCTTGCAGAAACCGGTGACGAGGAAACTCGTGACCTGATACGATCCTCTTTGGGATATATTGCCCGATGAAATTAGAAAGAGTGGACCGTAACGTCCAAACTTCTGGTGTGCAGGAAGTAGCCAAGGCTACCATCCGTGCAACGCCCAAGATTTTCGAAATGTTCGCCGACCAGACGTATGCGAACAAACCTCTCGCCATCGCTCGCGAGCTTACTGCGAACGGCGTGGATAGTCATATTGCTGCAGGCACACCCAACACACCGGTCGAGGTAACTCTGCCGACTGAGCTTGATCCCGTGTTCAAGGTCCGCGACTTTGGCACTGGCATGAGCCACGACTTCATGATGACGTCGTTCATGGCTTATACGGACGGCTCGACCAAGGACAAGTCGAACGACCAGATCGGCGGCTTTGGCATTGGCTCTAAGTCTCCGTTCGCCTACACTGACCAGTTCACAATTCGGTCAGTGCACAAGAACATTCTGTCGATCTACAGCGTGTTCAAGGACGATGACGGTATCCCCGCCATTGGCTTGCTCGGTCAGAAAACGACTGATGAACATGACGGGGTGGAAGTCAGCTTCCCCGT
>NZ_JBQCCN010000111.1:0-5849 GCF_051962185.1 Sphingomonas sp.
GGCGAGCAGTTTTTCACGTGCAGTCGTCATAAGCGTCATCCCAGCGAAAGCTGGGATCTCCCAGTTATTGAGCGTGCCGCGTGCGGCACGAGACCCCAGCTTTCGCTGGGGTGACGAGAAATTCACGCCGCCTCTGCCTTCACCGCGTCCTTCGGCCGCAGGCCCAGCAGATGGCAGATCGCGTAGCTCAGCTCGGCGCGGTTGAGCGTGTAGAAATGAAAATTGCGCACGCCGCCCGCATAGAGCCGCCGGCACAATTCCGCGGCGATCGTCGCCGCCACCAACTGGCGCGCGGCGGGGTGATCGTCGAGCCCCTCGAACAGGCGGCCCATCCAGCTCGGCACCGCGGTGCCGCACATCGCCGACATGCGCTGGACGCTGGCGAAATTCATCACCGGCATGATGCCCGGCACGATCTCGGCATCGATCCCGGCGGCCGCCACCGCATCGCGGTAGCGGAAGAAGGTCTCCGCCTCATGGAAGAACTGGGTGATCGCGCGCGTCGCGCCGGCGTCGAACTTGCGCTTGAGATTGTCGAGGTCGGCCACCGCATTGGGCGAATCCGGATGGCATTCGGGATAGGCCGCGACCGAGATCTCGAACGGGTGCAGCTTGCGCAAGCCGGCGACGAGATCGGCGGCATTCTCATAGCCGCCGGGATGCGTCGCATATTTCTCGCCCGCCCGCGGCGGATCGCCGCGCAGGGCGACGATGTGGCGCACGCCGGCGTCCCAATAATCGTTGGCGACCTGGTCGATCTCTTCCCTGGTCGCCTCGACGCAGGTCAGATGCGCGGCGGCCGGGATGTCGGTCTCACGCGCGATCCGGGCGACGGTCGCATGCGTGCGTTCGCGGGTCGAGCCGCCGGCGCCATAGGTCACCGAGACGAAGCGCGGTCCGAACGGGCTCAACGTCTGGAGCGATTCCCACAGGGTCTCCTCCATCTTCTCGGTCTTCGGCGGGAAGAATTCGAAGCTGACCCGGGCGTCGCCCGCGAGGTCCGCGAACAACGGGCTCGCCAATGCGCGGCGCGCCTCGGACATCTCCTTCACCGAAACCATTTACGCTGCCTCCGCTATCGTCTTCGGCTCGCCCGCCTTGCGCGCCAGCCACAAGTTCACCGTCAGTTCACCGCCCTCGAGCGTCTCGGTCCGCACCGGGGCCAGTCCCGAATGCGCGAACCAGCCGAGCATCTGCTCGTCCGAGAAGCCGAGGCGGGCATGCGCGTCTCGAATGCGCAATTCCTCGCGTCCGTGCGGCGCGAAATCCGCGATCAGCAGGCGACCACCCGGCCCCAATACCCGCGCGGCCTCGGCGATCGCCGCGTCGGGCGTCTGCGCGAAATGGAGCACATGGTGCAGGATCGCGAGATCCGCCGTCCCGCTGTCGAGCGGCAGCGCATAGAGATCGGCCTGGCGCAATTCGGTATTGTCGAGCCCGCGTTCGGTCAGCTTGGCGCGCGCCAGCCGCAGCATTTCGGAACTGCGGTCGATGCCGAGCGCGTGATCGGCCTGCCCCGCGAACAATTCGAGCAGGCGGCCGGTGCCGGTGCCGATATCGACCAGCCGCTCGATCCGCGCGTCGCCGAGCACCTCGGCCATCGCCGCCTCGACCTGTTCCTCGGCGATGTGCAGCGAGCGGATCGCGTCCCATTCGCCGGCATTGCTCTCGAACCAGCCGGCGGCGTGCGCGGCGCGGTCGGCGCGGACCGCCGCCAATCGCGCGGCATCGGCCTCGGCACGGGCATGCGCGCGGTCGCCTTCCCAGGCGTCGAGCGCGGTGCAGAGCGGCGCCACGACATCGCGCGCGCCCATCGCCACGAACACCCAGCTGCCTTCCTTGCGCCGCTCGACGATGCCGGCGTCGGACAGGATCTTCACGTGCCGGCTGACCCGCGGCTGGCTTTGTCCGAGCACCTGCGCCAATTCGCCGACCGACAGCTCCATCGAGCGCACGAGCGCGACGATCCGCAGCCGCGTCGAATCGGCAAGTGCACGGAAGATGTCCAGGGCGTTCGGCATGTCGATTAGAGATATAAAGATATCTTTATATGACGTCAACGCGTTGCGCACGGAACGGCGGAACGGTAGCGGTGCTTTGACCCTTTTTTGAAGGAGAATCCACGATGACCAAGGCCCCCAAGACGCTGGCGATCTCGCTTGCGACCATCGCCCTGCTCGGTGTCGCCGCGTGCAGCCAGAAGGCGCAGAACGAAGCCTCGGAAGCCGCCAACACGATGGCGGGCGACGCCAATGCGACGATGGCGCGTGCGGTCAACACCACCGACGCCGCGGTCGACAGCGCGCTGGGTGCGGCCGAGAACAAGATGGATGCCGCCTCGAACAAAATCGACAAGGCGAGCAAGGATGCCAAGAACGACGCCGGCCAGGCGCTGAAGGACGCCGGCAACGAGATCGAGGATTGATGCGCGGCCGCGCGATGCTCGCCGGTCTTGCCTTGCTGGCAGGGCTGGCCGGGTGTTCGAGCCATGACGATACCGGCGGCGTCTCGGCGGACGACCAGCGCGCGCTGAACGATGCCGCCGCGATGCTCGACGCCAACAACGCCGTTCCCGCCCAGCCCTCCGACCAGGGAAATAGTCAGTGACCGATCTTCGCCGCCTCGGCGCCTCCAGCCTTCACACGCCGAAACTCTGCCTCGGCGGCAACGTGTTCGGCTGGACCGCCGACAAAACGACCAGCTTCGCCGTGCTCGACGCTTTCGTCGATGCCGGTGGGACCCTGGTCGACACCGCCGACGTCTATTCGGCCTGGGTGCCCGGCCACAAAGGCGGCGAGTCGGAAAGCATGATCGGCGAATGGCTCAAGTCGAGCGGCAAGAAGGTCGACGTCGCGACCAAGGTCGGCATGCTGCCGAGCGCCGCGGGCGAGAAGCTCGCCCCGGCGCGGATCGCGGAGGCGTGCGACGCCTCGCTGCAACGGCTGGGGGTCGAACAGATCGCGCTTTATTACGCGCACCAGGATGACGAGGCGACGCCGCAGGAAGCCTATATGGAGGCCTTCGCCAAGCTGGTCGCCGCCGGCAAGGTCGCGGTGCTCGGCGCCTCGAACTTCCACGCTGCGCGGCTCAAATCGGCCCACGACATCGCGCGCGCCGCGGGCCAGCCGCATTTCCAGGTGCTGCAGCCCGAATATAATCTCGTCAGCCGCCACAAGTTCGAGGGCGAGCTGCAGGATTATTGCGTCGAGCATAATATCGGGGTGCTGCCTTATTACGGGCTCGCCTCGGGCTTCCTGACCGGTAAATACCGCTCGGCCGATGATCTCGGAAAAAGCGTGCGGGGCAGCCGCATGACCGAATTGCTCGAAGGCAAGGGCGCCGCGGTGCTCAAGGCGATGGACGAGGTCGCCGCCGAGACCGGCGCGACGCTGGCGCAGATCGCGCTGGCCTGGCTCGCCGCGCAGCCCAGCGTCACCGCGCCGATCGCCAGCGCGACCAGTGTGGAGCAATTGGAGGAATTGCTGCCGGCGATGGATCTGACGCTCAGCGCCGATCAGCTCGACAAGCTCGACGCCGCCGGCGCCTGATCCTCTTTCGAATGGAGGGGCGGCATGCACCTCGATCTGATCCAGTCGCTGTCGCTGGCCGGCGATTCCGCCAAGGCGAATGACGATCGCACCGGCGCCGGCCATGCCCATGCCTGGGTGATCGACGGCGCCACCGATCTCGGCGAACCGGGGCTGCTCGGCAATCGCGGCGGCGCGGCGTGGATCGCGGCCGAGGCCGACCGCGCCTTCGCCGCGGCATCCGAGGACGGGTCGATCGAGCGGACCTGCCGGATGGTGTTCGAGACGGTCGCCGCGCGCTTCGCCGAGCAGCGCACCCGTGAGCCGGAGACCTGGGAAATCCCCTCGGCCTCGTTCCTGGCGGTGGCGGTCGCCGACAATGTCGTCGATTGCGCGTGGCTCGGCGATTGCGCCGCTCTGCTGATCCGCGATGGGCATGCGACGCGGATCGGGCCGCAGCGCGACATCCGCGACGACGAGACCGACCTCGCGCGCAGCGTCGCGCACCACGGCCTCGGCTCGCCCAAGCGCGTCGCGCCGGTGCTCGACGTCCTGCGCACCGCGCGCAGCCGGCCCGGACGGCAAGTGCTCGGGATCGATCCCGCCGGTGCCGAGCAGATCTATTATTCGAGCCAGCCCTGTGTCGCCGGAGACGACTTGCTGCTGATGAGCGATGGCTTCGTCGCGATCACCGATCTCTATCGGCTGATCGACCAGGCGGCGCTGCCCGGCCTGTTGGCCGACGGCGGATTGCCGGGAATCGCCACGCGGCTGCGCGCCGCCGAAGCCGACGACGCCGCCTGCACGCGCTGGCCGCGCTTCAAACAGGGCGACGACGCCACCGCGATCTGGCTGCGGGTGGCCGCATAATCTTGGGCCGCACTTAAACCCTATCGTCATCCCGGCCTTGTGCCGGGATCCACAGCGCCGCACATCCTGGACATGAGGCTCCATGGCAAGCCTGGCCGCCCGGTGGATGCCGGGACGAGCCAGCATGACGGGGCGGAGCGCTGAACGTCAATCCAGCCCGACTCGTCCAATGCGCGTAAGGCGGGCCTTGTTCGCTCTGGCCATGCTCCATAAGCCTGAGCGGGGTTCCGCCCGCCCTTACTCCCTCCCGGCGAAGGCCGGGACCCAGCCTCGGCGAACAGGAGATGGCATTCCGCCATCGAGACGACATCGCGACTGGGCCCCGGTCTTCGCCGGGGTGGGATGTAGAGGCGGTACGCCGAACCAAGATTCGAGATCCCGTGCGAAAGATGCGGGCGCGACAGGAGAGTAAGGATGCCCAACCGCGACCCGCTCGCCGCGCCGCATGCGCCGTTCTGGCCGTCCGGACCCAAGCCCCCGGCGGGTGCGCCCAATATCGTCGTCATCCTGTTCGACGATGTCGGCCTGTCCGATTTCGGCTGCTACGGATCGCCGATCGCGACGCCGGCGATCGATGCGATCGCCGCGCGGGGCCTGCGCTATTCGAGCTTTCACACCACGGCGATGTGCTCGACCACGCGCGCCGCGTTGTTGACCGGGCGCAACCATCATTCGGTCGGCATGGGCTGCCTCGCCAATTTCGACAGCGGCTATCCCGGCTACCGCGGCAAGATCGCGCGCGAGGCCGGTACCCTGCCCGAGATGCTGCGCCCGCACGGCTACAACAGTTACATGGTCGGCAAATGGCACGTGACCCCGCTCGACGAGACGGGGCCGACCGGGCCGCATGACGGTTGGCCGCTGGGGCGCGGGTTCGATCATTATTACGGCTTCATGGACGCCGAAACCGACCAGTACGCGCCCGAGTTGGTCCGCGACAACACGCCGGTAACGCCGCCAGGAACGTACCAAACCGGTTATCACCTGACAGAAGACTTGACCGATGAGGCGATACGCTATGTCGCCGATCATATTGCGGCGCGGCCCGACAAACCATTTTTGCTCTGGCTGGCCTATGGCGCCTGCCATGCCCCGCACCAGGCGCCGCAGCACCTGATCCGGCATTATGATGCGATGTTCCGCGACGGCTATGACGCCGAGCGCGAGCGACGGCTGGCGCGGATGATCGAAATGGGACTGGTGCCCGCAGGCACCACCCTGCCGCCGCGCAATGACTTCGTGCAGCCCTGGGACAGCCTCGATGCCGACGCCCAACGCCTTTTCACCCGGCTGCAGGGCGCCTATGCCGCGATGCTCGATCATGCCGACCGCAACATCGCGCGGCTGACCGCTTTCCTCGACACCGCCGACCTGACCGACGACACGTTGATCCTGGTCCTGTCGGACAATGGCGCGAGCCAGGAGGGCCTGGTCTACGGGTTCGTCAACGCC
>NZ_JBQCCN010000112.1:0-3821 GCF_051962185.1 Sphingomonas sp.
AGCCGGTCCATCGGCGCGGTCGCGCAATGGCGCAGGAAATCCCAGGCAAGCTGCTTGTTGGCCGATCCCGAGCCGATCGCCAGCACCCAGAAGACGTTGAGCGACACGCTGCGCCCGCCCGGCCCGGCCGGCAGCGGCGCGACATCGACGAGCCCGCGCACGCGGCTATCGTCGGCGGTATCGGCATAAGCCGCGAAGCCGAACCAGTTCGCCATCAAGGCGACTTTCCCTTCCGCGAACAATCCGCCCGACTGGACGCTGTCGAGCGCGCGACAATTCGGCGCGATGGCATTCTGATCGGTCGCCAGCGTGCGGAGAAAATCGAGCGCCGCATGTGCGGCGGGCGAGGTGAAGTCAGGCTGGCCGTCTCCGTCGAACACCTCGCCGCCGCGCGACCAGATATGGATGCAGAAGTCGTAGAAGCTGTTGTGCCCGTCCGGGAACAGCGCCAGCACCGTGCCGTAGCGGTCATTCGCGGGATCGTGATGACGCCGCGCGAGCGCATGGAACTCCTCCCAGGTCGCGGGAGGTTTGGCGATCAAGTCCTTGCGATAGATCAGGCATTCCGGGCCATCGTGATAGGGCATCGCCCACAGGCCGCCGTCGAATTGCTGCAGCCCGGTCAGCGACGGGCTCCAGGCGTCGGGAAAGTCCGCGATCGGCGCGCGCGCCATATGGGACGTCAGATCCTCGAGCAACCCGTCGGCGACCGCCTCGGCCAGCCAGTCGGTGTTGAGGAAAGCGATATCCCAGTCGCCGGTCGCGAGTCCGCGCTCGCCGATGACGGCCTCGTGCAGCGGATTGAGGTCCATCGGCACAGCCTCGATTTCCGCGTCGACGCCGGTCGTCCGCACGAAATCGGCGAATTGCGCGGCGATTGCGCTTTCGAACGGGCCGAAACGCCGGACCGCGATCCTGAGCTTGGCCATCAGCCCGCCTCCGCTACGGCCGGGGCAGCGGGCGAGGTATCGACCGCGGCGCGACGCGCGCGACGGCGATCACCGCCAACGGTGTAGATCGCCGCGGCCGCGATCACCACCGCGCCCTCGATCAGGCCCTGATAGCTTGCCCCCAGATCGAGCACGTTGAACCCGTTGGTCAGCGTGAACAGCAGCAATGCGCCGACCACGGTCTTGAGAACGCTGCCCGCACCGCCGAGCAGCGAGGTGCCGCCGAGGATCGCGGCGGCGATGACGGTGAGTTCGGTGCCCTGGAGCGCGGTCGGGTTGATCGCGCCGAGGCGGCAGCCGAACAGCACGCCCGCGAACCCCGCCGCGGCGCTCGACAGGACGAAGGCGCCGAGCTTGTAGGCATGAACGTTGATTCCCGACAGCCGCGCCGCCTCGGCATTGCCGCCGACCGCGTAGATCCGCCGCCCGACGACCGTGAAGCGCAACACCCCCCAGACCGCCGCGGTGAACAAGGCGAGATAGACGACCGGCGCCGCCACCGTGAAGCTGGCCCCCGCCAGCAGGGCCAGCATGGCGACGACGATGCCGGCCAGCGCGATCAACGGCCGCCGTTTCCACGCGGCGAGCGCCAGCAGGACCAATGCGAAGACCAGCGCCGCCCAGAAGATCGGCACCCGCGTGCTCTCGAAGGCGAGCATCTGCTGCAGCACTTCCGGTCGTTCGACCATCAGCGAGCGACCGTCGGTCAGCACCAATACCAACCCCCTGACCGCGGTCAGCGTGCCCAAGGTGACGATGAACGCATTGATCCCGACGAACTGGACGATCGCGCCGTTGAAGATGCCGACCGCGATCGCGGTGACGATCGCGGCACCGGCGGCGAGCGGGAAGCCGATGCTCGGCGCCAGCCCGACCAATACCGCCGCGGCGAGCGCGGCGACCGAGGCGACCGACAGATCGAATGCGCCGGTGATCAGCATCACTGTCATCGCCACGCCCATGATCCCGACCAGCGATGCCTGATAGACGATGTTGCCGAGATTCTGTGGCGACAGATAATTGGGCAAGCCGCGCGACTGCGCGATCGCGGCGAGCAGCGCCAACAGGATCAGCAGCGCGTAATAGACGCCCGCTTCGCGCAAGCCGAAGGTCCGGCGCCAGTCGATGGTTCGGGTCATGCGGCGATTTCCGTTGTCACTTGGGTTCCACTGGCGAGCTGGATCAGCCCTGCTTCGTCGATCCTGGCCGGGTCGGCCTCGGCGACGATCGCGCCGTCGCGCAGCACCAGGATACGGTCGGCGACGGCGAGCAATTCCTCGAATTCGGAGCTGACCAGCAGCACCGCCAGCCCCTGGTCGGCGAGGCGGCGGATCAGCCGCAGGATGTCGGTGCGCGCGCCGATATCGATGCCCGCGGTCGGCTCGTCGAGCAGCAAGACGCGGGTGCGCGGGGTCAGCCATTTGGCGATCACCACTTTCTGCGCATTGCCACCCGATAATTCGCCGACCAGCGCGTCGGCATCGCGCGCCTTGATCGCGAGATCATCGATTGCGGCCTGCGCGGCCGCCTGTTCGCGGCCCGGCGCAATCAGCCAACCGTCATGCGGCAACGCGATGTTCTCGGCGATCGTCATGCCGGGAATGAATCCTTGCGCGGCGCGATCCTCGGGCACCAGGGCGATCCCGGCCGCCACCGCCACTGCCGGCTCGCGGCCCACAACCTCGCCGTCGAGCAGCACGGCGCCGCGCGCCGCCGGATCGGCACCGAACAGCGCGTGCAGCAATTCGCTCCGGCCCGAGCCGAGCATGCCGGCGAGCCCGACGATCTCCCCGCGCGCGACCGAGAAGCTCACCGGCGCGAGCTTGCCCGGCGAGGCGAGGCCCCGAACTTCGAGCAACGCGCTACCCGCTGAATGCTGTCGCTCGACCCGTTCGAGCACGGTCACCGACCGCCCCGCAATCGCCGCGGCGATTGCGGCTTCGTCGAGATCCGCCGTCCTCGCGTCGAGCACCGCGCGGCCGTCGCGCAGCACGGTGACCTCGTCGGTCAGCGCGACGATCTCGTCGAGGAAATGCGAGACGAACAACACCGCCCGCCCCTCGCCCGCCAACCGGCGGATGGTGCGATAGACCTGCTCGCGCTCGTCGCCCGCCAGCGACGCAGTCGGCTCGTCCATAATGAGGAGCGCGGGGTCGCTCATCAGCCCTTGCGCGATCGCGACCATCTGGCGCGTGCCGATCGGCAGATCGCCGACGATCGCGTCGAGGTCGAAGGGATTGCCCAATCCGTCGTCAATCGCCGCCGCCCGGTCGCGCGCGGCGCGGTCGAGCCGCCAGCCGGAGCGCTGTTCGAGCAGCATGTTCTCGAGCACCGACAGGGTCGGGACCAGCGGGATGTGCTGGTAGATGGTGGCGATGCCGCCGGCACGCGCGGCGCGCGGATTGGTCCAGCGTATCATGTCGCCGCGCCACTCGACGCCTCCGCCGCTCGCCGGGATCGCGCCCGCCAGCACCTTGATCAGGGTCGACTTGCCCGCGCCGTTCGCACCGAGCAGGCCGTGGACGCTGCCCGCGCGCACCGCCAAGTCGACGCCGCGCAACGCCGCGGTGCCGTTGGGCCAGACCTTCTCCAGGCCGCGCAATCGGAGGAGCGGCGCGTCTACCATTGCCCGACGCATTGGCCGATGGTGGCGCGAGTCACGGCGGGGATCGGATAGGTACGAAAGCGCGGGCCACCACGATCCTTGTCGTGCAGCGCGTCGAACACCAACGCGCCGAGCGCCTCGGGCTTGAAGCAGACCGTGCCGTCGACCGCGCCGGCCTTGATCGAGGCGATGCCGAGCTTCGAGCCGCCCACGCCGATCAATCGCGCCGGCGAGCCCGCCGCGCGGACCGCGCGGGCGCAGCCGAT
>NZ_JBQCCN010000113.1:0-10369 GCF_051962185.1 Sphingomonas sp.
GGACATCGTCGTAACCGGTTCGCGCGCGCGCGACGTCAAGACGCCGGCGGTCACCACCAACATCTCGCGCTTCCAGCTCGAGAACCTGCCGAACGGCGACCGCAACTTCCTGAACTTCGCCGCGCTGGCCCCCGGCGTCACCGTCGAAGCGCCCACGCTCGGCGGCAGGGCCCGCCGCGTTCAGGCAAGCGGCGTCAATTCGGACAACACCAACACGTTTATCGACGGCATCAGCATCAAGAACCTGGTCAACCACGGCGGCACGCTCGGACAGAACCTGTCGTCGGGCAACCCGTTCCCGGCCTCGGCAGTCGACCAGTTCGATGTCCAGACGCAGAACTTCAAGGCGGAGTTCGAGCAAGCAGGGTCGGCGGTGATCTCATCGGTCACCAAGACCGGCGGCAACGAATTCCACGGAGAGCTGTTCGGCGAATGGCAGCCCAAGGCGTTCATCAGCGAGAATTTCGACGATCGCCCGGGTGGCCGCAACAACGCGACGCGGCCATACAAGCAGAAGCCTGACTTCGACACCAAATATTATGGCGGCGATCTCGGCGGCCCCATCATCAAGGACAGGCTGACGTTCTTCGTCGATTTCGAAGGGACCAAGAAAACCTTCGGCTCGAACGATATCGGCGTTTATCCGACAAGCAATTTTCCCACCGGCTTGAGCAACCCAACCGCCGCTGCCGCCGCCTATGCTCAAACTGCCCGGTCGCAATATAACGGCAGTTTCGCGGCGGATTTCAACGAGAAGCTGTATTTCGGTAAGTTGACGTTTTTCGCGACGTCGCAAGACACGATCAATGCCAGCGCGTTCATCCGCAGCGAGTCCAACCTCCAGATCAACGGAGGCGTGACGACGACCGATGCGTCGACGCGGAATCGAAACGACGAGCACCGGTATCAGCTCACCTGGGCGCATCGCGGCACCAATTGGCTCAACGAATTCATCTTCGCGCGCGATGCCGCGGCCAATGGGGCGATCCCCAATACCTCCGGCTCGTCCTATGTCGTCGTCGATGCGGGTTTGTCGTGTAATCCCCTAACACATGTCTGCACGCCAAACATACCGAACGTGGGAAGCGCGAGAGTTATCGCCCTCGGCGGGACGAATTTTACGCAGGACGACCATCAGTATCAGACGCTGTTCAAGGACAATGTGACGTTTTTCGGCGGCGCGCACACGGTCAAGGCAGGCGTGAAGGTCAATTTCACCAAGCTGCAGCGCCTTGAGGATAACAATAGCCAAGGCACTTTCTTCTACAACGGCAATACTTTCACCGGGGTCGGTTCGTCGACGCCCTTCGCGGCGTCGATCAATACGGCAGCGGTCAGCCCGGTCACGGCCAAGAACACCGAAATCGGCGGGTTCATCCAAGACGACTGGAAGCCCGACGACCACTGGCAGATCAGTGCGGGCCTGCGCTGGGATTACGAGTCCAATTCGCGCAACGAAAAGTTCGTGACGCCCGCCGCTATCGCGGCGGCGATCCGCGCCTATCCAGGCTGGAAGGCCGCAGGAATCAACCCCGAAGACTATATCTCGACCGGGAGCAACCGTAAGCCGTTCACTGGCGAATTCCAGCCGCGCTTGGGCATCTCCTACGATGTGAAGGGCGACCGCGATCTGGTCTTCACGCTCGGCGCCGGGCGATACTACAACCGGTCGCTGTTCATCGATTCCGCGCTGGAGACGATCAAGGACGTCTATGAATCGGTTGTGACCATCAACACGCCGCCCAATTGTACCCCGGGAACCACAGGCTGCGTCACGGCGATCCCGACCGACATCTCCGCTCTGCGCGCACTGGCGACGATGCAGGCCGGCGAAGTGCACTTGATGAACAACAACACCAAGGTTCCCTATTCGGACCAGGTCAGCGCTTCGATCCGCAAGCGGCTGGGGAAGATCAATACCTCGATCAGCTTCTCGTACATCAAGTCGCACAACATCTATCAGGAAGTCGTCGGCAACCGGAATCCGGACGGCAGCTACAGCCCGCTCAGTCCGCTCTTCTCGTACGACGGCAACGTATATTCGTCCGGCATCTTCTACGGTTCGGCCGCGATCAACACGGCGCCGCTGTTCGGCACCGATGGCCGGCGCTATGGCAGCATCTTCATCGGCAACAGCGATGGCAAGGCGACCTATGCCGCTCTCTATCTGCAGGCCGACAAGCCCTACACCGACGAATCGGGCTGGGGCTTCAGCACGACGCTGACCATTTCGAACGCCCGGTCGAACGACTCGCGCAACGGTGCCAATATCGGCGATCCGTTCAACTTCGATGCACCGACGATCGGCTTGCAGGGCTGGGGCAGGTCCAGCGGTCTCGAACGGTGGCGCTTCGTGGGAACGGGCACCGTCCGCCTGCCGCTGGACATCCGCGCGACGACCTTCATCACGCTGTCGTCCGGCCCCTATTATGGCGGGGTCATTTGCGGCATCCCGGGTCCTGCCGTCGATGGCTGCGCCGAGACCAATTTCGGCATCTACAAGCCGAGCGGCATCGGCTACGCGAACATCGACTTCAACTTCTCCAAGACGTTCAAGATGCCTTGGGCGAAATCGCATGAGCTGACCGTCTATTTCCAGGCGCTCAACGCATTCGACATCGTCAACCGCAACTATTCGATGTGGGGCGGCGGTTTCCGCAACGTCGGCGACAACGGGCCGAGCGGCCAGTACGATCTGGGCGCGGTCGCCAGCCAGGGCCGCAACTTCAAGATCGGCGCCCGCTACAAGTTCTGAGCTGATCCACCTCGATTCCCCTCCCGCTTGCGGGAGGGCTCAGGGGGGATGTTTGCTCCCCACGTAATCGACACGCCCTCCCCCTTTCCCCTCCCGCAAGCGGGAGGGGAAATTTTTCTTCCTTCGTTCAGGCAGCCGGCGGCGGCGCCTTGCAATAGCGGTCGATGAAAGCCGCGTGGTCGGGCATCCGCGCCGCGGCATCGGCGATCACTTCCTGGATGTCGTCGAGGAACGACGCGCGGACGTCGGACGACATGATCGCGGCGTTGGGATCGTGTCCCATCGCGAACCCCTGCCCCAGCAGCACCTGCACCCAGCTTTCGACGCGGAACAGCTCGGCGGCGGCGCGCTTGTAGAAGCGGCCCGATGACGCGAACAGCTCGAGCCGTTCCGCCAGGCTGTCGGGGATCGCCATGTTCTTGAGATATCGCCAATAAGGCGTGGCCTCGCGATCGGTCACCTTGAAATGGGCGACGATGAAATCGCGCACGTCGGCGAATTCGAAATCGTGCTGGCGATTGTATTCGGCGATGTCGGCGGCGGCGAACCCCTGATGCGGAAACAGACCGAGCAGCTTGATGATCCCGGTCTGGATGAGGTGGATGCTGGTCGATTCGAGCGGCTCGAGGAACCCGGCCGACAGGCCGATCGCGACGACGTTCTTCTCCCACGCCTTGCGCCTCTTGCCGGGACGAAAGCGCACCGGGCGCGGGTCGGCCAGCGGCTTGCCGTCGAGATTGGCGAGCAGCACCGCCGCCGCCTCGTCGTCCGAGAGATGCGCGCTCGAATAGACATGACCGTTGCCGGTGCGGTGCTGGAGCGGGATGCGCCATTGCCAGCCGTGATCGCGCGCCGTCACGCGCGTATAGGGGGTCAGCGGTTCGACTCGCTCGCACGGCACCGCCAGCGCGCGGTCGTTGAGCAGCCAGTGGTTCCAATCCTCATAGCCGATGCCGAGCGCCTGACCGATCAACAGCGCGCGCATTCCCGAGCAATCGACGAACAGGTCGCCGTCGACCGTCCGTCCGTCCTCCATCACGACATGGTCGACATGGCCGCTCTCGCCGTCGAGCCTGACGTCGACGATCCTGCCCTCGATCCGCTCGACCCCCGCCGCTTCCGACCGCACGCGCAGATAGCGCGCCAGCGACGCCGCATCGAACTGATAGGCGAAATCGATCCCGGCCAGCGGCGACGCCGGGTTGCGCGGATCGGGAAAGGCGAATTTGTTGGCCATGCCGGCGACGCAATTGAGCGCGTAATCGTCGAAATGCCGCGCCTTACCCGCGGCATTTTCGGGCAGCCACAATTGGTGCGTGTGCAGCCACATGAAGTCCTGGCCGATCCGCCCGAAGCCGTGGAAATAACGGTCTGTGCCGTCCTTCCAGCCGACGAAATCGATCCCCAGCTTGAACGTCGCCTGGGTGGCGCGGATCATCTCGACCTGGTCGACTTCCGCGATCGTCAGATAATCGCGGATCGCCGGGATCGTCGCCTCGCCCACGCCGATGATGCCGATCTCGTCGGATTCGATCAGGCGGATCGCGTAGCTCTTGAACAGCTGCGACAGCAGCCCGGCGGTCATCCAGCCCGCAGTGCCGCCGCCGACGATGGTGATGGTCTTGAGCGGCGCGTCGGGCGCGGTCATGCGGCGGTCCTCCGGAACGGCGCTCGGTAGCGGCGCCTTGCCGCGACCTTAGCCAGCCCGCCATCGCCGGTAAACGGTTACATCGACGCAGCTCGCGCGCCAGGCAGAGTAGGGGTCCGACCTAATTCTCCCCCGCCAGGGGGAGGATTAAGCTGGGAGCCTATCCCTCGGTCCGCATCGAATAGCGGACCTGGTCGACCATCGGCTTCAACAGGAACGACAGGATCGAGCGGTCGCCGGTCTGAACGAACACCTCGGCCGGCATGCCCGCCTTGAGCGCGATCTGCGGCGCCTTGGCGAGCGCGGCGGCGTCGAGCCGCACCTTGATGCGATAGAAGCTCTGGCCGGTGCGCTGGTCCGACGACAAATCGGGCGAGACGAAGATCAATTTGCCCGGAATGTCGGGCGTGGTCTGGCGATTGAAGCCCGAGAAGGTGATGCGCGCCGACTGGCCGACGCGGACCTGGTCGACATCCTGCGGCCGGATCCGCGCCTCGACGATCATGCTGTCGCGGTCGGGCACGATCTGGAGCAGCGGCTGGCCGGCGGGCAACGCACTGCCGATCGTGGTATAGGCGACCTTGTCGACCACGCCCGATTGCGGCGCGCGGATCTCGCTGCGGTCGACCGTGTCGGTGGTGGTGGCGACGCGGACCTGCTGGTCGTTGAGCTGGCCGACCACCTCGGCGAGCTGGGTGCCGGCGTCGCTGCGGATCTGCTTGTCGACGTTGAGGATCTGCTCGTCCGCCTCGGCGATATGCGCGCGCGCCTCGGCGATGTTCGATTCGAGCGCGGCCTTGCTGCCCTTCATCTGGACCGCGGTGCGCTCCATCTCGTTGAGGCGATTGATCGTGACGAGCTGGCGATCGTGGAGCTTGCGCAGCCCTTCGAGCTCGGGCTGGATCAGCGTCATCTGGCTCTCGATCGCCGCGATCTGCGCCTGATAGCTGGCGATCTGTTCCTCATATTGGCGCACGCGCTGCTGGAGCAGCGAGACCGAACCGTCGCGCTCGCGGCGGCGCAACGCGAACAATTGGCGTTCGCGCGCCATCGCTTCGGTCGCCCGCGCGTCGGCCTTGGCGGTCAGCTCGCGCGGGAAGCGGATCGTCGCCGCGCCGTCGCGCTCCGCTTCCAGTCGCGCACGCCGCGCGAGCAATTGCTCGAGCCCCAGAGCCGCGGATTCGGCGCCGACCGCCGACACCGCCTGGTCGAGCCGCATCAGCAATTGCCCCTTGGCGACATGATCGCCGTCATGCACCATCAGCGCCTTCAGGATGCCGCCGGTCGGGTGGATCAGCGTCTTGACGTTGGACTCGACCGCGACGTCGCCAGAGCCGATCACCGCGCCGCCGACCCGGAGGATCACCGACAACAGGAACAGCCCGACGACCAGCGCGCCCATCAGCACGAACGCGCGGCGGGTGCGGCGCTGCAGCCGCTCGGCGCCGGGATCGGGCTCGGCGTCCGGCCAGAAAGCGTGGAGCGGGACTTGCGCGGTCATTGGCCGGGCTTTCTGCTGAACACCATGCCGCTGGTGCCCTTGGCGCCGCGCTGGGCCGGTTGCGGCTGCACTTGTGCGGAGGGCTGCGGCTGGGCCGGCGCCGGCGGCGCAAGCTTGGCCAGCACCTCGTCGCGCGGGCCGAACGCCTGCGCCGTGCCGCCGCGCATGACCAGCAACAGATCGACCACCGCCAATATCTCGCGCCGGTGCGCGACCAGCAGCACGATGCCGCCGCGCGCCTTCACCCCGGCGACCGCGCGGGCCAGCGCCATCTCGCCATCGGGATCGAGGTTGGAATTGGGCTCGTCGAGCGCCACCAGGAACGGGTCGCGATACAGTGCACGGGCGAGCGCGATGCGCTGGCGCTGGCCGGCCGACAATTGCTGCCCTTCCTCGCCGACCTGGAGGTCGTAGCCGCCGGGCAATTGCACGATCAAATCGTGCACGCCGGCCGCCTTGGCCGCGGCGATCACCGCGTCCGACGGCGCGCCGACTTCGAACCGCGCGATATTCTCGGCGATGGTGCCGGCGAACAATTCGACCGATTGCGGGACGTAACCGAGATACTGGCCGAGCGTCTCGCTATCCCATTGCTGGATCGCCGCGCCGTCGAGCCGCACCGCGCCCTTGGCCGCTTTCCACACCCCGAGCACGCCGCGCACCAGCGACGATTTGCCCGACGCGCTGGGGCCGATGATGCCGATCACTTGGCCCGCTTCGGCGTGGAAGCTCATGTTGGCGACGGTGATCGTCTGGCTGCCCGGCGGGGTCAGCGACAGGCCGTCGACGGTCAGCGTCTTGGCCGGTGGCGGCAATTCGGTGCGCTCGCCGACCGGCGGCGGCACCTGGCCGAACAGGGTGTCGAGCCGCGCCCAGCTTTGCCGCGCGCCGACGAAATTCTTCCAATTGGCGATCGCCGAATCGACCGGCGCCATCGCCCGGCCCGACAGGATCGAGCTGGCGAAGATGATCCCCGCGGTCGCCTTGCCGTCGATCACCAGCATCGCGCCGACCGTCAGCACCACCGATTGCAGCACCATCCGCGACACCTTGCTGATCCCCGCCAGGGTCGCGGTGGTGTCGGTCAGGGTCGCCTGCTGGTCGAGATAATCGTGATGGATCCGCCGCCATTGCAGCATCAGCCGGTCGCGCATGCCGAGCGCGGTGATGATCTCGGCGTGGCGCCACTGGCGGTCGGCGAGCAGGCGCCGTTTCGCCGCCGCCTGGGTCACCGCCATGACATGGCGGCTGCTGACCCGCTCGGCGACCCAGGTCAGCGCGGCCAGCCCGATCATGCCGACCAGTGTCACCACGCCCAACCAGTAATGGACCAGGCTCAGCACGATCAGGAACAGCAGGATCCAGGGCAGGTCGATCAGCGCCGGCGGCCCGGCGCTGGCGATGAACGAGCGCAACTGGTCGAGGTCGCGCACCGGGCTGACCTGTTCCTTGGCCTCGGGCCGTTCGAGCGCGATGCGCGCCTCGATCGACTGCACGCGCCCCGACAGCGAGCGGTCGAGCGACGCCGCGACATCGGCCAGCATCTTCGAGCGCAGCACGTCGAACATGCCGTAAAAGGCGTAGGCGATCAGGATCATCGCGAACACGCTGAACAGGGTCGGATAGCTCTGCGCCGGCAGGATACGGTCATAGACCAGCATCAGGTACAGCGACCCGGTGATCGTCAGCACGTTGATGAACGCGCTGAGCGCGATGATCGCGCCGAGCCCGCCGCGCAACTTCGCCAGCGCGGCGCGGATCTCCGATTCCCTGGTGCCCCCCGGCCGTGCCATTCCTACGCCCACTCCACTAAGAGCCCGCAATAGACCGAGTCCGGTTTCAAGCCAATGGGTTCGTTTTGCAGCCGTTTTTACTTATTTTCACAGCGAAAGCGGCGGCAATTTTTTACAAGTGCGGGGTGAGGACTGGGGCGATACTAGGCTTCTTGTACTCTCTCCCCTTGGGGGCGCATCAGGTCGGTCATGCTCCCGGCATGACCTAAACAGCGCGGGCGCTGTTTACCTGACGCGGGAGGGGCCCATCGCGTTAGCGATGGGACGTGAGGGGGCGACCGCGAAACGGTCGCGCGGCGCTGAAGCGCCGCTCCCCTCATCCAAGCTACGCTAGGCGGCAAGCCGCCAAGCTTCGCTATCCTTCTCCCACAAGGGGAGAAGAAGACGTCGCCAATGCAATCTGCGTCAATGGGATAGCAACTTGCCCCCGCGCCCCGCACTTCCCATCTCACTCCTGTCGCGCGGCGCTTGCCCGGCACGAACAAATCTGGAACAAACACCAACATGCTGACTCACATTCAGGTGCGCGGCGCGCGCGAGCATAATCTCAAGGGCGTCGATATCGACATCCCGCGCGACACGCTGACCGTGATCACCGGCCTGTCGGGATCGGGCAAGTCGAGCCTTGCCTTCGACACCATCTATGCCGAGGGGCAGCGCCGCTACGTCGAGTCGCTGTCGGCTTATGCGCGGCAGTTCCTCGAACTGATGCAGAAGCCCGATGTCGATCATATCGAGGGCCTGTCGCCGGCGATCTCGATCGAGCAGAAGACCACCAGCCGCAACCCGCGCTCGACCGTCGCGACGGTGACCGAGATCTACGATTACATGCGCCTGCTGTGGGCGCGCGTCGGCATTCCTTCTTCGCCCGCGACCGGCCTGCCGATCGCGGCGCAGACCGTCAGCCAGATGGTCGACCGCGTCATGGCGCTGCCCGAAGGTACGCGGCTGTATCTGCTCGCCCCGGTCGTGCGCGGGCGCAAGGGCGAGTATCGCAAGGAACTCGCCGAGTGGCAGAAAGCGGGCTTCACCCGCGTGCGGATCGACGGCGAATTGTACGAGATCGACGAGGCCCCGGCGCTCGACAAGAAGTACAAGCACGACGTGGAAGTGGTGGTCGACCGGCTGGTGGTCGGGCCGGATATCGCGACGCGGCTGGCGGATAGTTTCGAGACCGCGCTCAAGCTGGCCGAGGGGCTGGCGTATGTGGATCTGGTGGATGCGACGGTCGAGGCCGTAACCGCCCCCCTCCCGCTTGCGGGAGGGGCTGGGGGAGGGCGTGTCCAGGAAGTCCGCCAGGAGTTTGTAGCGGAAGGCGACATGCCCTCCCCTAACCCCTCCCGCGAGCGGGAGGGGAACGTGCCGGAGGCATCGGCTTCCCCCACCCTCGGCGGCAATATGAAAGGCGCCGGGGTCCCCGCCAACCGCATCGTCTTCAGCGAAAAGTTCGCCTGCCCGGTCTCCGGCTTCACCATCGCCGAGATCGAGCCGCGGCTGTTCTCGTTCAACGCGCCGCAAGGCGCATGCCCGGCATGCGACGGGCTCGGCGAGAAGCTGGTGTTCGACGAGGATCTCGTCGTCCCCAATCACGACCTCAGCCTCAAGAAGGGCGCGATCGTGCCCTGGGCCAAGTCCAACCCGCCCAGCCCCTATTACATGCAGGTGCTGGGCAGCCTGGCGCGCGAATTCGGGTTCAGCCTGGAAACGCCGTGGAAGGACCTGCCCGGCGAAGTGCGGCTGGTCATCCTCTACGGCACCGCGGGCAAGCCGGTCACCCTGACATTCGTCGATGGCAAGAAGAGCTACGACGTGCGCAAGCCGTTCGAGGGCGTGATCGGCAACCTCAACCGCCGCATGCTCCAGACCGAGAGCGCGTGGATGCGCGAGGAACTGAGCAAATATCAGTCGAGCCAGGCCTGCGAGACCTGCCACGGCGCGCGCCTCAAGCCCGAGGCGCTGGCGGTCAAGATTGCCATGCAGGACATCAGCCACGCGACGCGCCTGTCGGTGGTCGATGCGCTGGCCTGGTTCCAGGACCTGCCCAACCACCTCACCGGCCAGCAGAAGGAAATCGCCGAGCGCATCCTGAAGGAGATCGTCGAGCGGCTCGGCTTCCTCAATAATGTCGGGCTCGATTACCTCAATCTCGACCGCACCAGCGGCACCCTGTCGGGCGGCGAGAGCCAGCGCATCCGCCTCGCCAGCCAGATCGGCAGCGGGCTGTCGGGCGTGCTCTACGTGCTCGACGAGCCGTCGATCGGGCTCCACCAGCGCGACAACGACATGCTGCTCGCGACGCTGCGGCGGCTGCGCGACCTCGGCAATACGGTGCTGGTGGTCGAGCATGACGAGGACGCGATCCGCACCGCCGATTACATCATCGACATGGGGCCGGGCGCCGGCGTCCATGGCGGCGAGATCGTCGCCAAGGGCACGCTGCCCGAATTGCTCGCGCACACCGATTCGGTGACCGCCGATTACCTCAACGGCACGCGCGAAGTGCCGGTGCCGATGGTGCGCCGCTCGGGCACGGGCAAGCAGCTGACCGTACACAACGCCACCGCCAACAATCTGCGCGGGGTGACCGCGAGCATCCCGATCGGCACCTTCACCTGCATCACCGGCGTGTCGGGATCGGGCAAGTCGAGCTTCACGATCGACACGCTCTATGC
>NZ_JBQCCN010000114.1:0-7411 GCF_051962185.1 Sphingomonas sp.
GCGCGCGACGTGCTCTATCTCGGCCGCGGTCCGGATTATCCGCTGGCGCTCGAGGGCGCGCTGAAGCTCAAGGAAATCAGCTATATTCACGCCGAAGGCTATGCGGCGGGCGAGATGAAGCACGGCCCGATCGCGCTGATCGACGAGAATGTGCCGGTGATCGTCATCGCCCCGTCGGGGCCGCTGTTCGAAAAGACCGTCAGCAACATGCAGGAGACCCAGGCGCGCGGCGGCAAGATCGTGCTGATCTCCGACGCCGAAGGGCTGGCCGAAGCCGGCGAGGGCTGCCTCGCGACGATCGAGATGCCGAAGGTCCACCCGCTGATCGCGCCGCTGGTGTACGCGGTCCCGGTGCAGTTGCTGGCCTATCATGTAGCCGTGGCGAAGGGCACCGACGTCGACCAGCCGCGCAACCTCGCGAAATCGGTGACGGTGGAGTGATCGGCCCCCGGGGCCGCGCGCCAATGCGTCGACCGGCTCTGGCGCTCAGCCGCCCAGCGACAGACTGACCAGCACGCATCCGGCGACGACTCCGATCGGCGGCACTCGTAGCGTCAGCGCGACGAGAGCGGCGCCGGCCACGATCGCGTCGCGGATCGAACCGACCGCGCTGATCCAGACCGGGTCGTACAGCGCCGCGCCCAGCAATCCGACCACGCTGGCATTGATCCCGGCGACCGCGGCGCCCGCGCGGCGGCTGCGGGCGATCGTACCGCGATAGGGCAGGATGCCCGCGATCAGCATCAAGCCGGGCGCGAAGATCGCGACGATTGCGATGACCGCGCCCGACGCCGCGGCATGTGGCATCGCTGCGACACCCAGATAGGCGGCGAGCGTGAACAATGGACCGGGCACCGCCTGCGCCGCGCCATAGCCGGCCAGGAACCTATCGTCGGTCATCCAGCCAGGCACCAGGCTCGCGCGTAGCAGCGGGAGGACGACATGGCCGCCCCCGAACACCAGCGCACCGGCGCGATAGAAGACCGCCGCCAGCGCGATATCGGGTCCGAGCGACGCGAACAGAGGCAACGCGATCAGCAGCGCGCCGAACGCGGCCAACAATAGCGCACCGGCCCTTCTCGACGGCGCCCAGCCAGGAGCATCCGAGGCCGATGGCTCATGACCGCGGCACAAGATCAGACCGGCAAGCGCTCCCGCACCGATCAGGGCGATCTGCGCGGCCGGTCGCGCCAACCACAGCATGATCGCCGCGGCGGCCAGTGCGATCGCGGCCCGGCGGAGATCCGGCGTGAGCCTCCGCGCCATGCCGATCAACGCTTGGGCGACGATGGCGACGGCGGCGAGCTTGAGACCATGGACCAGCGGCTTTTCGAAAGACCCGGAGAGCGATCCGGCCGCCAGGGCGAATCCCGCCATGAGCAATGCCGACGGCAAGGTGAACCCGATCCAGGCCGCCACCCCGCCGAGCGGACCCGCGCGCGTCAGGCCAAGCGCGAAACCCAATTGGCTCGAGGCCGGACCCGGGAGGAACTGGCACAGGCCGAGCAACTCGGCATAGTCGCGTTCGTCGAGCCAGCGCCGGCGGACCACCAGTTCGTCGCGAAAATAGCCGAGATGCGCGACCGGACCGCCGAACGCGGTCAGGCCCAGCTTCAGGAATACCAGGAGGACTTCGCGTGCCGATCCGTGCTCAGCTCTTTGGCCGGTGGCGCTCACGCCCATGCCCATCGACGAGCTCGCCGAACAATTCGCGCGCCTGGCGTTCCGCGACGCGCAATCCTTCGCGTCCCAGGTCGGTGGCTCGGTACAGGCGCCTGACCGAGCGCCCATGGCGCTCCTCTTCGCTGATCAGATATCCCTTGTTCTCCAGTGCATGGAGCATCGGATAGAGAGTCCCAGCGCTCAATCGATAGCCGTGATGCGCCAATTCCTCGATGATCCAGGCGCCATAGACCGGCGCGTCGGCAGCGTGGAGCAGGATGTGGAGGCGAACGAAACCCGACAGCAATTCGCGATGATCCATCACGGCGAGACACCATGGCTAATCCGCTTCCCCGCCGGATCGATTTTCGATATCGGGAACCGATAACGTTCCATGCTGTTCCTGACCAGAGCTTGCCGCGTCGATCATGCCGCGCGTCGCCGCTGGTGACCAGAAGGAGGATGCCATGATCGAACATCGTGATCGTCGCGACGCCTTTGGATTGATCGCCGGCGCAGGACTGGCCTCCGTCGCGCTTCTTTCGGGATGTGCGAAGGGTGCCGCGGATCGCGATGGAGACAAGGAGTCCGGCGACGAGGACGTGACCGCCAACGAGGACCTGATGCGCGAGCATGGCGTCCTGCGACGCATCCTGGTCGCCTATCGCGAGATCGCGCCGAAGCTCGCGGCCGGCGGCGCCGGCGTCGATGCCGCGTCGCTGTTCCAGGCGGCCGATCTGTTCCGGACGTTCGGCGAACGTTATCACGAGCAATTGCTCGAGGAGCAGCACATCTTCCCGATCGTGCGCAAGGCGGGCGGCAAGGGAGCGCCGATCGTCGATACGTTGCTCGCGCAGCACGCGCGGGGCCGGGAAATCACCGCCTACGTGCTCGATCGCACCAAGGCCGGCCGCATCGCGACCGGCGACGGCGAGAGGCTGTCGCGAGCGCTGCTCGCTTTCACCCGAATGTACGAAGCGCATGCGGCGCGCGAAGACACGATCATCTTTCCCGCATTCAAGGCGAGCATCGGCGAGAAGGCCTATGAGCAACTCGGCGATCAGTTCGAGGATATCGAAAAACGCGAATTCGGCGGCGACGGCTTCGACATGGCATTGGCCAAGGTCGAAAAGATCGAACGGGCGCTGGGCGTCTCGGATCTCGCGGCTTTCACGGCGCCAGCGATCGGCGCCTGACCGACTGGCGGCCCACGCCGTCTTGCCGTTCGGCCGGGACGATGGATAAGCTGCCGCCATGGCCTACGCCCACACGCTGGACGCGAACCCGCATTGGCTGCCGCACCCGTCTCGCGGCGCGCTGGCGCATATTCCCGGCAATTACGGCCTGCCGCTGGTCGGCAACACGCTGAAGCTGCTGCGCGACCCGGGGAAGTTCGGCCGCAAGATGGTTGAGCGCTACGGGCCGGTCTATCGCAATCATTCGTTCGGCGAGATAAACGTCGCGCTGCTCGGGCCCGAGGCGAACGAGTTGATCCTGTTCGATCGCGATCGGCTGTTCTCGTCCGAACAGGGCTGGGGACCGCTGCTCAATCTGCTGTTCCCACGCGGGCTGATGCTGATGGATTTCGACAAGCATCGCGCCGATCGCAAGACTTTGTCGGTAGCGTTCAAGCCCGAGCCGATGCGGCATTATGCGACCCAGCTCGACGCCGGCATCGCGCGGCAGGTGGCGGGCTGGGGCGGGCGCTCGATGCGCTTCTACGATGCGATCAAGAAGCTGACGCTCGACCTCGCCGCGACCAGTTTCCTCGGAGTCGAGCTCGGCGCCGAGGCAAGCCGCATCAACCAGGCGTTCGTCGATGAGGTCCAGGCCAGCATCGCCCCGATCCGCATACCCCTGCCCGGCACGATGATGCGCAAGGGCGTGAAAGCGCGCGCCTATCTGATCGACTGGTTCGAGCGCGAGATCCCCGCGCGGCGTCACGGCGCGCGCGGCGGCAATGGGGAGGACTTCTTCTCGCAATTCTGCCGCGCGACCGACGAGGATGGGCAACCGCTGTCGGCCGACGCGATCGCCGATCACATGAACTTCCTGATGATGGCCGCGCACGACACGATCACCTCGTCGGCGACCACGCTGGTGATGCTGCTGGCGCGCAATCCCGACTGGCAGGAGCGGCTGCGCGAGGAAGTGCGGGGGCTCGACGGCGAGGTGCCGGTGACCGAGCAACTCGATCGGCTCGTGCTCACCGATTACGCCTTCAAGGAAGCACTGCGAATGATGCCACCGGTGCCGTCGCTGCCGCGCCGCGCGCTGCGCGATTTCGAATTCGGCGGCTACACGATCCCCGCAGGGACCAGCGTGGGGGTCGGCATCGCCTGGACCCATCGCATGCCCGACATCTGGCCCGAGCCCGAGAAGTTCGACCCGATGCGTTTCACGCCGGAGAATTCGAAGGGCCGCCACCGCTTCGCCTGGGTGCCCTATGGCGGGGGCGCGCATATGTGCCTCGGCCTGCATTTCGCGCAGATGCAAATGAAGCTGTTGATGGCGAATTTGCTCGGCCGCTATCGGATCGAGATCGATCCGGGCGCGGGAGACACGTGGCAGATGTTCCCGATCCCGCGGCCCAAGGACGGCCTGCCCGTACGGGTGATCGCACTCTAGGTCTGTCGCGCCAACTCCGCGCAGACCGCGGCGGTGTGTTCATCGGCAGGGAAGGTGCAGTCGATCCTTATTTCGTCCAGCGTCACGTCGTGCGGCGCGGCGAAGGTTGTGATCGTCTCGAAGAAACGCAATTCCCCACGCGGGCTGGCGAAGGTGAACGTGACAATCGGATCGCCGTCGTCATCGGCATCCCCCAATTGCCAACGCTGCGGCACGCCGGGATAGGACAGGGCCTCGGCGAGCAAGGCGCGGATGCGGCGGTCGGTCGGATTGGCGGCGAGATCGTCGTGGAGGTGCCGGACAAACCGCCGCGCGACGTCGGGCCAGTTGAGAATAACCTGGCGGAAGTCATTGGGATCGAACAATTGATGAATCAGATTGCTGTGCGCGCTTTGCCAGTCGCCGAACAGGAAGCGATTCATCCGGATCGCCGCCTGGTTGACTTCCAGCACTTCCCAATGCCTGCTGATGACGAAGGCCGGATAAGGCTCCTGATGCGCGAGGATCAGGTCGATCGCCCGCCGTACGCGATCGAGCGCGGGGGCGGCGAGTTCGCTCTCCGGATGAACCGGCGCATAGCCCGCGGCGCGCAGCAGCGCATTTCGGTCCCTTAGCGGCATATCGAGCGCGTCCGCCAGTCTTGCCACCATCTCGCGGCTCGCACGCGCCTTGCCCGTCTCGATGCAACTCAGGTGCCGGGTCGAGATACCCGTTTCGAGCGACAGATCCAGTTGGCTCATCCGCCGTGCACCGCGCCATTCGCGCAACAACTCGCCGATGGGCGAGAGAAAGCGGGCGACAGCGGCGTTGGGCATGGTTCTTCCCGTAATTGCGTTCGGATGCGGGGTAGCGGCGGCCGACGGACAACGAACTTAACGATCCGCAGCCATCGATTCAGGCTTGTCGAGCGGCGTCGATGATCTCCGCATAAATATCGACCAGCGCTTCCAGATCGGCGATCGCCACCGCTTCGTCGGTCTTGTGCATCGTCGCGTTGACCAGGCCGAACTCGACGGTCGGGCAGAGTTGCGACAGGAAGCGCGCGTCGCTGGTACCGCCGGTCGTCGATAGCGTCGGGCGCACGCCGGCAACCTTCTCGATCGCGGCGGTGACGAGTGCCGACAGCGCGCCCGGCTCGGTCAGGAACGCCTCGCCCGAGATGCGCGCGATGACCTGCGCCTCGGGGGCGTGCGCCTTCACCGTCCGCTCGATCAGCGCTACCAGGTCTTCGCCATTCTGTTCGTCGTTGAAGCGGATCGACAGCCGCGCCGATGCCCTGGCGGGAATGACGTTGGTCGCGGGATTGCCGACGGTGACGTCGGTCACCTCCATATTCGAGGGCTGGAACCAGTGATTGCCCTGGTCCAGCGTGATCGCGTCGATCGCCGCCAGCGCGGCCACCAGCTTCGGGATCGGATTGTCGGCGAGGTGCGGATAGGCGACGTGCCCCTGACGCCCCGGCACGTCGATCCAGATATTGACCGATCCGCGCCGCCCGATCTTGATCATGTCACCCAGCCGCGCGGTCGATGTCGGCTCGCCGACCAGGCATAAATCAGGCTCGAGCCCGCGCGCCGCCATCCGGTCGAGGATCGCGCGCGTGCCGGAGATCGCGGGACCTTCCTCGTCGCCGGTGATCAGCAAGCTGAGCGTCGGGCCCTCGGCCCGCGCCGCGGCCGCGGTGAAGGCGGCGATCGCACCCTTCATGTCGACCGCGCCGCGGCCGTAGAGCAGGTCGCCGCGCACCTCGGGCGCGAACGCGCCGCTCGCCCAGCCGTCGCCCGGCGGCACCACGTCGAGATGCCCGGCGAACGCGAGATGCGGCCCCTTGCCGTGGCGGATCGCGATCATGTTCTCGACCGGCCCATCGGGCGCCTCGCCGGTGGTGAAGCGATCGATCTCGAACCCGATCACGCTCAGCGCTTGCGCCAGCACGTCGAATGGCTCGCCGGTCGCGGGCGTCACGCTTTCGGCGGCGATCAGCGCCTTGGTCAGTTCGACGACGTTGGGCACGCAATTCCCCCGGTTGGACACGATCTGCCTCTTGCCTTGCATCGAGCGGGAGGGAAAGGTCCGCGCGTACGGGGGTGCGGAGAATTGCCAATGCTTGTCCTGTTGCTCGCCCTCGCCGTGCAGACGGCTCCCCCCGCCGAGGAGGACGCCATCGACCTCACGCCGGGGCGCTGCATCGCCGCGGCCGACCGGCTCGATACCGCCGTCCGCCTCGCGCGCGACATGCTCGACAGCAAGAACACCGGCGGCGATCGCACCGTCACCGAAGCGCGCGTCGCGCATGCGCAGGCAGTGGCCGCGGCGATCAGGACTCGCTTTCCCAAGGTCGCGGCCACCGACGACGATCGCGACGATCTGTCCGGCGGCGACGTGATGCCGTTCGCGGAGCAATGTTTGTCGGCGCCTCCGCCCAAGGGGAAATAGCGACATGCCCAAGCTCGACCTCGATGCGATCCCCCAGACCAACGCGACCGGCTATCCGCCGATCTATGCCGATGTCGTCAGCGAACGCTGGTACCGCCGTCTCGCGCCGGCCAGCGGAATCAGCGATTTCGGGTTCAGCCATGTGACGCTCAAGCCCGGCGCCTGGTCGTCGCAGCGGCATTGGCACGAGGGCGAGGACGAGATGGTCGTAATGCTGTCGGGCGAGGCGGTCCTGGTCGATGACGACGGCGAGCATCCGATGCGCGCGGGCGACATCGCGGCGTTTCCGAAAGGCGACGGCAACGGCCATGTCCTGCAGAATCGGTCGGCGCAGGATTGCGTGTTCGTCGCGGTCGGCCGGCCGCAGGCCAGCGATTGCCATTATCCCGATATCGACATGCATCTGTTCGCCGGCTCGCCCGAACAACGGCGCAAAGACGGGAGCGGGTTTTGATCGACGGCCGCGACGCCGGTTTGTGATGGCGCGCGGCCATGCATGATGCTAGCGCAACGGTCGGCCTGGCCGCGTTCGCGCGGCCGCCAGCAAGGGAGCTCTGACAATTCGCCAGATCGCGGCTTTGCCGTACCGGACCGAAGGCGCCGCCAGCGACGCCCCGATCCGCATCCTGCTCGTCACCTCGCGCGAGAACCGGCGCTGGGTCATACCCAAGGGCAATCCGCCCTC
>NZ_JBQCCN010000115.1:0-5169 GCF_051962185.1 Sphingomonas sp.
CAGACGTGCCGCGATCGTGCCGGCACGGCCCAGCCCGCCCTTGCAATGCACGACGATGTCAAAGCCGTCGCGGAGGCGAGCGCGCACGCCTTCACCATGCTCCATCCAGGCAGCTTCGAATGCAGCGCCGGGCACCGACACATCGGTGATCGGAAGATGCAGCCATTCCATGTGATGGGCACGCACCGTGTCGCCGAGCGCCTCGACCTGGAGGACGGCAAACTCATGGTCCTCGATCAGGCTGATCACGAGCACCGCGCCCCAGTCGCTGATTGCCTTCACGTCGAGCGCGAGATCGCGGTCCCACGAACCGGTTACGGCATTGGGCTGCCTCTTGCCCGGACAGAAAGTAATGCCGATCCGCCCCATTCCGGGCCCGGGACAAACGGACGCGATCTGAAGCGGGTGACTGGTGCTGGTGCGCATGGTGCTCATTGACCAGTCTGATCGCTCCAATGGCGATGGAGTGCAAGTCGAGCGCTCGCCCCTTTACTCCTTGCCTTCGGGCTTCTCACGCTCCCGTTCGCGACGCTGGGCTTCGACAATGCGCTCCTGAATGATCGGATCGCCCATTGAGAGCGTGAACGTCACGGGCTGAGCGGCCTCTTCAATCTCTTCGGGCTCTTCCTGGGGCAGGTACGGTTCGAGAACTTTGAAAGCGCGGTGATCGCCTTTCGCCGCCCGATGGGCCATCGCCAAGACCATCGCCTCGGTAACTGTCACAGTCCTTGTTCGCCCATGCTCCTTGACGGTGACCCGCCTGCTCAGCACGGCATCGGCAATTGCGTATATCGACCTGCTGCCCTTCGGTCGCCCCGACGGATTGCCGGACTGGCCCTTCTTGAATCGATGTTCTTCGGGCGGCTTACCGTAGCCGACCTCGTAATCCTCGCTCATTTCTTCCCCCCATTGAGGCGCTCGAGCGCAACCTCCGGAAACGTTTCTCCCGTGCTGAGTGTCGCGCGTACGTCGAGCTCGTTACTGAGCCGCACGACCGCTGTGTCGACGTAGCGCGGGTCGATCTCGAGCCCGTACCCACGCCGTCCCGTCCGCGCCGCTGCGAGCAGAGTGGTGCCGGAGCCGATAAACGGATCGAGGATAATGTCCCCGCGCTTCGAACAGTCCATGATGGCGTCCACGACCATCTTCACCGGCTTGACCGTGGGATGAAGGTCGAGATCCTCGGACCGACCCGGCCGGTATCCATTGGCGCCCGGATAGGTCCACACATTGCTACGCAAACGCCCTTTGCCGCCCAGCCCGAAATTGTTGATGTGCTCGCCCGCCTTCTTGAACACGAACACGAGCTCATGCTGGGACCGATAGAACGTCCCCATCCCGGCGTTGGTCTTGTTCCAGACGCACAATTGCTTGACCTCTAGCCCCGCCTCGACGGCTGCGGTCTGCAGTTCGACGATGTGGCGCCAGTCGATACAGGCATAGAGGATGGTGCCGGGCCGGCTGACCTTGGCCATGCGATCGAAGACGGCGGTCAGGAATGCGCGGTACTCAGCCTCGCTCATCTCGCCCGACGCCATCTTGAACTCGTGGTGCTTGGGTTTGCGTAAGCCCGCCACGTTCCCAACGATCGGTACGTTATAGGGCGGATCGGTGAACACCATGCCGGCCTGTTCGCCGCCCAGCAGCTTTTCATAGTCGTCCGAGTTGGTGGCATCGCCACAAAGCAGGCGATGGGGACCGATGTGCCACATATCGCCGTGGCGGCTAACTGCGGGCTGGTTGGGCAACTGGGGAGGAAACGCGCCGTCCCCTTCTTCTTCTACCTCAAAGAGGGCGTCGATTTCGATCATCTCGAAGCCGGTCAATTCCACATCGAACGAGCAATCGAGAAGAAGGGAGAACTCGCTTGTGAGCGCGTCGACATCCCATTCGCCGATCTCGGCCAGCTTATTCTCGCTGATGCGATAGGCGCGTTTATCGACATCGGTCATGCCGTTCGCGCGCACCACCGGTACTTCATCCAGGCCCAGGAGCTTTGCGGCCTCCCAGCGACCGTACCCCGCGATCACTGCATTTTGCTCATCGACGATGATAGCGTTGATCCAGCCGAGCGTCTCAATGCTCCTTGCAATGCGGGCGACGTGCCTCCGCCGCAGCTTACGCGGATGGTTCGCCAGCGCGCGCAGGTGCGCGATCGGCAGCCGTTCGAAACCGAGTTTCCTGTCTGGGATTTGGTTGGAGCCAGCACCCTGCGGCTGAGTGCCAAACGTCGTCGTGAAATTCATACTTCCCCCCAATGAGCAATGAGCTCGCTACCACCTGATCATGCGCGACCACGGTCGCGAAAAGCGGCGACGGGGGGACTGTCGCCGCTGGTACATTTATAGAACAGACCGGCCGGAGCCGCAATCACGATCTTCTGCTAAGCTATTGAACCGATTTTACTTTGTGAGTGACGCATGGTGCGCCACTTCGCGCGATTTCGCCCGCGTTCGCGGCATCCGCAAACATCCGGCCGAGCACTGGCGACTACTTGGATGACTATCCGATTTGGTGGGCGCAGCGATATGCCAGTCGCGAGTCGCTAGCCAAACTGAGCCGGAATTCGCTCCATCAGCTCATATCCTTCGCTGATGCGGCTCTGAAAATTCCCTGCTCCTACAGCGCCCATCGACCCGTCTCAGCAGGATTTCCTCTCTTGCCCGTCGCCAATCTACGGTCCGCAGCGCTGGCCATTCGCTGTTGATTTCCCTGATACCAGCGAAATTGGGCACGAGACGCTTCCGCCCGCGACTGCAACGCGCACCATTCCTTACGGTCTCCAAAACAGCGTTATAGCCCGGATGGCCAAGGCCAATCGACCTTGGCCATCGTCTGGGGCGGGCAAGCGCCGTTCGCGCTGCGCCGAGCCTGATTCGCCTTGCCCAATCCATGGCGTCTCTACCCTGTTCGCTCTTCGAAACGGCCACGAAATATCCGCCGACTGGCGGCTATCGTAGCCACGCCGCCCGCCGCATCTCGGATGCCGCTTGACGCTTGCCTAATTTATATGACAAAACATATTATACAGTCATAATATGCTTGGGAGGTGATGGATGATGCGCAAGGTCTTGCGATATTGGCTGTTTTGGATGTTGCTCGCTGTCTGTGCCGTTCCGGCGGCGGCGCAGCGCACCGAATTGTCCAGCAACGAAACGCTCTACCCGCGCCTCGTGCGGTTGTCGCATGGCACAACGGGAAACGGTCGCATCGTCGCCAGCGTGACCAGCTTCCCCTCGGGCAAGGGCGAGGAGCAGATCTTCGCCAGCGATGACAGCGGCCGCACCTTCGCACGGATCGGCACGATCAATGATGCCGACTTCGCCAAGGGCCTGTGCTGCGGTACCTTGTACGAACTGCCGCAGGCCGTGGGTGCGCTCTACGCGGGCACCTTGCTCTGGGCCGGATCGGTCGGCGGCGACGTGCAAGGCGCGCCGATGCAGATCAAGATCTTCCGGAGCAGCGATCGCGGCGCGACCTGGAGCTATCTGTCCAACTGCCTGACCGCGACGGTCAACCGCAGCGCGGGCGGATTATGGGAGCCCGAATTCACCATCGCCGCAGACGGTTCGCTGGTCTGCTTCTATTCCGACGAGACCCAGGTCGGGCATTCGCAGGTGCTGCGACTGACGCGCACCACCGACGGCCTGCATTGGAGCGCACCGGCCGACGTCGTGTCGAGCGGCGTCGCCGCCGACCGGCCGGGCATGGCGGTGGTCCGCCGCCTGCCCTCGGGCCGCTATTTCATGACGTTCGAATTGTGCGGCCCCGCCGCTTGTACCGTATTCTACAAGACCTCGGCCGACGGCCTGGCCTGGGGCGCGGCGACCGATGTCGGAACGCGCGTCGAAACCGACGATCACCGCTGGTTCCTGCACACGCCGACCAACGCCTGGGCGGCGGTGCCCGGGCTCGCCAACGGTCGCATCTTCGTCATCGGCCAGATCGTCGCCAATGCGGCTGGAATCGCTCCGGGCAATGGACAGGTCGTGTTCTACAACGACAGCGCAGACGGCTCGGGCCCTTGGAAGGTGCTGCCCGCACCGGTGCCAATCAACGCGCCGCCCACGACGAGCAACGTCTGCCAGAATTATTCCTCGCCGCTGCTGCCCTCCGAAAACGGCGTATCGCTGCTGGGCCTCGCGACCGATTACGACGTCGTCGCGGGGGTGCGGACCTGCAAGACCTATTTCGGCCTGGCCTCGACCACGGTCGCGCCGACGCTGACGCTGACCGGCGGCGCGATCAACATCGCGCGCGGCCAGAGCGGTACCAGCACGATCACCGTCGAACCGGGCGGCGGCTATCGCGGGACGGTCAATCTCAGCGTGTCGATCCCCGGCTATAGCGGCACGATCAGTCCGTCGACGCTGAGTTTCGCCGACGGCGCTACGCACAGCGCGACGCTGACCGTGCCCGGGACGGCGAGCGCCACGCTGGCGGCATTGCTGCTGGCCGGCGGAATCGGCTTGTCATTCCTGCGCGGCTTCCGCCTCCTCGCCTTGCCGCTCGCGGCGCTGGCGCTCGGGTCGTGCGGCGGCGGCAGCGGCGGATCGAGCGGCGGATCGGGCAGTGTGACCCCGCCCCCGCCGACGGTCACGACGTACAACGCCACGGTTACCGCGACCGACACCAGCAATCCGGCGATCACCTCGAACATCGTGATCCCGGTGACGGTAACGGGCTGAGGCTCTGGTTCAGGGTCTGTACTCGATAGCGACGGCGATCGAGTACGGACCCTAGATCAACACGCGATGCGCGGCGAGGAAACGAGCGAACAGGTCGGGCCAGTCGTGCGCAGGTTCGCTCGCCGGCAGGGTCACGCCGAAACCGTGACCGCCTTTCTCGAACAGATGCGTTTCGACCGGACGATGCGCGGCGAGCATCGCTTCGTACATCAGGAGGCTGTTGCGGATCGGCACGACCGTGTCGTCGGCGCTCTGGGTCAGGAAGACCGGCGGCGTCTCCGCCGTAACGCGGCGCTCGACCGAATAACGGTTGGTCAATGCCGCGTCGGCATCGGCGCCAATCAGCGCCGCGCGCGAGCCGGCGTGGGTGATGCCGGGTCGCATCGTCACCACCGGATACAGCATGCCCGCGGCGTCGGGCCGCGCGCTCTCGCGATCCATGGCATCGACCGCGTCATAGACCGGCTCGGCAAAACGCGTG
>NZ_JBQCCN010000116.1:0-9993 GCF_051962185.1 Sphingomonas sp.
CGCGCGCATCAAGGGTCAGTCGTCGAAGACCGCCGGGCGCTTCTGCATGTTGGCCGCGACCGCTTCCATCATGTTGGGCTTGCCGATCACCTTGACCTGCTCCTCGGTCTCGGCCTCGAGCATCGCCAGCGGGTCGGCGTCATGCATCATGTTGAGCAGGCGCTTGTCGCCGCGGATGGCGTGCGGGCTGCGCCCGGCGATCTCGCGCGCCAGATCCATCGCCGCCTCATGCGGATCGACCGCGATACGGGTGATGAAGCCGTGCTGGAGCGCCTCCGCCGCGTCGAATTCGCGCGCGGTGTAGACCAGCTCGCGCAGCACGTCGTCGCGCGCCAGGCTGCGCCACAGGGGAAAGCCCGCCATGTCGGGGACGAGGCCCCAATGCGTCTCGCGGATCGCGAAGCGCGTGGCGGGCGCGGCGATGCGGATGTCGGCGCCCGACATGATCTGGAAGCCGCCGCCGAACGCGACGCCGTGGACCGCGGCGATCACCGGCATCGGCAGATTGCGCCAGCCCCAGGACACGTGCTGCGGCAGAATCGCGCCCTGGTCGTTGCGGCCGCGCGCCGACAGGCCCGAGCCGCCGCCCTGCATGCTGACCATGTCGAGCCCGGCGCAGAAGCCGCGTCCCTCCCCCGACAGCACGACGCAGCGGACGTCGGTCCGGCCGGCGAGCGAATCGATCGCCTCCCCGATTCCCTCGAACATCGCCGGGTCGATCGCGTTCATCTTGTCGGGCCGGGCGAGCCGGACATCGGCGATCTGGTCGGCGATCTGGATGGTGACGCGGTCGTTCATGGCGCTCTCCAAAAGACGTCACCCCAGCGAAAGCTGGGGTCTCCTGCGGTATTCCCTTCCACAAGATGCCAGCTTTCGCTGGCATGACGGGTGGGTCAGACGATCCGCGATCCGCTCTCGCCCCAATAGCGGTCGCGGAGCAAGCGCTTGTAGAGCTTGCCGGTCGGGTGGCGCGGCAATTCGGCGGCGAAGTCGATCTGGCGCGGCATCTTCACCCCCGACAATTCGGCGCGGCACCAGGCGGTCAGTTCCTCGGCCAGCGCCGGCCCGGCGTCGGCCATGTCGGCGGGCTGGACCACCGCGATCACCCGCTCGCCCATGTCGGGATCGGGGCCGCCGATCACCGCGACGTCGGCGACCTTGGGATGGGTGATCAGGCGGTTCTCGATCTCCTGCGGGTAGATGTTCACACCGCCCGAGATGATCATGAAACTCTTGCGGTCGGTGAGGTAGAGATAACCCTCTTCATCCAACCGCCCGATATCGCCGAGAGTGGTCCAGCCTTTGGCGTTCGCCGCTTCGGCGGTCTTGGCCGGATCGTTGTGATAGGCGAACGCGCTGCCGCCTTCGAAATAGATCAGTCCCTCGCTTCCCGCCGGCAGTTCCTCGCCATCCTCACCGCAAATGTGTGCGATGCCATAGGCCGGCTTGCCGACCGATCCCTTGTGCGCCAGCCATTGTTCCGAGTTGATCGAGGTGAGGCCGTTACCCTCCGACCCAGCATAATATTCGTAGATGACCGGCCCCCACCAGGCGATCATCGCTTCCTTGACCGGGATCGCGCAGGGCGCGGCGGCATGGATCGCGGCCTTCATGCTGGAGATGTCGTGGCGGCGGCGATCGGCCTCGTCGAGCTTGAGCATGCGAACGAAATGCGTCGGCACCCATTGGCTGGCGTTGACGCGATATCGCTCGATCAGCGCGAGCGCCGCGACCGGATCGAAATGCTGCATCATGATCACCGTGCCGCCGAGCCGGTGGACGGTCATGCACCAGCGCAAGGGCGCGGCATGGTACATCGGCGCGGGGCTGAGATAGATCGTATCGGCACTGAAGCCGTACAGGCCCTGCGCCAGCATCGACAGCACGCTGACCGCGGCGATGTCGGGATCCTCGGGCAGAGCGACGCGCACGCCCTTGGGCCGGCCGGTGGTGCCCGACGAATAGAGCATGTCGACCCCGGCGCGCTGGTCGGCGATCGGCGTGTCGGGCTGCGCGGCCAGTGCGTCCTCGAGGCTGTCCCAGCCGGCGACCGCGCCGCCGAGCATCAGCCGGCCGAGATCCATGATCGACGGCCCGAGTGCTTCGGCGACCGCGGCCAAAGCGGCCGAGGCGACAACCAGTTTCGCCCCAGAGTCGCGGATAATATACTCGGCCTCGGGCGCGGTCAGCTTGGACGGGATGCAGACGTAGAACAGCCCGGCGCGCTGTGCTCCCCAGGTCAGCGTGAAATAATCGGGGACATTGTCCATGAAGATCGCGACGGTGTCGCCGATCGTCAGGCCGCGCGACCGGAACAGCTGCGCGGCGCGATTCGAGCGCCGGTCGAGTTCGGCATAGCTCCACGTCTCGCCGGTTTCCGCGACGATCAGCGCCGGCTTGTCGGCGTTGGTCCGCGCATGGACGCTGGGATGCATCCGCCTCTCCTTACATCAATGTCAGCAAGGCTAGCCGGTCGCGGCGACAAGGCAAGAGGCGCGTGATCGGGAGGACGAACTTGCAGCCTTAATCCTCCCCACGCGAAGCGTGGGAATGGTGGAGGGGTCGCAGCGGCGAAGCCGCGAGGACGGGATTTTCCCCTCCACCGTCCACTTCGCGGCCGGTCCCCCTCCCCATCTGCGATGGGGAGGATTTGGCGTGTCGCATGCCCGACGGACGGCATCTCATGCCGGATGAAGTTGCACCGAGCGGCGGCGCGTGTAGGGCTGACCGGCATGACGGCGGCTTTCCAATTCGATCCCGAGCGCTTCTTCCGCAGCCGGCTGGGCCATGGCGGCGCGCTCGGCATCGGCTATCGCGGGCATGGCGTGGACGAGGGCGTTCATTGGGCCGAGCTCGAATTGCCGTACGACAAGCGGCTGATCGGCGCGGTCGAGACCGGGGTGATTGCCTCCGGCCCGATCGTGGCGCTGATGGACATGGCGACCAGCATGGGGGTGTGGCTGCGTGCCAATGCCTTTGTGGCGCACGCCACGCTCGATTTGCGGGTCGATTACCTACGCCCAGCGACCCCGGGCAGGACGGTGATCGGCCGCGGCGAATGCTATCGGCTGACGCGCTCGATCGCGTTCGTGCGGGGGCAGGCGCATGACGGCGACCCGGGCGACCCGCTGGCGCATGTCGCCGGCACCTTCATGGCGCCCGACGGCTATCCGCGATGATCGACCGGCTTCCTCCTTATGCGCAATTGCTCGGCCTCACCGCCGAGCGCGACGGCAACGGTGCGCCGCTGCTGGTGATGCCGTTCGCGACCGATGTGCTCGGCCGTCCCGGCTTCCTCCATGGCGGGGCGATCAGCGGGCTGATGGAAATGGCGGCGATCGTCGCCTTGCACGACGCACTTGAGGGCGAGGGCGGCGGCGAGATCAAGCCGGTCAACGTGACGGTCGATTTCATGCGCGGCGGCCGCGACAAGCCGACCCGGTCGCGCGGCATCGTCACCCGCCTCGGCACGCGCGTCGCCAATGTCGAGGCGACCGCCTGGCAGGACGACCCGGACAAGCCGATCGCCGCGGCGCGGATGAATTACCTGATCGTGCGGCGGTAGATTTCTGCCGGCGCGCCTACAAAGGCAGCATGAGGGAGCGCTTGTTGAACTGCCCTCTCCCGCTTGCGGGAGAGGGCTGGAAATCGGCACCGCCTACGCGAAAATCACCTCTTCGGCGTCAGCCGCATCAGCCGCCCGCCCGCGCCCCGCTCGCCATCCTCGAGTAGCCAGATCGATCCGTCGGGCGCCTGGGCGACATCGCGGATACGCGTGCCGAAATCCCAGAAATTGGCCGGAGTCGCGGTGTCGCCCGACAAGGTCACGCGCACGAGGCCGGGCGTCGACATCGCGGCGATGAACAGCGAGCCCTTATACTCGGGGAACATATTGCCCGAATAATAGATCATCCCGCCGGGCGAGATCGACGGGTTCCACCACAATTTGGGCGCTTCGAGATCGGGGCGGCTGGGATGGTCGGGGATCGGCTGGCCCGAATAATTGTCGCCGTTGGAGACGATCGGCCAGCCGTAATTCTTGCCCGGCAGGATCAGGTTGAGCTCGTCGCCGCCGCGCGGGCCCATCTCCTCTTCCCACAACCTGCCGTCGGCGGCGAAGACCAAGCCATAGGGATTGCGGTGGCCGGTGGTCCAGGTCATCGCCTCGACGCCGCCCTTCTCGTACATCGGGTTGCCGACCGCCGCCTTGCCGTCGAGCGTCAGGCGCAGGATCTTGCCCAGCGCCTGCTTGGGATCCTGCGCCGGGGTGAAGCGCTGGCGTTCGCCCGAGGTCAGGAAGAGATATTGCCCGTCGGGCGAGAAGGTGATGATCGAGCCGAACTGGCCGCCCGGTCCGTTCGATCCCGAGCGCCAGATTACCGATAGATCATCGAGCTTGCGCCCCTTCAGATCAAGTTTCGCCTTGGCCAGCGCCAGCGCGCTGCCGCCCGCGCCCGGTTCGGCATAGCTCAGGTAGATGATGTGGCTGTCGACATAGGTCGGCGCGATCGCGGCGTCGAGCAGGCCGCCTTGTCCGCCCCGCGCCACCTCGGGTACGCCGGCGATCTCGACCATTTTGCCGTCGGGCTGGCGCAACTTCAACACGCCTTTCTTCTCGGTCACCAGCAGCCCCTGGTCGTTCGGCAGGAAAGCCATCGCGAAGGGCGAATCGAACTTGCCGATATCGGTCACGGTGAACGGCGCCGGCGTGGCGGGCAGATTGGCGCGCCCGGTGGTTGCCGCGACGTTCCGGATATCGGGTTCGAGCGGCGAATTGCGCGGCACGCCGCTTTTTGTGGTGGCCGATTGCGCATTGGTCTGCGCGCCCGTCGACCCCGAACAGGCGGTGGCGACCAGGGCGGTCGAGAGCAGCACGCGACGGATCATGACCAAGTCTCCAACGGGCGGGGGAACGACGCTGGCACAACGCCTCGCGCATCGCCAGGGTTGCCGCTTGCCAGGGCGCACCGAGCGGCCTATATCGCCCTCAATCTCTACATCGTCAGGTGAAGAGGTCGGAGGGCTCCCGCCCCCCGGCGCCGAACCTGCTTGTTTGACGGAAACCCATGGCGGACATCGCCCGACTGACGCATTTGATCGAGCCCGAGGCCAAGGCCCTGGGTTTCGACCTCGTGCGCGTGAAGATGTTCGGAGGGAAGGACGACCTGACGCTGCAGGTGATGGCCGAGCGGCCCGATACCCGCCAGCTGACGATCGACGATTGCGCCGACCTGTCGCGCCGCATCTCCGACCTGTTCGACGAGGTGGATCCGATCGAGGACGCCTATCGACTCGAGGTCAGCTCGCCCGGGATCGACCGGCCGCTGACGCGACTCAAGGATTTCGCCGACTGGGCGGGGCATGAGGCACGCATCCAGCTGACCGCGCCGGTCGATGGCCGCAAGCAGCTGACCGGCGATCTCGCCGGGATCGAGGGCGACCGCATCACGATCGACGTCAAGAAGCACATGAAGATGACGATCGGCTTCGACCAGGTCGCCGACGCGAAGCTGCTGATCACCGACAAATTACTGGCTGCAACTGCGCCCCTTTCCACCGAGGGCGCCGAAGAAGAATTCGAAGAGGAAGAGAATTGATGGCCACCGCCGTTTCCGCCAACAAGGCCGAACTGATCGCGATCGCGAACTCGGTCGCGAGCGAAAAGATGATCGATCGCGGCATCGTGATCGAGGCGATGGAAGACGCCATCCAGCGCGCCGCCCGCGCGCGCTACGGCGCCGAGAACGACATCCGCGCCAAGCTCGACCCCAACACCGGCGACCTCCGCCTGTGGCGCGTCGTCGAAGTGGTCGAGGCGGTCGATGACTATTTCAAGCAGGTCGACCTGAAGGGCGCGCAGAAGCTCCAGAAGGACGCGTCGGTCGGCGACTTCATCGTCGATCCGCTGCCCCCGATCGAATTCGGCCGCATCGCCGCGCAGGCCGCCAAACAGGTCATCTTCCAGAAGGTCCGCGACGCCGAGCGCGAGCGCCAGTTCGAGGAATTCAAGGACCGCATGGGCGAGATCATCACCGGCGTGGTCAAGCGCGTCGAGTTCGGTCACGTCGTCGTCGATTTGGGCCGAGCCGAAGGCGTCATTCGCCGCGACCAGCAGATCCCGCGCGAAGTCGTCCGCGTCAACGACCGCATCCGCTCGATCATACTCAACGTCCGCCGCGAGAACCGCGGCCCGCAGATCTTCCTGAGCCGCGCGCATCCCGACTTCATGAAGAAGCTGTTCGCGCAGGAAGTCCCGGAAATCTACGACGGCATCATCGAGATCAAGGCGGCCGCCCGTGACCCGGGCTCGCGCGCCAAGATCGGCGTGATCAGCCACGATTCGTCGATCGACCCGGTCGGCGCCTGCGTCGGCATGAAGGGCAGCCGCGTCCAGGCGGTCGTCCAGGAAATGCAGGGCGAGAAGATCGACATCATTCCGTGGTCGGAAGACACCGCGACCTTCGTCGTCAACGCGCTGCAGCCGGCCTCGGTCAGCCGCGTCGTGATCGACGAGGAAGAGGACCGGATCGAGGTGGTGGTGCCCGACGACCAGCTCAGCCTGGCGATCGGCCGCCGCGGCCAGAACGTCCGCCTGGCCAGCCAGCTGACCGCCAAGGCGATCGACATCCTGACCGAGGCCGACGCCTCGGAGAAGCGCCAGCGCGAATTCGTCGAGCGCTCGGAGATGTTCCAGAACGAGCTCGACGTCGACGAGACGCTGGCCCAGCTGCTGGTCGCCGAGGGCTTCGGCGCGCTCGAGGAAGTCGCTTATGTCGAACTCGACGAGCTCGCCTCGATCGAGGGCTTCGACGAGGACCTGGCGCAGGAACTGCAGAGCCGTGCGCAGGAAGCGCTCGACCGCCGCGAGCAGGCCAATCGCGAAGAGCGCCAGGCGCTCGGCGTCGAGGACGCGCTGGCCGGCATGCCGTACATGACCGAGGCGATGCTGGTCACGCTCGGCAAGGCGGGCATCAAGACACTCGACGACCTCGCCGACCTCGCCACCGACGAACTGGTCCAGAAGAAGCGCCAGGAACCGCGCCGCCGCGCCGAGGACGCGCCCAAGCGCCCCGAGGACAAGGGCGGCGTACTCGCCGAATACGGCCTGACCGATGAGCAGGGCAACGAGATCATCATGGCCGCCCGCGCGCATTGGTTCGAGGACGAGGAAGCGCCGGCGGCGGAGGGCGAAGAAGCCTGATGCCGTTCGTCTCGATCCGCATCTCCGGCACCGCCACGAAGGACCAGAAGTCCGGCATCGTGGCGGACGTCACCAAGTCGCTCGTCGAGCGGCTGGGCAAGAACCCGGCTGCCGTGCAGATCGTGATCGAGGAAGTATCGACCGAAAACTACGGGGCGGGCGGCCTGTTGATCGCCGACCGCGACGCCCCTAAGATCGAGGGAGACGCGCATGCGGTCCCCTCGCAATGAGACGGCCAATTCTCCGATAGCGTCACCTACGTCGACTCCTTCCTTTCAAGGGAGGAGGGCGAAGACTGACGACCCCGTCCGCCGTTGCATCCTGTCGGGCGACCGGGAGCCGCGCGGCGAGTTGATCCGGCTCGCGCTCGGGCCGGACGGGCAAGTGCTGCCCGATATCCGCGCGAAGGCGCCGGGGCGCGGGGCCTGGGTCGGGGTGACGCAGAGCGAGCTCGACGCCGCCAACGCCAAGGGCAAATTGCGCGGCGCACTGGCGCGGGCGTTCAAGACCAACACACTCGACATCCCGACCGATCTCGGCGCGCGGATCGCCGAGCAATTGCAGCGCGCGTTCCTCGACCGGCTGGGGCTGGAGTCGAAAGGGGGCAAGATCCTGATCGGCACCGAGCGGATCGAAACCGCGGCGCGATCGGGTCAGGTCCACCTGCTGCTCCACGCGTCCGATGCGAAGCCCGACGGCGCGCGCAAGCTGGCCCAGGCGTGGCGCGTGGGGCGCGATCGCGAAGGCTCCGGCGAGCAGGGCTTGGCAGTGCCGCTGCCGCGCACCATATTGTCCTTGGCGTTAGGCCGCGAAAATGTGGTACATATCGCCGTGACCGACCCCGCTGCCGCGGTGCGCTTGCGTGACGCGCTCGACCGCTGGCGGCTTTTTATCGGCCCTGAATTGACACCCGAGCCTTGCGAAACGGCCTCGCAGGGCGCATCGGCGCTTCGCGCGAAAGCAGGAAGTGCCGGCGGCAAGGCCGACAACGACGAGGTTACTGAGTGAGCGATACCGATAACGACAAGCCGAAACTCGGGATGCGCCAGCCGCTGGGGCTGAAGCGCACGGTCGAGACCGGCAAGGTGAAGCAGAGCTTCAGCCACGGGCGCTCGAACACCGTCGTGGTCGAGGTCAAGCGCCGCCGCGTGCTCGGCCCCAACGCCGGCGGCCCGGCCGAAGCGCCGGTCGTCGAGGAAGCGCCCGCACCGACCCCGGCGCCCGCCCCCGCGCCCGCCCCGCGCGCGCCGTCGCCCGCTGCGGAAACGCCGCAGGAACGCCAGGCCCGCTTGCTGCGCGAAGCCGAAGAGCAGCGCATGTCGGCGCTCGAGGAAGCGCGTCGTCGCGAAGATGCCGAGCGCCAGGCCGCGGCCGAGGAAGCCGCACGCCGCGCCGAGGAAAAGGCCAAGGCCCCCGAGCCTGCGCCGGCCCCTGCCCCGACACCGGAACCCACTCCGGCGCCCGCCGCCGAAGCGCCCGCCGCGCCGAAGCCGGCGCCGACTCCCGCCCCGACGCCGGCACCGGCCCCCGAGCCGGTCGCGCTGCAACTCGATCCGTCGATGCCCGCGCCGCGCCGCTTCACCCCGGTGCAGCGGCCCGAGATCGTGCGCCCGGCGCCGGCTCCCGCGCCAACTCCGGCAGCCGCCGCGCCGTCGGCTCCGGCCGCGCGCGCGACTCCGACCGGCACCGGCCAGGCGACCCCGCGTCGCGTCGAGACTTCGCAGCCGGCGCGTCCCGGCCAGCGCGACCGCAAGGGCGAGGAACGCCGCGGCGGCAAGCTGACCGTCAACCGCGCGCTCGGTGGTGAGGAAGGCGCGCGCGCCCGCTCGCTCGCGGCGCTCAAGCGCGCGCGTGAAAAGGAACATCGCCGTCACATGGGCGGCTCGGCGCCGCGCGAGAAGCAGGTCCGCGACGTCGTCGTGCCGGACGCGATCACCGTTCAGGAGCTCGCCAACCGTATGGCGGAAAAGGGCGCCGACCTGGTCAAGGCATTGTTCAAGATGGGCATGCCGGTCACCGTCAACCAGACGATCGACCAGGACACCGCCGAGCTGTTGGTCACCGAATTCGGCCACAACATCACCCGCGTCAGCGATTCGGACATCGACCTCGCCACCGACACGGTCGAGGATGCGGCCGAGACGCTGCAGCCGCGCCCCCCGGTCGTCACGATCATGGGCCATGTCGATCACGGCAAGACCAGCTTACTCGACGCGCTGCGCGGCACCGACGTGGTGCGCGGCGAGGCCGGCGGCATCACCCAGCATATCGGCGCCTATCAGGTCACGCTGAAGGACAAGTCGAAGATCACGTTCCTCGACACGCCGGGCCACGAAGCGTTCAGCGAGATGCGCGCGCGCGGCGCCAACGTCACCGACATCGTCGTGCTGGTGGTGGCCGCGGACGACGGGCTGATGCCGCAGACGATCGAGGCGATCAACCACACCAAGGCGGCAGGCGTGCCGATGATCGTCGCGATCAACAAGGTCGACAAGCCCGAAGCCAATCCGCAGCGGATTCGCGAGCGCCTGCTCGAGCACGAAGTCGTGGTCGAGCAGATGGGCGGCGACGTCCAGGACGTCGAGGTTTCGGCGCTCAAGAAGACCGGGCTCGACGAGCTGATCGAGAAGATTCAGCTCCAGGCCGAATTGCTCGAATTGAAGGCCAATCCCGATCGCGACGCCGAAGGCACCGTGATCGAGGCCAAGCTCGACAAGGGCCGCGGTCCGGTCGCGACCGTGCTCGTCACCCGCGGCACGCTCAAGGTCGGCGACGTGTTCGTCGTCGGCGCC
>NZ_JBQCCN010000117.1:0-2475 GCF_051962185.1 Sphingomonas sp.
ATCGTGACGCGCATTGGCTGCACGCGGATCAGGCACGTCCGCAAAGTGATCCGAAAACTCCTCCATCCCCGCCTCCAACTATGGAGACAGCTTCAGAATCCAGTCACCCCAAACGCGCAAGCCAAATGCGATTCCCCTGCCATGGCGGGGGAGGATTGGTTTGAATGTCGATCTGTCCTGCTCCTATATCGTGCGATGACCCCGGCCCTAGGCATCCTGCTATTCCTCGCCACCGTGACGGCGATGGAAGGTTTCGCCTATGTGATGCATCGCTGGGTGATGCACGGCCCCGGCTGGTTCCTGCACGCCAGCCATCACCGCCCGCGCACCGGCCGGTGGGAACTCAACGATCTCTACGCGGTGATCTTCGCCATTCCCTCGATCGTGCTGCTGCTGGGCGGCGTGCAACTCGGGTGGTGGTGGGGAAGCACGTGGATCGGCGCGGGAATCGCGGCATATGGCGCGATCTATTTCGGATTCCACGACGTCATCGTCCATCGCCGCGTCGCGACGCGCTATCTGCCGCGGTCGGCCTATATGAAGCGGATCGTTCAAGCGCATCGGCTGCACCACGTGGTCGAAACCAGGCGCGGCACGGTCAGCTTCGGTTTCCTCTGGGCGCCCCCGGCCGAGACGCTCAAGGCCGAACTCAACCGCCGCGGCAATGCCGGGGTGCGGGCCGCCACGACCGAGGTCGCGCGATAGGCATGGGCATCGGCGCGCGGTGATCCTCGACTGGCATTTCTACGCGCTGGCGATTCCGGCGGTGCTCATGCTCGGCCTGTCCAAGGGCGGATTCGCGGGCGTGGGCGCTTTGTCGCTGCCGATGCTCGCCTTCGTCATCTCGCCGGTCCGGGCGGCGGCGATCCTGCTGCCGATCCTGATCGTCCAGGACGTGGTCGGGGTCTGGGCGTTCCGCCGCACGGTCGACTGGCGATTGCTCGGCTGGATGATGCCCGGCGCGATCCTCGGCATCCTGCTCGGTTATCTGTTCGCGGCGAAGTTTTCGGAAAGCGCGGTGCTCGGCGCGGTCGGCGCGATCTCGCTGCTGTTCGGCGCGTATCGGCTGTGGGCGGAGCGCAACGGGCCGCCACAGGTCGCCAGGGGCCTGCCCGAATGGCTGGGATCGCTGTTCGGCATCGCCTCGGGCTTCACCAGCCAGATCGCGCATGCCGGCCAGCCACCGTTCCAGATCTGGGTGTTACCGCGCCGTCTCCAGCGCGACGTGCTGGTCGGGACGACCGCGATCTTCTTCGCGGCGGTCAATTGGATCAAGGTGCCGGCCTATATCGCGCTTGGCCAGTTCACCCGTGCCAATCTGCTCACCGCGGCGGCACTGGTGCCGGTGGCGATTGCCTCGACGGTCGCCGGGGTGTGGTTGGTGCGGCGCGTCTCGCCCGAGCGTTTCTACGCCGCGATCTACGTGCTGATGGTCCTGGTCGGCGGCAAATTGATCTGGGACGCCGTGATCTGACGACAGATCGGGCCGGACCGATCCTTCTTTGCGAGAAATTAACGTCTGCTAACCATGCTATGCGACATGGACGCGGGTACGTTCGGATTCGATCGACCGGTCGGCGGTGGCGACGATCACCGCCGCCAGGATCGCGTGTCGATCGCGATGGCCGCGAAACTGCGCGACCGGCATTCGAACAAATACGATGTCCGCCTGCTCGACCTTTCGGTTACCGGCTTCCGGGCCGAGGCGCATTATGCGCTCGATGCCGGACAGATCGTCTGGCTGACGATCCCCGGCATGCAGGGTCTGGAAGCGACCATCGCCTGGCGGCGCGGGATGGAGATCGGCTGCAGTTTCCGCAATCCGCTGTATCCGGCGGTGCTCGACCATATCGTCAAGACGCTGGGGCATTAAGGCCCTTAATTCGATAGATAATCCTCCCCGGCGAAGGCGGAGGCAGTTTCGATACGTCAAAGACGGCATCTCGCCATCGGACCCCGCGCTCACCATCGGCACAAACCGTCATCCCGGCCTTGTGCCGGGATCCGCGGTGCCGCATGTCATGTCCATCGACCTTCTTGGCCATGACCAAGATGCTCGGCGGGCCCCAGCACAAGGCCGGGGTGACGATGGATCAAATGGCTCTGTGCCGGACGTCACTTACCCTCCGACGCGGGGAGCGGTTAGTCGAACAAGCTCGAGACCGAGCTTTCGTCGGCGATGCGGCGGATCGCTTCCGCCAGCAGCGGCGCGATCGTCAGGTGGCGCACTTTCTTCGCTGCCGAGATCGTGTCGTGATTGCCGATCGAGTCGGTGATGACCAATTCCTCGAGCACCGATCCCTCGACGCGGGCGATGGCGCCGCCCGACAGCACGCCGTGCGTGACATAGGCGACCACGCCCTCGGCGCCCGCCTGCTTGAGCGCGGCGGCGGCGTTGCAGAGCGTGCCGGCCGAATCGACGATGTCGTCGATCAAGATGCAGAAGCGCCCCTCGACGTCGCCGATGATGTTCAT
>NZ_JBQCCN010000118.1:0-16735 GCF_051962185.1 Sphingomonas sp.
GAAGGCGGTCGACCAGGGCGCGATTGTGCGCGGCATTGGCGCGGAATTGCTCGCTCTCGGCGGAGAGGCGGGTGTCGAGGACGGGGGCGCTCATGCGCCTTGCCTAGCCCTGCGCACCGGCATTGGGAAGCCGCTGGAACCGATCGGCATGATGGTGTAGCCAATGAGTGATACACCGATAAGAGAGGCTCCCCCCAGATGAAGCGTTCGATCGTCCTCGCCATGCTGCTGGCCACGGCCGCATGCACCCAGTCGACCACCAGCACCGCGCCGGCGGGCACCGAGTCCGGGGTCAATGCCGCCTATATCGACAAGAGCGTGGCGCCGGGCGACGACTTCAATGCCTATGCCAACGGCGCCTGGGCGAAGACCGCGGTCATCCCCAACGATCGCTCGTCGATCGGTGTCGGGTTCGACGTGTTCCAGGTGGCCGAGCAGCGCAACCGCGACCTGATCGACGGTGCGGTCAAGGCCAATGCCGCGGTCGGCACCGATCAGCGCCGTATCGCCGATTATTACAACGCCTTCGCGGACACCGCCGGGATCGAGAAGCGCGGCATGGCGCCGCTCAAGGGCCAGCTCGACGCGATCGCCGCGATCAAGGACAAGGGCGCGCTGTCGACCGCGCTCGGCGCCAGCATGCGCGCCGACACCGATCCGCTCAACGCCAGCAATTTCCACACCGAGAATCTATTCGGCTTATTCGTGACGCAGGATCTCGCCAACCCGACCGTCACCATCCCCTATCTGATGCAGGGTGGTCTCGGGCTGCCCGATCGCGATTATTACGTCTCGACCAAGCCCGACATGGTGCAGATCCGCACCGAATATCGCGCCTATGTCGAAAAGCTGCTGACGCTCGCCGGGATCAGCGACGCGGCGGCGCGCGCCGACCGCATCGTCGCGCTCGAGATGAAGATCGCCCAGGCGCACGACACGATCGAGGCGAGCCAGGACGCGCATCGCGCCCAGCCGTGGAAGCGCGCCGATTTCGCGACCAAGGCGCCGGGCATCGACTGGAATGCTTATTGGACCGCTGCGGGGCTGGCCAACCAGCAGGACTTCACCTTGTGGCAGCCGGCGGCGATCACCAAGCTTGCGGCGCTGGTCGGCAGCGAGCCGTTGCAGAGCTGGCAGGACTGGCTGACGTTCCACACCATCAATCAGGTGACCTCGACCCTCCCCAAGGCGATCGACGACGCGTCGTTCGCTTTCTACGGCACCGCAATCAACGGCACCCCGGCGCAGCAGCCGCGCGACAAGCGCGCGATCGCCGCGGTCAACGGAGCGCTGGGCGACGCGGTCGGCAAGATCTACGCGGACAAATATTTCCCGGCCTCGTCCAAGACCGAGATCCAGGGGATGGTGAAGAACATCGTCGCGGCGTTCGACAACCGCCTCGCCAAGCTCGACTGGCTGGCGCCGGCGACGCGCGACGAGGCGCGCAAGAAGCTTCAGGTGCTGATCGTCGGTGTCGGTTATCCCGACACCTGGCGCGACTATGGCAGCCGGGACGTCAAGGCGGACGATCCGACCGGCAATCTGCAGCGCTCGCGCCTGTACGAATATCAGCATCAGATCGCCAAGATCGGCAAGCCGGTCGACCGCAACGAATGGTGGATGACGCCGCAGACGGTCAATGCGGTCAATCTGCCCGTGCAGAACGCGCTCAACTTCCCGGCGGCGATCCTCGACACGCCCTATTTTGACCCGAAGTTCGACGCGGCGGCCAATTACGGCGCGATCGGATCGGTGATCGGGCATGAGATCAGCCACAGCTTCGACAATCTGGGCAGCGATTTCGATTCGACCGGCAAGCTGCACAATTGGTGGACGCCGTCCGACCTCGCGCATTTCCAGGCGGCGGGTAAGGCGCTGGCGGCGCAGTACAGCGCCTACAAGGCCTTCCCCGACCTCAATCTCAACGGCCAGCAAGAACTGGGCGAGAATATCGCCGACGTTGCCGGCCTGACCGCGGCGTACGAGGCGTATCACGCGTCGCTCGGCGGCAAGCCCGCGCCGGTGATCAACGGCCTGACCGGCGACCAGCGCTTCTTCCTGGCCTTCGCGCAAGGATGGCGGACCAAGATGCGCGACAAGGCGCTGCGCGCGCGGGTCGCGACCGACGTCCACGCGCCGGCGATGTGGCGCGTTCAGACGGTGCGCAATCTCGACGCCTGGTATTCGGCGTTCGGCGTGAAGCCGGGGCAGAAGCTGTTCCTGGCGCCGGCCGACCGGGTCCACGTCTGGTAAGGCGCGCGTGACGCCGGACGAACGCGCGCCGGTCATCGTCGGATGCGGCGAGGCGGTCGATCGTCCGGCGACGCTGGAGCAAGCGCTCGACCCGGTCGGGCTGATGGCGCTCGCCGCGCGGCGGGCGGCGCAGGACGCGGGCGGGCGGTTGCTCGGCCGCGTCGACCGGCTCGACGTCGTCAACCTCGTGAGCTGGCGCTATGCCGACCCGCCGGCCGAGCTGGCGGCACGATTGGGCATCGTGCCGCGCGTGACGAGCTATGCGCCGATCGGCGGCGAAACGCCGACCAAACTCGTCCATGAGGCGGCGCTGGCGATCGCGCGAGGCGAAGCGCAAGTCGCGCTGATCGCCGGTGCCGAGGCGCAGCACAGCGCGGCGCGAGCGCAAAAAGAAGGGGCCGCGCTGCCATGGCCAGCCTTCGCCCGCGACGCGCCGGGGCGGATCGAGCGCGCGACCTATCTCCATCCGCTGGCGGTGGCGCTGGGCGCGTCGTTGCCGGTCAACGTCTATCCGTTCTACGACATGGCGAGCGCGCATGGCTGGGGCCAGACACCGGCCGAGGCGTGGGCAGAGTCCGCGGATTTGTGGGCGCACTATGCGGCCGTCGCGGCGACCAACCCGTCGAGCTGGATGCGGCGCCCGGTCGATGCCGAAGAGATCGCGACGATCACCGCCGACAATCGGTTGATCGCTTGGCCCTACACCAAATTGATGGTCGCCAATCCGATGGTCAACCAGGGCGCGGCGGTGATCGTGACCAGCCTGGCGATCGCGCGCGAGGCGGGAATCGATCCCAGCCATTGCGTGCACGTCGTCGGCGGTGCATCGGCCGACGAGCCGCGCGATTATCTCGCGCGCGATGGCTATGCATCGAGCCCGGCGCAGGACGCGGTGCTGCATCGCGCGGTCGCGCTGGCCGAGGGCAAGCCATTCGACGCGATCGAATTATATAGCTGTTTCCCCTGCGTGCCGAAGATGGCGCGACGGACGCTCGGCCTCGATGAGAGCGTCGTGCCGACCGTAACCGGCGGGCTGACCTTCTTCGGCGCGCCGCTCAATGCCTATATGCTCCACGCGGCCGCCGCGATGACGCGGCGGCTGCGCGCCGATGCCGGGCTCGGCTTGCTGTACGGACAGGGCGAATTCGTCACCAAGCATCATGCGCTGCTGCTAGCGAACGAACGGCCCGAGCGCGCGCTCGATCCGGATCATTCGGTCGCGGCGGAGGCTGAGGCACGACGCGGAACGGTGCCCCCGATTGTCGAACCCACGGACGGCCCGGCGACCCTGGAAGCCGCGACCGTCCTTTATCGGCGTGACGGTGCCGTCGAGCGCGGCGTCGTCATCTTGCGTACCGAACAGGGCGGGCGGACGATGGCCGCGATCCCGCCGGATGATCGCGCGACGCTGGCGATCATCACCGACGGCGATAGCTACGCCGTTGGCCGCCCCGGCATGTTGATCGCGGGCGATACGCCCCGTTGGATCATCGCATCGGCATGATCGCTCCGAAACGGATGCAATCTCGCGATTGTCTTTGCCACGGGCTGCCCTAATCTCGCGCAAAGTTGCTGATTTCGGGGGCGGAATGATGGTCCGGCTGTTGCTGGTGGTGGCGTGCGCGATATTGAGCGTCGGGCAGGCGCGAGCGGACGACGTCTTGCATGTCGGCGCGCAACCCGTCTGGGTCGCGCCGATCGCGGCGCCCGCCGCGAAGCCCGCCGACGGCGCGATAACGCGTCGTCTGTTCGACCTTCAGGTCCGGTTCGACGATCGCGGCACGCACCAGTTCGTGCGCCAGCTGCTGCGCGTGAACACGCCCGAGGGCTTGTTGGCGATCGGTAATGTCGGGGTGGTCTGGCAACCGGGGCTGAGCAGCGCGACGGTCAATCGCGTCGTGATCCATCGCGGCGGCGAAACGATCGACGTGCTCAAGGACGGTAAGGGCTTCCAGATTCTGCGCCGTGAGAAAAGCCTGGAATCCTTCATGCTCGACGGCATCCTGACCGCGGTGATGGCGGTGCCCGACCTGCGCGTCGGCGACGAGGTCGAGGTCGCCTATACGATCGATGCGCAGAACCCCGTGCTGGCTGGCCATGCCGAAGCGGTGTTTCCATTGGCGTCGCCGCTGCCGATCGATCGCCTGTCGCTGCGCTATACCTGGCCGATCGGGCGCGCGATGAAGTGGAGGGCGGGTCCGGCGGCGCCCGCTGCGGTCACCACCAAGGCGAACGGGTTCGAAACCGTGACCTTCGCCCGTGACGGCTGGCAAGCGCCCAAGGAAATCCCCGGCGCACCGGCTCGCTACGCCAATGCGCTCAAGATCCAGATCGCCGATTTCGCCGATTGGGGAACCGTCGCCGAAGTGATGCGGCCGCTCTATGCCAAGGCGACGACGATCGCCCCGGACTCGCCAGTCATGACCGAGGTGAAACGCATCGCCGCCTTGTCGAGCGATCCCGCCACCCGCGCATCGGAGGCATTGCGCGTGGTCCAGTCGCAGGTTCGCTACATGGCCCGGCTCGATGGCCTGGGGGGCTACAAGCCCGAAAACGCCGATACGGTGTGGACGGGCAAGAGCGGCGACTGCAAGGGCAAGACGGTATTGCTGCTCGCCATGCTGCGCGCGCTCGGCATCGCCGCCGAACCCGCGCTGGTGTCCGCCACCGAGGGCGACGGCGTCGATCAGTCGCTGCCGCTGCCCGGGCGATTCAATCACGTGATCGTTCGCGCGACGATCGGCGGCAAGACCTATTGGCTCGACGGCACCCGGCTGGGCGATCGCGGTATTGATACGATCGCCGTGCCGGCGTTCAAATGGGCGTTGCCGATCGATAGTCCGACCCGGGCGCTGGTCGCGCTCGTCGCGACCGAACCGGTATTGCCGCAGACCGAGGTCAAGCTCGAGCTCGATGCGCGCCAGGGGCTGGGCAAGCCGGCAAAGATCAACGGCGTATTGACGTATCGAGGCGACATGGGCGCGCAGATGCGGATCGGCCTGTCGGCGATGGACGCCAGCCAGCGCGACGAGACGCTGCGCTCGATGTGGAAAGCGCGCTATAGCGGCCTGACGATCAAAACGGTCGATTGGTCGGTCGACGACAAGACCGGCGATGTCAGCGCGACCTTCAGCGGCACCGCCGACATGACCTGGTCGACCGCCGGGGTGGACGGCGCACAGCGCTACGAAGCGGACAATGCGCGCCTGGGACGGGATCTCGCGCCGAAACGCGACACCGACCCCGATGCCGCGCCGGTCGTCGTCGACGGCAGCTACGTTTTCAATCGCGAGGTTATCCTGTTGCCCGAAGGCGGGCGCGGGTTCTCGGTCGATGGCGAGTCGATCGATCGCACCATCGCAGGCGTCCATTATGTACGAACGGCCTCGCTGTCCGGCGAGCGGTTCGAAATGACTGCGTCGACCCGCTCCAAGCCGGCCGAAATCAGTTTCGGCGACGCCCAGGCCGCCGACAAGCAGACCGACGTGCTGTTCGCCAAGGCATTGTTCGTTCGCGCTCCGGCCGATTTCGGCGGCGCCGCGTCGAGCGCGAACGAAACCGCGGCGACCGACGCCAAGCCGGAACCCGGTGCGACCGGCGACGCCGAAATCAACCGGCTGGCGATGGCGGGCAAAAACCAGGACGCGCTCAAGCTCGTCGATCGCCGGATCGCGGCGGGCGAGAAAGCGGCGGGAACGTTCGCGATGCGGGGGCAATTGCTGCGCAAGCTTGACCGCAAGGACGAAGCGTCGATCGCCTATGACCAGGCGTTGGCGGCGGATCGCCGCAACCCCCAGGCCATCATCGGCAAGGCCGAGATGCTGGTCGACGCGGGCCGCGAAGAGGATGCCCTGATTCTCTACGATCGACTGGTGTTGATCTGGCCCGACGCCGCCGAGGCCTATCGTCGCCGCGCCGCCGTGCGGAGCGACGTGGGCGACGATGCCGGTGCGCTCGCCGATCTCGACATCCTGCTGGGTAAGGCGCCGGACGACGCCGATGCCCTGACCTCTCGCGCGTGGCTCAACATGCAGCATGCCAAGCTGGCCGAGGCGGTGGGCGATGCTCGAGCGGTGGTCAAGCTGCGCAACGACAGCGCCTCGGCCCATACGCTGCTGGCCAACGCGCTGGCGGTGCAGGGCAAACGCGCGGAGGCGGTTGCCGAAAGCGACAAGGCGCTCGCGCTCGAGCCCGACGACTACACTTATCGCGTACGGCTGATCTATGGGCTGGAAGCGGACGCCAAGGGGCGGCTCGCCGACATGCTCGCCCTGATCAAGCTCCAGCCCGAAGGATCGGTGCCCGGCCCGGCGTTGAAGGACCTCATCGGCGATCCCGCGGCCAAGGAAGCCCTACAAGGCGCCTATGCCGCGGCGCTTTCCGTCGATCCCGACAATGATGATATCGCGGCGCAGCGCGATTATCTGATCGCCCTGTCGGGCGATCCCAAGCCTTATGCGGCTCGGATGGATGCGCGGCTGGCCAAGAAGCCCGACGACGCCGATGCCCTGAACGAGGCATGCTGGGCACGGGCGATGTTTCGTAGCGATCTCGACGCCGCGCAAAAGGATTGCGACAAGGCGCTGGCGACCCAGCGCGACGCCGCGACACTGGATAGCCGCGGGCTCGTCGGGTTGCAGCGCGGCGATTGGGCGAAGGCGGCGAGCGATTATGGTGAGGCGATCGGTTTGCGGCCCAATCAGGCGAGCAGCCTGTTCGGGCGCGGCGTAGCACGCAAGCGACTGGGCGACGCGGCGGGAAGCAAGGCGGACATCGCTGCCGCTACGCTGATCGATCCGAAGATCGCGGAAACCTATGCCTTGTATGGCGTGAAGCCCTGATCCTCGAACGATGTCGAAGTGGGTGGCCTTACCCCCTGGCTGGAGGAGCCGCGCCAAACCCGCGAACTGCAACGTCGGTTCGACGTCGTCGGACCGTTGAGCGATCCTAATGCGCATCGGCCGGCGGTGAGGAGCCCGCGCGTGGCGGGCGGCAGAACGGCACCATCACCAGCGCGGCGATGAACAGATAGGCCATCAGGCGGAAGACGTCATCGAAGGCGAGCGTCAATGCCTCTCGGCCGACGATCCGGCTCATCAGCCCCTGCGCCATCAGCGCCGCTTTGGCAGCGTCCGGCGTGACCGCGCCCAATTGATGCGTCAGCGCCGCGGCCACCTCGTTGGCGGCCCGCGCGGACTGGCCGAGCGCTTCGCCGAGCCGTTGCGCGTGTTCGCGTGCGCCGTCCTGGAGCCAGGTGTTGACCAGCGCGATGCCGACCGCGCCGCCGGCATTGCGCATCAGGTTGAACAGGCCCGAGGCGTAGCGCAGCTCGGGACCTTCGAAATTGCCGAGCGCGAGGCCGACCGAGGGCACGATGCACAGCATCACCGCGAAGCTGCGCACGACTTGCGGCCAGAACAGTGCCGCGAATCCCCATTCGGGAGTCATGGCGGAGAACAGCCACAAGCCGAACGCGAACAGCGACAGGCCGGCGGTGATGACGATCCGCTGGTCGACGCGCTGCGACAAAGCGGCGGAGATCGGCACGCCGAGCAATTGCGCGCAGCCGCCGATCACTACCGCACTGCCGATTTCCGCCGCGTTGTAGCCGCGCACGCGGCCGAGGAAGAGCGGGATGAGGTAAGTGCCGGCATAGAGCCCGAACCCGATCACCAGATTGAACAGGCAAGCGAAAGCGAAGGTCGGCTTGCGGAACGGCGACAGCCGGACGATCGGCGCGCTGGAGCGGAACGATCGTTCGAGGAACAGGACGAAGCCGACGATCGCCAGCCAGGCGCCGATCTGGATCCTGCTGTCGGTGAACCAATCGTTCTTGGGCCCTTCCTCGAGCACATATTCGAGACCGGCGAGAAACACCGCCATCGACGCCAGATGTACCCAGTCGATCCGCTTGAGCATGGCGGGATTGGGGAGATCGATGCGGACCAGCAGCACGGTCAGGACCGTGACCATCGCACCCGGCGCGACGTTGATGAAGAACACCCAGCGCCAGCCCATGGCATCGGTGATCCAGCCGCCGACGGTCGGCCCCAGGGTCGGTGCCAGCACCGAGACCATGCCCAGAATCGCAGGGATCATCGCGCGCTGCTTGCCACTGAACAAGGTATAGCCGGTCGCGAACACGGTTGGGATCATCGCGCCGCCGACGAAGCCTTGTACTGCGCGCGCCGCGATCATCGATTCGATGTTCCACGCGAGGCCGCAGACCATGCTCGAAATCGTGAACAGCCCCGCCGACAGCGCGAACAGCCAGCGCGTCGACAACGCCTGGGCGAGGAAGGCGGAGAAGGGGATCATGACCAACTCGGCCATCAGATAGGCGGTCTGTACCCAGCTGATCTCGTCGGGCCCGGCGGACAGGCCGGCCTGCACTTCGTTGAGCGAGGTGGCGACGATCTGGATGTCGATCAGCGCCATGAACTGGCCGAACGCCATCACCGCGAAGATCCCGTATTTCTGGCGGCTGGTCAGGCGCGACGGATCGAAAATCGCGGCGCGCGGGCGCGCGGATGCCGAAGGGGAAAGGGGGATCGACGCCAACTCACTTGCCTCCGGCTGCCTTTATATTATATGCGTCATATAAAGGAGGCGTTCAAGTGCGCTATTCGATCCGACACAAGGCCGAGACGCGGCAGCGCGTGCTCGAGGAAGCCGCGCAGGAGATCAGGTCCAAGGGCCCCGACGGCGTCGCGGTGGCCGGCGTGATGGCGCGTGCCGGGCTTACGCATGGCGGCTTCTATGCGCATTTCGACTCGAAGGAGGCGATGATCGCCGAAGCGATCGGCACGATGTTCGACGACGCGCGCGGCCGGTCCGATGCGATCGAGCAGACTGCCGACCCCCGCGCGGCATTGCGCTCCTATGTCGATTTCTACCTGAGCCACGCGCATCGCGATCGCCGCGATCGCGGTTGCCCCTTGCCCAGCCTGTCGGGCGATTTCGCGCGATCGGGCGCGGCGCAACGCGAGCGGTTCGGCGAAGGCGTCGAGGCGCTGACCGCGCGACTGGCGAAAGCGCTGGGCGCGATCGGCGCGTCCGACCCGCATGGCGAGGCATCGGCGATGCTGGCGCAGATGGTCGGCGCGGTCGCGCTGGCGCGCGCGGTGGCCGACCCGATCCAGTCCGATGCGATCCTGGCCGACGCCCACGCTGGGCTGGTGCGCCGTTATCGCCTGGGCGACGCATGATGGACGCGATGATCCAGGCGCGCGACGGGCTGGCGCAGGCCCGCGATCTGCTCGCACGCGGCGTCCAGCCGCCGATCGGGCGGACGCTCGACTTCGCGCTCGTCGAGGTAGAGCGCGGGCGCGCGGTGTTCGAAGGGACGCCCCAGGAAATGCATTACAACCCGATGGGCGGCGTCCATGGCGGCTATGCCGCGACGATCCTCGATTCGGCCTGCGGCTTCGCGGTCCTCTCGATGCTCCAGGCCGACCAGAGCTTTACCACGCTCGAGCTCAAGGTCTCCTATCTGCGCGGCATGACCGATCGCACCGGGCCGATCCGCGCCGAAGGGCGGATCGTCAACATGGGCCGCCGCGTCGCCTTCGCCGAGGCCGATATCCGCGATGCCGACGGGCGCCTGATGGCAACCGCGACATCGACCTTGCTGGTGCTCGCCAAATGAACGCGCCCCTCGCCGCCGCCGATGCCGAAACGGGCACCGAAATCCGGACGAAGCGCTTCGCCGTGCCGCGCAGTGCTTTGGTCATGGGCCTGATCGCGGTCGCGGTGGCGATCGCCGGCATCCTGTGGCTGGCCGCTCCACGGTCGAGCGAGTCGACCGACAACGCCTATCTTCACGCCGATTCGAGCGCGGTCGCGCCCAAGGTCGGCGGGCTGGTCTCGGCGGTGCTGGTGCGCGACAACCAGGTGGTCCACGCGGGCGATCCCCTGGTCCGGATCGATACCCAGGACTACGACGCCAAGGTGCAAGCCGCGACCGCCGCGCTGGCCGACGCCGATGCCGGGGTCGCGACGGCGCGTGCCGCCTTGGCCGCGCTCGGCGCCGACGAGCGGCTCGCGTCCGCGCAAGTGCGCGCGGCGAGCACGGTAATCTCGTCCGCCGATGCCGAACTGGTACGCGCCAATGCCGATCGCGTGCGCTACGACGCGATGCTGAACCAGGGCTTCGCCACCCGGCGCGACGCCGAGCGCGTCAAGGCGGTGGCGATCGGCGCGGCATCGGCCGCCGACAAGTCGCGCGCGGAATTGGGCGTGACCAGCGAGCAGGCCGGCGTGACCCGCGCGCGCCGCCCGGTGCTCGAGGCGCAACTCGCTTCCGCCCAGGCCGCGGCCATGAAGGCGCGCGCCGCACTCGACCTCGCGCGCCAGGATCGCGGCCATACCCTGATCGTCGCCCCGATCGATGGCGTGGTCGGTAACCGCCAGGTCCAGGTCGGCGACTTCGTTCAGCCCGGCAGCCGCGTGTTCACCGTCGTCCCGGTGCGCTCGCTCTATGTCGTCGCCAATTTCAAGGAGACGCAGACGCGCGGCATGCGTGAGGGGCAAAGGGCGCGCGTCTATGTCGACGCGCTGGGCGAAACGCTGACCGGGACGGTCGAGAGCCTGGCGCCGGGATCGGGCAGCGAATTCACCTTGCTGCCGTTCGAACCGGGATCGGGCAATTTCACCAAGATCGTCCAGCGCGTTGGCGTGCGGATCAGGCTCGATCCCGACCAACCTGCGCTGGCTACCCTCAGGCCGGGCTTGTCGGTGACAGCGAAGGTGCTGTTGACCTGAAATTTGCGCGCGCCGACAAGCGTCGCTGGGCCGCCGGTCGGTCGGAAGACTACGCCGCCTTTATTCAGGCCTCGGGCGGAGTCAGCTCATACGGCTGATAGATCCTCCGAAACGCCGGCATCGCCTCGCAGGTCTCGGAATGCGCGACAAGTGTCGGCCAGCGGCCGAGATCGAACTGCCCCGCCAGCGCTTCGCCGATGAAGCGGAACACGGTCGCGGTCAGCAGATCGGCATGGCTCATCGTCGCGCCGCCGAACCAGGTGCCGGCTGCTGCGCGCTCGCGGTCGAGCAGGTCGAGCGTGTCGGTTACCTGCGCGCGGCATCGTTCGACCCACATCGGCAAACCGTCGCGAAACGCTTTCTCATAGACCAGGCTGACGCCTTTGTCGGCCACACCCGCGGCGAGCGCGCACCAGCGCAGCATGACGCGCAGATCCGCGCCGGTCCGGGTCAGCGCCGCGTCGTTGCCCGCCATCTCGTCGAGCAAGGTGACGATGACACTCGAATCCATCACCGACACGCCGTCGTCGAACACCAGCACCGGTACGCGGCGCAGCGGATTGTATGGCGCGATCCGGTCGGCGTCGCCGAACGTCGACCAGGGCAGATGCTCGAACTCGAACCCGTAGAGCGTCAGCGTGATGCCGACGCGACGGACGAACGGAGAATCGTACTGGCCGATCAGCTTCATAAGCGTGTTTCCTACGATCCCGCGCCAATCAACTCGCGGCCGATCAGCATGCGACGGATCTCGTTGGTGCCGGCGCCGATGTCGAGGAGCTTGGCGTCGCGGGCGAAGCGTTCGACCGGCCAGTCCTTGGTGTAGCCCGCGCCGCCCAAGGCCTGGATCGCCTCGAGGCTGACCTTCACCGCATTCTCGCTCGCCAGCAGGATCGCGCCGGCTGCGTCGAAGCGCGTGGTCTTGCCGGCGTCGCAAGCCTTGGCGACCGCATAGACATAGGCACGCGCCGAGTTGAGCGCGACATACATGTCGGCGATCTTGGCCTGCATCAGCTGGAAGGTACCGATCGGCTGGCCGAACTGCTTGCGCTCGCGGACATAGGGTACGACCACGTCTAGGCAGGCCTGCATGATGCCGAGCTGAATGCCGGCGAGCACGGTGCGCTCGTAATCGAGCCCCGACATCAGCACGCCGACGCCGCCGTTGAGCGGGCCCATGACATTCTCTTCCGGGACTTCGCAATCGTTGAACACGAGTTCGGCGGTCGGCGAGCCGCGCATACCCATCTTGTCGATCTTCTGGCCGATCGAGAAGCCGGGCATGTCCTTCTCGATGATGAAGGTCGTGATGCCGCGCGAGCCTTCGCCGGTCTTGGCATAGACCACCAGGGTGTCAGCATAAGCCGCGTTGGTGATCCAGAATTTAGTGCCGTTGAGGACATAGCCGCCTTGCACCTCTTCGGCGCGCAACTTCATGCCGACCACGTCGGAGCCGGCGCCCGCTTCGGACATCGCCAGGCTGCCGACATGCTCGCCCGAGATCAGCTTGGGGAGATACTTCTCCTTCTGCTCCGGGCTCGCCCAGCGGCTGAGCTGATTGATGCAAAGGTTTGAATGCGCGCCATAGCTGAGGCCGATCGAGGCCGAGGCGCGGCTGACTTCCTCGCACGCGATGACATGCTCGAGATAGCCGAGGCCGAGACCGCCGAACTCCTCGGGCACGGTGATGCCGTGCAGGCCCAGCTCGCCCATCGCCGGCCACAATTCCTTGGGGAACCAGTCCTCGGCGTCGATCTTCGCGGCCAGAGGGGCGATCTGCTCGCTCGCGAAGCGCCGCGTGGTGTCGCGGATCATGTCGGCGGTCTCGCCCAGCGCGAAATCGAGGGTGGCGTCCATTGTCGTCTCCTGTGTTGACCGGGCTGTAGCGCGCCACCAGTGACCGCGCCAGCGTCGCACCCGGACGGCACAGTGCGAGTACCGATCGCGGGGCGTTGCCGGTCGCGAGCGCACGCCTTAGTCTCCCCCGAAACAATCAGGGGGCCGCATGCCAAGTCTTCTCCGCCGCAAGACCATCACCGAGGCACCGCCCGAGCATCAGCTCGCGCGGACGTTGAGCTGGCCGCATCTGGTCGCGCTCGGCGTCGGAGCGATCGTCGGTACCGGCATCCTGACGCTGATCGGCGTTGGTGCCGATCGCGCCGGGCCCGCCGTGCTGCTGAGCTTCGCGGTGGCGGGCGCGATCTGCGCGGCGGCGGCGCTCTGCTATGCCGAGATGGCGACGATGATCCCGGCCTCGGGCAGCGCCTATACCTATAGCTACGCGACCCTGGGCGAGATCATCGCCTGGGTGGTCGGCTGGTCGCTGATCCTCGAATATTCGCTGGTGGTGGCGACCGTCGCGGTCGGCTGGTCGGGCTATGCGGTCGGGTTTCTCAAGGGGCTGGGGATCGAGCTTCCCGGTTATCTGACGCATGGGCCGACGCTGGTCGGATCGTTCGCCGACGGGACGCTCCATCTCGCCACGCCGGGCATCAACGTGCCGGCGATCGTCATCATCGCGGTGGTGGCGGGATTGCTGATGCTCGGCACCCGCGAAAGCGCGCGGATCAATACCGCGCTGGTGGTGCTCAAGATCGTGACGCTGACCTTGTTCGTCGCGGTCGCGCTGCCGCATTTCGCCGCGGCCAATCTCCATGCGTTCGCGCCGCTGGGCTACGGCAGCACGCCGGGCGCGGGCGGGGTCAAATACGGCATGATGGGCGCGGCGGCGATCATCTTCTTCGCCTTTTACGGCTTCGACGCGATCTCGACCGCGGCCGAGGAAGCCAAGCGGCCCGAGCGCGACCTGGCGATCGGCATCGTCGGGTCGATGCTGGCGTGCACCGTGATCTACATGGTGGTGGCGGCGGCGGCGGTCGGCGCGCTCCATTTCTCCAAATTCGCCAACAGTCCCGAGCCGCTGGCATTGATCCTGCGCGGGATCGGGCAGCAGGGCGTCGCCACGGTGGTTGCCGCCGCGGCGGCGATCGCGTTGCCGACAGTGATCCTGGGCTTCCTCTACGGGCAGAGCCGCATCTTCCTGGTGATGGCGCGCGACGGCTTCCTGCCGACGAGTCTCGCCAAGGTATCGAGCCGCGGCACGCCCGCGCGGATCACGGCGGTGACGGCGGTGCTGGTCTCGATCCTTGCCGCGCTGACGCCGCTCGACGTGATCGCCAGCCTGGCCAATGCCGGCACCCTGTGCGCGTTCGTCGCGGTGGCGGTATGCGTATTGGTGTCGCGCCGCCGCGATGCGGGGGCGAAGCGGCCGTTCCGGACGCCGGCGGTCTGGCTGGTCGCGCCGGTCGCGATCCTCGGCTGCCTCTATCTCTTCACCAGCCTGCAGACCGTCACGCAGGTCTGGTTCTTCCTCTGGAACGGCATCGGCCTGGCGATCTATTTTCTCTACGCGCGCCGCCGCGCATCGATCGCCTGACTCAGCTTTTCAGCGCCCAGCGAACCACCTCCGCGACGCCCCGGGTGCCGGCGTGGATGACGGGGCGACTGACGCTCGGGCGATGGAGGCCGTGCATCCGCCGCGCCCATTCGGGCAGCAGGTCGATCGCGGCGCGCATGGTCATCGCCTGGAACGGGACCAGCATCAGGCTGGGCGGCGGCTGGTGGAGCAGGACGTGGAGGACGTCGGCGCTGCGGTGGTCGGCCTTCAGCTCGGGCAGGAAGTCGCGGATTATGGCATCGGCCTCGGCGCGGTTGCGCGGCACCGGGTCGGCACCGAGCAGCGCGCCGATCTGCGCGACCTCGGCGTAATAACGGTCCTGATCGGCGACGCTCATGCCGGGCTCGCCATATCTGATCCAGCCGGCGAGGAAGCTCGACACTTCGGCGACATGGACCCAGGCGAGCAGGCGCGGGTCGCCGGCGCGATAGGGCGTGCCGTCGGGCAGCGTCCCCGACACCACGTCGTGGATGTGCCGCACCCGCGCGATCTGCGCTTCGGCGGAGGCGCGTGTTTCGAATGTGGTCTGGGCGATGAAGCGCGCCGTCCCTTTGAGCCGCGCGGTCATGTCGTTGCGAAAGCTCGAATGATCCCACACACCCGCCAGCACGCGCGGGTGAAGCATCTGCAGCATCAGCGCGGTGATGCCGCCGACCATCATGCCGGTCACGTCGATATGCACGCGCCACGCGACCGAATCCGGAGCGAACAGCCCGCTGCCGTCATAGGCGCGCTCGATCGGGGGATTGGCGGGATCGGACAACAGGCCGCGCACCTGGCGCGCGATGGCGGAACGCAGACCGATCATCGCGCGACCATAAGCAGCGAGGGAGAGTTAGGCGAGCCGATTGGCGCGGGCGATGAAGTCGCCCGTCGCCAGCGCGCGGAGGAAATGATTGCGATAGGTGAATTCGGTCGCGGGTGAGGGGAGCGCGTCGGGCAAGGCGTCCGCCGCGCGGCGCAACGCGGCGATATCGAGCAGGTCGGCGGCCAGCCCGTCGCGGGCGAATCCCTCGATGATGTCGCGCGCCCGATCGGCTCGCGCGGCCAGTTGCGGCAGCCAGTCGGCCGCCTGATAGCCGCGGCGCGGCTCGGACAATGTCGCGGCCGGGAGCAGCCCTGCAAGCGCGCGCCGGGCCAGCAGCCGGGTCTCGCCACCCTCGCTCAGCGTTCGCGCGGGGGCGGTCAGGCAGAATTCGACCAGACGGCGAGCGGCGGTGGGATCGCGCAGCTCGATCCCCCAATGCCGCCAGGTGCCATGGATATGGGGGCCAGGATTGACCCGGCGGAACGGGCGCAACGGGTCGGGTGGGTCGTCGGTCGCATTCGCACAGTGACGCGCAGCCAGAAACGGAGAGGGGCGTGCTGGCGACCGTCGCAAGGCGGCCAGCATCGCCCGCGCACCGGTGGCGGTGGCGCGTGGCGCGCTGAAGGCGAAATTGCCGAATTGGCCGATCAGCATGACCGAATGGCCGAGATCGCGCGCCGCGTCGTTGATCGCGGCGACCCAGCCGAAGTTGGCGGGGTTGGGCATCGGCTGTTCGAACGCGTTCCAGGCGAGATCGAGCAGGTCGACGGCATGCGCATCGGGCCGCACGACGTGGTGACGGATCGATGGATGTTGCCCCGCGAGCAACGCGGCGATCGCGCTTTCGTCGGCCAGCCGGTCGGGCGGGCAGGTGGTCGCCGGCGACGCGGGAATGGCGGTGAAGGCGTCGACCGCGCGGCCGTCGCGCGCCGCCGCCGCGGTCACCGCATTGCTGTCGATGCCGGCCGACAGATGCGCGGCGATGGCGCCGTCGCATCGGCTATCGACGGCATCATCGAGCAACGCGCGCAATCGGCCGGGATAATCGACGCCCGCGCGCCATCGCGCGCGGTGGGTTTCTGGATTCCAGTGGTGGTGGCGAGCGACTGCGCCGTTGCGTGCGATACGTACGATCTCCCCAGGTTCGACCTGCAGGACTCCGGCGAAGAAACTCGATCCGTCCGCGGGAGCGCGGCCCATGAGGTGCTCGATCAGGCGCGCGGCGTCGGGCACGGCGCGGCGCCCGAGCAAGGCGTTGACCGCGCGCGGCATCGACGCGACCGCGACGCGCCCTCCCTCGACGGCAAAGAACCACGGCCGCTGGCCGACCGGATCACGCGCGAGGACCATTTCGCCTCGCGCCGGGTCGCGCACGGCGATCGCATAGTCGCCGTCGAAGCGGACGAGCGCGCCTTCATCCCAACGCTGCCAGGCGGCGTAGATCAGCGTTTCGG
>NZ_JBQCCN010000119.1:0-12947 GCF_051962185.1 Sphingomonas sp.
TCTTGGGGGTGTTTTGTTGGGGCCCCACCGGGGCGCGGGCGGGCCGGCCCCGCCCCCCCCCCCCCCCCCCAAAGTTTTTCTTGTTTGGGGGGGGGGGTGGGGGGGGGGGGCCGGCACCGTCCACGCGCGAGAGCGCGTCAAACAAAGCTCGGGTTGCTACTGCGGAGGCACACCTCTAATCCCCGCCGCCCATGGAGAACTTCGCCGCCCCCGCCCGGCCCATCGTCGCCGCGATGACCGACGCCGCTGCCCGCGAGCCCGAGCGCGCGGTCGCGTTTCAGGGCGCGCCGGGTGCCAACAGTCATGTCGCGGTCGAGGAAACCTTTCCCAACGGCTTGCCTTTGCCGTGCTTCAGCTTCGAAGACGCGATCGACGCGGTGAAGGAAGGGCGCGCCGATTGCGCGGTCATCCCGATCGAAAATTCGCTCCACGGCCGCGTCGCCGACATGCACTTCCTGCTGCCCGAATCGGGCTTGGTCATCACCGGCGAGCATTTCCTGCCGATCCGCTACGCGCTGATGGGTCTCGGCCCGCTCGACGGCGTCAAGGAAGCGATGAGCCATCCCCAGGCGCTCGGCCAGTGCCGGCATTGGCTGAAGGCGCACGGCATCAATCCGATCGCCTATCCCGACACCGCGGGTGCCGCGGCGCTGATCGCCGAGATGAACGACCCCAAGGTCGCCGCGCTCGCGCCGCCACCAGCCGCCAAGATCTATGGCCTGGAAACCCTGGCGAGCGACATCGCCGACGCCGAGCACAACACCACGCGCTTCGTGATCCTGGCGCGGGGCAGCCGGCCGCTGACCGGTGAGGGGCCGTTCATGACCACCATCATCTTCGAGGTGAAGAACATTCCCGCCGCGCTCTACAAGGCGATGGGCGGCTTCGCGACCAACGGCGTCAACATGACCAAGCTCGAAAGCTATCAGCGCGGCGGCAGCTTCGCGGCGACCGATTTCTACGCCGACGTCGAGGGCCGGCCGGGCGACGAGAATTTCGACCGCGCGCTCGAGGAACTGGGCTTCCACTCGAAATGGATGCGCGTGCTGGGCAGCTATCCGCAGGCGAGGAAGCGGGGGTAAGCTATTCTCCCTCTCCCCATCGGGGCGAGGGCTGGAGAGAGGGGCAGTCACAGGCGATGCGCTTGCGGCACTGCCCCTCTCCCCGGAGGGGAGAGCGAGATTGGGCTCTCGCGCGAACTAAGGTGCGATCTGTTGGAACGTTACGAATGACTCCCCGCATCCTCATCATAGCCGGGTCCGATTCGGGCGGCGGCGCGGGGATCCAGGCCGACATCAAGACGGTGACGATGCTCGGCGGCCACGCGATGACCGCGATCACCGCGATCACCGCGCAGAATACGCTCGGCGTCCAGGCGGTGTTGGCGGTGCCGACCGACACGGTCATTGCGCAGATCAATTCCGTGGTGACCGATATCGGGGTCGATGCGGTCAAGATCGGGATGATCGGTTCGGCCGCGACGGCGCAGGCTGTGGCCGACGTGCTGGAGTCGCTCGACGTGCCGATCGTGTTCGATCCGGTGATGGTGGCAACGAGCGGCGACACGCTGGCCGATGCGGAAACGATCGCGGCGTTCGAGCGGCTAATGGGATCGGCATCGGTCACGACACCCAATCTGCCCGAACTCGAGGCACTTGGCGGCAAGGATGCCGTGCTCGCCCACGGCACGCACCTCATGGCCAAGGGCGGACATGCCGAAGGACATTGGATCGTCGACGAACTCTATTCGCCCAGCGGTCGCCTCCGCCATTGGGAAGGCAAAAGGTTCGACACGAACGATACGCACGGTACCGGCTGCACGCTCGCCAGCGCGATCGCGACCGGGCTGGGAGACGGCATGACGGTCGAGGATGCCGTCGAACGCGCGATCCGTTTCGTCCGCATCGCCATCCTCTCCGCGCCCGGGCTGGGCGGCGGCCACGGGCCGTTGGGGCACGCACTTGGCGTAAACCCGTTCGACGAGATAGAGGGCTAGAATGCCCGGCTTAAAACATGAAAAGCTCTGTCTCGCCCCGGTCGCCGGCGTCGACGAAGCCGGCCGCGGGCCGCTCGCCGGGCCGGTAGTGGCGGCGGCGGTCATTCTGCCGGCCAAGGGAATTCCGCGCGGGCTCGACGATTCGAAGAAGCTGACTGCCGCCGAGCGCGCGCGGCTGCACGGCCGACTGATGGATTGCGCGATGGTCGGCATCGGCATTTGCGAGGCCGACGAGATCGACAGCCTCAACATCTATTGGGCGACGATGAAGGCGATGACGCTCGCGGTCGAGGCGTTGGGCTGTCCGCCAGGGCACGTCCTGGTCGACGGCAACCGCCTGCCGCGCTGGACCTGGCAGGCGACCGCGATCGTCGGTGGCGATGGGATCAGCATGTCGATCGCCGCCGCGTCGATCGTCGCCAAGCACACTCGCGACACGATCATGATCGCCCATGCCGAACGCTACCCGCAGTACGGTTGGCAGTCGAACAAGGGCTATAGCGCGCCCGAACCTCTGCGCGCGTTGCGCGAGCATGGGCCATGTCCGCTGCACCGGCGGAGCTTCGCGCCGGTCGCGCAAGCGGTTCTCCCGCTTTAAGAGTCTTTTTTGCCACACCCCATGGCTTGGGGCTGTGGATAACTTGAGACTCAACATCTCGTGCGGGTCGTAAAATGTTCCGCGTCCTTAACCATTTGGCAATCAAACTCGTTAACTAAACTTCGCTTGACCGGAGTCCGCCGGCCCTGAATTTGGGGCGCGACATTGCGGGGGAGTGGTTAACGATGGGGGTCATCGAGAAGGTCAGTGCGCGGATCGCTCCGTCGGTGCTGGTGCCGGGCGAATTGCCGCTCGACCGCATCGTCATGGGCGATTGCATCGAGACGATGCGCGCGCTGCCGGCCAAGTCGGTCGACCTGATCTTCGCCGATCCGCCCTACAATCTCCAGCTCGGCGGCGACCTGTCGCGGCCGGACGGCAGCCATGTCGATGCGGTCACCGACGATTGGGACAAGTTCGACAGCCTCAGCGCCTATGACCGCTTCACCCGCGAATGGCTGGGCGAGGCGAAGCGCGTCCTCAAGGATAACGGTTCGATCTGGGTGATCGGCAGCTATCACAACATCTTCAAGGTCGGCGCCGCGATCCAGGATCTGGGCTATTGGATCCTCAACGACATCATCTGGCGCAAGGCCAACCCGATGCCCAATTTCAAGGGCACGCGCTTCACCAATGCCCATGAGACATTGATCTGGGCGTCGAGCGGCGAGGGCGCCAAATACACCTTCAACTACCGCAGCATGAAGACGCTCAACGACGAGCTCCAGATGCGCTCGGACTGGGAATTCCCGATCTGCGGCGGGCAGGAGCGATTGAAGAAGGGCGGGGTCAAGGTCCATCCGACCCAGAAGCCCGAGGCGCTGCTCTACCGCATCCTGCTCGCCTGCTCGAAGCCCGGCGATGTCGTCCTTGACCCGTTCTTCGGTACCGGCACCACCGGTGCGGTCGCCAAGCGGCTCGGCCGGCATTGGATCGGGATCGAGCGAGAGCCGGTCTATATCGAGGCGGCCGAGGAACGCATCGCCGCGGCGTTGCCGCTCGACGAATCGGCGCTGACCACGATGCAGAGCCCAAAGGCGGCACCGCGCGTCGCGTTCGGCTCGCTGGTCGAGAACGGCATGCTGGCACCCGGTACGGTGCTGACCGACACCAAGCGCCGCTGGAAGGCGACGGTCGGCGCCGACGGCTCGCTCAAGAGCGAGTGCGGCCAGGCGGGATCGATCCACAAGCTTGGCGCGACCTTGCAAAAGGCGCCGGCATGCAACGGCTGGACCTTCTGGCATTTCGAGGCGGTCGATGGGCTCAAGCCGATCGATGCGCTGCGCCAGAATTACCTGCTCGCGACGCAGCCCTAGCGGTACGTCCCAAGGAACGCGTCACCCCCGGGCTTGTCCCGGGGTCCACTGTGCCGCACACCCTGAAGCCGCGGCGCTTTGCTGCACGGTGGATGCCGGGACAAGCCCGGCATGACGAAAGTGACCCGATGGCAAAACTCCACCTCCGCCCTGTCCAGTTCGCCGACACCCCGATCGGCCGCGACGGCGAGGTCGCGCGGCTGGCGGGCGGGATGCAATGGTTCGCGGCCTATGAGGTGATCGAGGGCGGCGCCCGGCGGACCGTGCCGATCGCCGAATTCGCCCGGACGCTCTGCGCCAATGACGAACGCGCCGCCGAACTGCACACCATCATCACCGCGCCCCGCGCGCCGTTGACGCTCGGCGAGCGCACCTTGCGCTTCGACCAGCCGCTGGTCGCCGGCATCCTCAACGTCACCCCGGACAGCTTCTCCGACAAGGGGCCGTCCGACGATCCCGTCGCCGCCGGCGTGGCGATGGCCTCGGCCGGCGCGGCGCTGATCGACGTCGGCGGTGAATCGACGCGGCCCGGTGCCGAACTCGTCTGGGAAGAGGACGAGAAGAAGCGCGTCGAGCCCGTGATCCGCGGTCTCGCCCGCGCCGGCACTCTGGTATCGGTCGACACGCGCAAGGCGATGGTGATGGAGGCAGGGCTCGCCGCCGGCGCCGCGATCGTCAACGACGTCGCCGCCTTGCTGTGGGACGACCGCGCGCTCGAAGTGGTGGCGAAAGCCGGCTGCCCGGTCGTGCTGATGCACTCGCCCGACCCGGCCAAGGGACCGCATGGCGGCAGCGGCTATGGCGACGTGCTGACCGAGGTCTACGACTGGCTCGACGCGCGGATCGCTGCGGCGGTCGCGGGCGGGGTCGACCGCGCCAGGATCATCGTCGATCCCGGCATCGGCTTCGGCAAGTCGCTCCAGGACAATCTCTCGCTGTTGAACGGCCTCGCCATGTTCCACGGCCTCGGCTGCCCGGTCCTGCTCGGTGCCAGCCGTAAGCGGATGATCGGTGCGCTGTCGAACGAGGCGCCCGCCGATCAGCGGCTCGGCGGCTCGATCGCGCTGGCGCTCAAGGGCGCGGAAGCTGGCGTCCAGTTGCTCCGCGTCCATGACGTTCCCGAGACGGTGCAAGCGCTGAAGGTCTGGCGCGGGATGCGCGACCAGGCGTTGGTCGGGCGCTGACCGGATATCGCGGCCGCGACGTGCGTTGCGACCCGATCGAAAGGACGGTTTCATGGACATCAAGCGCAGCGGCTCCCAACCTTCCGGCAAAGGGCCGGAGGATTGGTTCACCGGCACGGTCCGTATCGATCCGCTGATCACCGCGCCCGATCCGGCACGTGTCGCCGGCGCCAGCGTCACCTTCGAACCCGGCGCCCGGACCGCGTGGCACACCCATCCGCTCGGCCAGACGCTGATCGTCACCGCCGGCCTCGGCTGGGTCCAGCGCGAAGGCGGCCCGGTCGAGGAGATCCGGCCCGGCGACGTGATCTGGTTCGAGCCGGGCGAGAAGCATTGGCACGGCGCGACGCCGACCAATGCGATGACGCATATCGCGATCCAGGAGCGGCTCGATGGCAAAGCGGTCGACTGGATGGAAAAGGTCAGCGACGAGCAATATCGCCGGGACTGATCCCGATCGCTTGACTTCGCGTCCCGCCGCGCCACGTTCGACGCACGATAACAGGGGCCGGGTCCCATGCGTCACCAGTTGGTTCGTCGTGTCGTCGCGCTGGCGGCCATCGCCGCTGCCAGCCTTTCGCTCGCGGGTTCGGCGACCGGGCAGGCGACCACGCCTTATGCCGCCCCCCAACATACTTCCGGCTGGCCGGGCCTCGGCACCGGGGAAGACGAAGCGCAGACCGAAGCATCGCTTGCGCTCGGACCCGAACTCGAACGCGATCGCTCGCCGGTCTGGATGCTCGCCGACCAGCGCCGGCTCGACCGCGCGCTCGCCGCGCTGCAGCCCCAGCGCAAGGGCGTGGTCGACGCTTATGTCGTCGTGGTCGGGCTCGACAGCGATCCGATCTTCGGCCGTGAGGCGCGCGAGGCCGGCAAGGTGCTGTCGCGGCGCTACGGCGCGGCCGGGCATACGATCGTGCTGGCCGGAACCGACGGATCGGGACCGAGCGAGTTGCCCAACGGCAGCCCGCGCGCGCTGGCGCTGGCGCTCGCCCGGATCGCCGAGCTGATGGACCGCAACGAGGATGTGGTGGTGCTCTACACCGCCGGGCACGGCGCACCGTTCGGGCTCGCCTATCATGACGGCGACGACGGCTTCGGCGTGGTCTCGCCGGCGCGGATGGCGCGGATGTTCGATGAGCTCGGCATCAGGAACCGCCTGCTGATCCTGTCCGCCTGTTATTCGGGCGTGTTCGTGCCGGCGATGGCGAGCGACACCACCGTCTTGTTCACCGCGGCGTCTGCCGACCGCACGTCGTTCGGCTGCGCGGCGGACAAGGACTGGACCTTCTTCGGCGACGCGATGATCAACCATGCGCTGCGCCAGCCGGTGCCGCTGGCCAAGGCCGGCGAACAGGCCCGCGCGCTGATCACGCAATGGGAGGGGATGGGCAGCATCACGCCGTCGCAGCCGCAAGTATCGATCGGCAGCCGCGTCGCCAAATGGCTCGCCCCGCTCGAGGCGCGGATGCCGAAAACCGCTACGCCGATGGTCGGGCGGCCGGCGATCTCGATCTTTAGCGACCCGCCGAACGGTAGCGATGCGGCATCCGGGGGCATCGCCACGCGGCCTGGAAATGGCGGCAAACAATCGGCGCGCAAGAGTCGACGCCAATAGCCGGCGCCCGCGGCCCTCAGCCGGCCGTCGTTTCGCCGCGCACTTCCGCGACCAATTCCTTGCGACTGAGCTTGCCGACCAAGGTCTTGGGCAGGGCGAGGCGCACCACCACCTGGTCGACGCGCTCGTGATGGCCGAGCTGCGGGTTGAGCCACGCCTTGATCTCGTCGCCCGTCGCGGTCGCGCCGTCGTTGAGCGTGACGTAAGCACGCGGTTGCTCGCCGCGATAGGTGTCGGGCACGCCGATCACCAGCGCTTCCTTCACCGCCGGGTGGCGATAGAGCAAAGCCTCGACCTGGCTCGGGAACACCTTGAACCCGCTGACCGCGATCATGTCCTTAAGGCGATCCACGACATGGATGAATCCGTCCGCGTCGATCGTGCCGACATCGCCGGTGCGCAGCCAGGCGCCGCCGGCATCGGGCACGAATACATCGGCATCGGCGTCGGGCCGGTTCCAATAGCCCTTCATGATCTGCGGTCCGCGGACCAGGATCTCGCCGGGCTCGCCGTCCGGCGCGGGGCGCGACGAATCCTCCTTGTCGGCCAGCCGGATTTCGGTCGCCGCGATCGGCTGGCCGATCGTGCCGAGCTTGCCCTCGGCCTCATACGGGTTGCACGAGACCACGCCCGAACTCTCCGACAGGCCATAGCCCTCGATCACTCGCGCGCCGGTCGCCGCTTCGAACCTGGCCTTGACCTCGGCGGGCAACGGCGCCCCGCCCGAAATACAATATTTGAGGCTGGAGAGGTCGGCGGAGGCGAGCTTGGGGTGGTCGAGCAGCGCCTGGTACATCGTGGGCACGCCGGGCAGCGCGGTCGCCTTGGTCCGCTCGATCGCCGCGAGCACCTGCGCGCCGTCATAGCGCGGCAGCATCACGATCGTGCCTCCGTTCACGATCGTCCGGTTCATCACGCAGGTATTGGCGAAGACATGGAACAGCGGCAGCACGCCGATGATGCGATCCTCGTCGCCGGGGTGTGGGTCCATGCCTTGCACCTGGCGGGCATTGGCCGACAAATTCTGATGCGTCAGCATCGCGCCTTTCGGAGTGCCGGTCGTGCCGCCGGTATATTGGATCAGCGCGAGATGCGTCGCCGGGTCGATCGCCGGGAAATCGTGCCGGCCGTCATTGGCGATCAGCGCGGAAAAGGCCGAGATACGCGCGTCGTCGGGGCGTTTGGCCACCTCCTTGCCGCGGAACAGGCTATAGAAAAGCGACTTGGTCGCGGGCAGCGCGCCCGCTACCGATCCGACGATCAGGCGCTCCAGGCCGCTGGTGTCGAGCACCTCGAGCGCGGTCGGCAGCATCGCGCTGGCTGAAATGGTGAAGAGCAATCTGGTGCCCGAATCCTCGACCTGATGCGCCAGTTCGGCCGCCGTGTAGAGCGGCGAGAAATTGACCACGGTCGCGCCGAGCTTGAGAATGCCGAAATAGGCGGCGAGGTAATGCGGCACGTTGGGCAGGAACAGGCCGATGCGGTCGCCAGGACCGTAGCCCATCCGCGCGAGGCCAGCGGCGACCCGCGTCGCGCCGTCCATCACTTCGGCATAGGAATAGCGGCGGCCGAGAAAGTCGAGCAAAGCGCGGTCGGGATGGGCGCGCGCGCTGTTCTCGAACATATCGACCAGCGACAGCGGCGGAAAATCGGTCGCCCAGGGCGTCGGGTGACGATAGGCGCTGCCGCGCCAGATGCTCTCCGCGTCTCGTGTCATTGACAAGGGTGTAAGCGCGCCGCCGGGAGGACGGCAAGACGCAGCTTAGCGATCGACCGCCTGGCCGCCGGTCCAGGTCAGCAGGAACTTGACCGCGACCACGCCGAGATCGACCGCGGCCTGGATACGATGCGGGGCGGGGTCGCCGACGCGATGCGTCAGAATCTCGATATCGGCGGTCGGATGGCGCACGAGCGCCACGAGCGCGAGCAATGCCGCCATCGCAACGATCATTCTGCGCTTACGCATACACCCGCGCCTCCGGCGCTCTCCATAATCCCCTCATGCGGCGCCAGCAAGCGTGCACCGCCGCCATCCGTCGCAAATTTCGGAATCGAAACGACTGTCGCGATCGACGCTATGCGGCGCGTACCGCTAGCGGCGGCGCGAAGCGCGCGCGGTCGCGACCTGCCTGCTTGGCGTCGAACAACGCGCGATCGGCGCAGCGGTACATCGACTTCCAGTCGGGTTCGGTCGTCAGCGGCCCGGTGCAGGCGCCGATGCTGGCAGTGACGGTGAGGTCGAACGGCATCCGCGCGGCGCGCAGCTTGGCGAGGACGGCATCGGGGGTCACCGCCCGCTCGACGGGGGCGAGCACGGCGAATTCCTCGCCGCCCATTCGCGCGATCAGCGCGCCGGGCGCGGCCTGGCGGAGGGTTCGGGCGAAGACGCGCAACACCTCGTCGCCGCCGTCATGACCGAGCGTCTCGTTGATCCGCTTGAAATGGTCGAGATCGGTCAGGATCAGTGCCTGAGCACCCTCACGCCCGATCGCCTGGCGCAGGAAGGCGCGGCGGTTGAGCAGGCCGGTCAAGGGATCGGTATCGGCGAGCCGGGCGGTGATGACCTCGCGCTCGATCGCCTCGTCGCGTTCGATCGACAGCAAGCGGATGCGATAGGCGATCGCCAGGGTCGAGATGATCGCCTCGAACGCCATCGACAGGATGGTCGAATTATCGAGCCAGAAGCTCCACGGAATCAGCGTCAGATTACCGAGCAGGCGCAGCGCCGCGAACAGGATCGGCGCGGCCCAGGCGATCGCGAACAGCCAGACATGCGGGCTGCGTTCGGCGCGCGCACGTGCGATGATCGGAAAGACGACGATGACGATTGCGCCGAACGTCAGCGAGAAAGCGGTATCGAGCGCGTGGATATGCCAGGGGGCCAGGAGCACGAGCGCCGCGGTCGCAAGCACCGTGGCGGCGGTGATCATGTTGACCGCCTTGCCGACCCAGCCGGCGGTGACGGCGGGCGCGAAGAAATAACGCGCAAAGGTCAGTGCAGCCGCCGCCGCCGTGCACAGCAGGACGTAGTTGAGCTTCAGCCGGTCGTTGTTGGCCATCGCCGGATAGATCCAGGCCAGCGCCCCCGACGAGGTGATGGCGTAGAGCATCAGCGCCGCGACCATTCCGCAATAGGCCAGTTGGAACGGATGGCGCAGCGCGCCCCACATCGCGAGATTGTAGATCAGCAACGCCAGACACAGCCCGCCGAATCCGGCATAGAGCGCCGTCATCAGCATGTTGGCCTGGCTCGATTGGGTCGGCGTCGCGATGGTCGGAGCGAGCAGGATGCCCCGCAGATTGGCCGATCCTTGAACGTGCCACATCAATCGGATCGGCGACCCCAATTCGGCCGGCAGCGGCCATTCGATGATCGCGCCCAATTGGATGTGCCGGTTGGTCGCGCGGCCATCGAGCCGCCAGCCATGGACGGCGCCGCCCGGATAGAGCGCATATAGCGTGATCCCGTCCTGCCATAGGCTGGCGATGCGCACGCGCGACCGAGCGTCGACTCCCGCAACATGGTCGAGCGGCTGGGAGATCACCCAGAAGTCGCCCTGTCCGTAGGACGTTTGGCGTCGGGTGCAATCGAAACGCGCCGGGGAGGCGAACATGACGGCGGGGCTGTCGCCGGTGCGGACGGTCGCGACGCACGCGGCCAGCGGCTCCCCGATGATCGCGCTTCGTGCCGCGGCCGGCGGCGACCATAGAGAGGCGACAGCCAACAGCACGGCCGTGATGATCCAGGCGAAATGGCCGGCGGAACGCATGACGCCCGCCCTAATCGGCTTACGCAAATTATTGGTAAATCGGAGGCAAATCGCGGCAGCGCGACAATCGGGACGGGCGCCGGGTCGATGTCGTCCCTCGATTGGACGGCGCCGACCTGTCGGCGCGCTTGACTCCGGGAACCAACCGGATCGTTATGCGATCGGAACATGGTTAACCGATGAGGGCGCGTGATGACCCGATCGCTGATTGCCGCCGTTATCCTGGGCACCGCGCTGATCGTGCCGGCCGCCACCGCGTCGGACTATTATGACGACGACGTGCAGACCACCGTGGTCAGCGTCGCCGATCTCGATTTGTCGACCGGCTGGGGCATGGACCGGTTGATCAAGCGGCTACGCGGCCGCATCGACGACATGTGCGGCTGGGACGAGGATTGCCGCGATGGCGCGTGGCTGAGCGCGGACTGGCAGGTCGCTCGCGCGGTGAGCCGCGACCAGTGGCGGCACCGCATCGCCGAGGAGCGCGAGGCCGACCGGCGCTATTATCGCATGCGCCGCTTCGCCCCGCCGCCGCCGCCCCGACCGGTTCCGGTTCCCGTCGCGCCGCCGCGCATCGCCTATCTGCCGATCCCGGCGCCGCCGGCGCGGCTCGTGTCGAAGACGACCAAGGTCACCACGACCGTGATCAGGACGACGGAGATCACGCTGACCTATCGCACCCCGCCGGCGAGCTTCCGCCCGGCGTGGAAGCCGCGCTGCGCCTGCGTCGAGTGATGCAGGGTCGCGGCGAGTCGGTCGCGATCAATGCCCTCGATGCGGCGGCAGGCTGAGATGCCAGCGGATCGCCGCGCCGCGCAGCCCGAAGCCTAGCAGCGCGCCCAATGCCGCCGACCAGGGCTGCGCTACGCCGGCCGCCATCAGCGCGACGAACGAAGCGGCCGCGGCCAGTGCGGCGGTGACGTACAATTCGTGCCGCATCATGACCGAGGGCACGCCGGCGATCGTGTCGCGGATCACCCCGCCGAGACAGGCCGTGATGATTCCCGCCGTGGCGGCCGAGACCGGGGCGATGCCGAACTGCAGCGCCTTGGCCGCGCCATAGACCGCATAAGCGGCGAGGCCGGCGGCGTCGAACCAGTCGAGCGCGCGCTCGGGCCACCATCGGAGCGGGATCGCCCAAGCGGCGACCGCCACGATCAGGCAGAGGATGACCGGAACGGGATCGTGCATCCAGAAGATCGGTGCGCCGATCAGCACGTCGCGCAAGGTCCCGCCGCCGGTCGCGGTGACGAGCGCGAAGAAGCACGCGCCGACGAAATCGAGCCGCTTGCGCGCCGCGGCGAGCGCGCCGGAGGCGGCGAACACGGACAGGCCCGCGATGTCGAGCCAGCCGAGGATCGTCTGGAGTTGTGGGGCCATGCCTTCCGCATACGGCCGGTGAGGCGGCGCGTCACGGGGAGACGGAAAGGGGGGGCTCTTCTTAAGCCCTCTCCCGCACGCGGGAGAGGGGATAGGTACCTTACTTCGCTTCGGCCTTGGCGGCCTTGCCGCCCTTCTTGCCGGGCTTCTTCGGTGCCGCGGGCGTGATTTCGAAGGCCAGCGCGCCGTCCTTCAGTTTCACCACCACTTCGCCGCCATGGACGAGCTTGCCGAACAACAATTCCTCGGCGAGCGGCTGCTTGACCTTCTCCTGGATCAGGCGGCCCATGGGGCGCGCACCATAGAGCTTGTCATAGCCCTTGTCGGTCAGCCACTTCTTGGCCTCGTCATCGAGGCTGATGTGGACGTTGCGGTCCGCGAGCTGCAGCTCGAGCTGCAGGATGAACTTCTCGACCACGCGGGCGACGACCTCGGGCGGCAGGTATCCGAACGGCACGATGGCATCGAGCCGGTTGCGGAATTCCGGCGTGAACATCTTCTGGACCGCCTGCTCGTCCTCACCCTCGCGGCTAAGATTGCCGAAGCCGAGCGTCTCGCGCGCCATGTCGGACGCGCCGGCATTGGTCGTCATGATCAGGATGGTGTTCCTGAAATCGACCGTCTTGCCGTGGTGGTCGGTCAGCTTGCCGTTGTCCATCACCTGCAACAGGATGTTGAACAGGTCCGGATGCGCCTTCTCGATCTCGTCGAGCAGCAGCACCGAATGCGGCTGCTGATCGACCGCGTCGGTCAACAGGCCACCCTGGTCGTAGCCGACATAGCCCGGGGGGGCGCCGATCAATCGGCTGACCGAATGGCGCTCCATATATTCGGACATGTCGAACCGCTGCAGTGGGATGCCCATGATCGAGGCGAGCTGGCGCGCGACCTCGGTCTTGCCGACGCCGGTCGGGCCGGTGAACAGGTAATTGCCGATCGGCTTGTCGGGATCGCGCAGACCGGCGCGGCTGAGCTTGATCGCCGAGGCGAGCTTCTCGATCGCATCGTTCTGCCCGAACACCACGCGCTTGAGGTCGGTCTCGAGCGTCGCCAGCTGCTGGGTATCGTCCTTCGACACCGATTTC
>NZ_JBQCCN010000120.1:0-14127 GCF_051962185.1 Sphingomonas sp.
ACGACCGCTTCCAGGATCGGGAGCATCGCCTGCAGGTTCGACAGCTTCTTCTCGTGGATCAGGATGTACGGGTCGTTGAGTTCGACCGTCATCTTCTCCGGGTTGGTGATGAAGTACGGCGACAGATAGCCGCGATCGAACTGCATGCCCTCGACGACGTCGAGCTCGAATTCGAGACCCTTCGCCTCTTCGACGGTGATCACGCCTTCCTTGCCGACCTTGTCCATCGCCTCGGCGATCTTCTCACCGACGACGGTGTCGCCATTGGCCGAGATGATGCCGACCTGGGCGATCTCGTTCGAGCCGGCGACCGGCTTCGAGCGCGACTTCACGTCCTCGACGACCTTGCCGACGGCGAGATCGATGCCGCGCTTCAGGTCCATCGGGTTCATGCCGGCCGCAACCGACTTCATGCCCTCACGGACGATCGCCTGGGCGAGCACGGTGGCGGTGGTGGTGCCGTCGCCGGCGAGATCGTTGGTCTTCGACGCGACCTCACGGATCATCTGCGCGCCCATGTTCTCGAACTTGTCCTTGAGTTCGATTTCCTTGGCGACGGTGACGCCGTCCTTGGTGATGCGCGGCGCGCCGAAGCTCTTCTCGATCACGACGTTGCGGCCCTTCGGGCCCAAGGTGACCTTGACCGCATCGGCGAGGATGTCGACGCCCTTCAGGATGCGCTCACGCGCGTCCCGCGAAAATTTCACGTCCTTGGCTGCCATGTTGGCTGTTCCTTCTGGTTCGTCACCCCAGCGAACGCTGGGGTCTGGTGCGGCTCACGCCGCGTTTGAGGCTGGAGATCCTAGCTTTCGCTGGGATGACGGATCGTCAGCCGACGATCCCGAGAATGTCGCTTTCCTTCATGATCAGCAGGTCTTCGCCCTTGAGCTTGACCTCGGTGCCCGACCATTTGCCGAACAGGATGCGGTCGCCGGCCTTGACATCGAGCGGCGTGACCTTGCCGTCCTCGCCCTTGATGCCGGTGCCGGCGGCGACGACTTCGCCTTCCTGCGGCTTTTCCTTGGCGGTGTCGGGGATGATGATCCCGCCCGCGGTCTTCTCTTCCGCCTCTACACGGCGGACGAGGACGCGGTCATGCAACGGACGAAAGTTCATTTGCGTGAGTCCCTCAAGCAGAGTGAAAATGCTGTTTAGCACTCGATTCCCCCGAGTGCCAACGCGCGCCATATGTGTCTGGCGTTCCAACTCGTCAACGGGCGCGGGATATTCTTTTTCCATCGCCTGCGTCGGGCCTACCCGAACCCGCGATGGAGTGCTCCGTCAGGCCGGCGACGGCACCAGTCCCAGCCGCTCGCGCAGCGACCAGCGCGTGACCAGAAGTGCCGAGACCACCAGCAGCCCGACGGCGAGGCCGACCCAGATCCCGACGCCTTGCCAATGCCAGTGAAAGCCCAGCAGGATCGCGGTGCCGAACCCCGCCACCCAATAACCGAACGCGGCGACGATCATCGGCACGCGCGTATCCTGCAGCCCGCGCAGCGCACCTGCCGCCACCGCCTGGGCACCGTCGAACAATTGGAACATCGCCGCGACCGCGAGATATTGGATCGCCAACGCGACCTCGGCTGCCCGGGCGGGATCGTCGACATCGACATAGATGCTGACGATCAGCTTGGGTGCGACCCAGATCGTGGTTGCGGTCAGCAGCATGAAACTGGTCCCGGTGACGATCGACGCCCAGCCGGCGCGCGCGATCCAGGTCCCGTCGCGCGCGCCGTAGGCCATGCCGACGCGGATCGTCGCGGCCTGCGCGATCCCGAACGGCACCTGGAAAGCGAGCGCGGCGATGTTGAGCGCGATGGCGTGCGCGGCGACCTCGGTCACTCCGATCAGCCCCATCAGGAACGCGGCACCGCCGAACAATCCGCCTTCGAGCGAGAACGTCAGCGCGATCGGCGCGCCGAGCCGCGCGATCTCGCCCATCCGGGTCCAGTGCGGCAGCCACCATTTGCCGAACAGGCGATAGCGGCGCAGCTTGCGGTCGAACGCCAGGATCGCGGCATAGGCCAGCATCATCGCAATCGCGGTGACCAGGCTGGCGATCGCCGACCCCTGCAATCCGAGCGCCGGGAAGCCGCCATGGCCGAACACCAACAGCCAATTGCCCAGCGCGCCCATGCCCAGCGCGCCCGCGGTCACCAGCATCGCCCAGCCCGGCCGGCCCAGCGCGGCGGCGACGGTGCGCATCACGCCGGCCCAGATATTGGGCACCATCACGAACAGCAGGATGTCGAGGAACACGCCGGTCCGCGCCGCGACGCGCGGATCCTGACCGAGCAGCAGCAGGATCTTCTCGCCGAACGCCAGCACGCCCATGAAGAACAGCCCGCTGATCAGCCCCAGCCACATCGCCATGCGGAACGAGCGCCGCACCTGGCGCACCGCATGCGCCCGCGCGCCGAGCTCGGCGGCGACGATCGGCGCGCACGCGCCGGTGAAGCCGATCAACGCCCACATGATCAGGCTGAACAGGAACACGCCCAGCGTCGCCGCCGCGAAATCGATCGCGTTGAGCCGCGCGACGAACATCACGTCGACGGCGTAGACGCCCATCTGCAGCAGATTGGCGCCGACCAGCGGCCCGGACAGGCGCAGCAGGGCACTCAGCTCGGCGCGCGCCGAAGCAGGTGCGGGGCCGGCCAGCGGCATGGGGGCGGCTGACGCGGACATGGGCACGGGGCGTTAGCGGAGAATTGGCGGGACGGCCACTCCCAGCCGTTCCTGTCCGGCGTTTGAGCGAAAGCGGAACCGCGCCCGAGGGGCCTTATCAGTCGTTATCGACGTCCGATCCGTCATGCCGGGCTCGGCCCGGCATCCACTGCGCAACAACGCCTCAGCGCGGGTGTGGAAAAGTGGACCCCCGCACAAGGCCGGGGTGACGGCTGGGACTGGCGAGCGCAAGCGCCACTCGCCTGGAACGGCTTCAGGCCAAACGCGTATTGCTCAACCATCACACTTGCGGCTAGGGCGGCTTTGCTACACGCTGCATCACGCAGCGGGGGAGACGATCGACGTGAAACTGGTACGCGGCGCCTGGAAGATCCTGGTCGGCATCAAGGACGGCCTGGTCCTGGTCTTCATGCTGTTGTTCTTCGGGATGCTGTTCGCCGCACTGTCGGCCAAGCCCAATAGCGCGGTGCGCGACGGTGCGTTGCTGCTCAAGCTCAACGGGCCGATCGTCGAACAGCCCGCCAGCGTCAGCGCCTTCTCCGCGATGCAGGGCGACAGTCCGCGCCATCAATTCCGCTTGCGCGACCTGGTGCGCGCGATCGACGCCGCCAGGGACGATGCCCGCGTCAAGGTCGTGGTGCTCGACCTCGACGGCTATGGCGGCGGCTATCCCGCCGCGGTGACCGAAGTCGCCAACGCGCTCGGCCGGGTCAAGGCGTCGGGCAAGCCGGTGCTCGCTTACGCCACCGCTTATACCGACGGCAGCTACCTGCTCGCCGCCAACGCCAGCGAGATCTGGCTCAACCCGATGGGCGGCAGCCTGTTCATGGGCCCGGGCGGCAACCAGCTCTATTACAAGGGGCTGATCGACAAGCTCGGCGTCAACGTCCACGTCTATCGCGTCGGCAAGTTCAAGTCGTACGTCGAACCCTATACCCGCGACGCGCAATCGCCCGAGGCCAAGGAAGCGCTGACCGCGCTCTACGCCTCGATCTTCGACCAGTGGAAGGGCCTGATCCACAAGGCGCGGCCCAAGGCGCAGATCGACACCTTCCTGACCGCACCCGACCAGCCGATCACCGCCGCCAAGGGCGATATCGCTCAGGCGAACCTGTCGGCCGGGCTGGTCGACAAGCTGGGCGACCGCCTCGCCTTCGGCAAGCGTGTCGCGCAACTCGCCGGGGACGGTCCCAAGAAGGTCGCAGGCAGCTTCGCCACGATCAAATATGACGATTTCGTCGCGGCGCACCCGATGTCGACCTCCGGCGACAAGATCGGCATCGTGACGGTCGCGGGCGACATCGTCGACGGCAAGGCCGGCCCCGGCACCGCGGGCGGTGACACCATCTCCAAGGCAGTGCTCGACGGCCTCGCCAAGAAGGATCTGAAGGCGCTGGTCGTGCGCATCGATTCCCCCGGCGGCTCGGCGCTGGCGTCGGAAACGATCCGCAAGGCGGTGCTCGAGGCCAAGGCGCAGAAGCTGCCGATCGTCGTGTCGATGGGCGGGCTCGCCGCGTCGGGCGGCTATTGGGTGTCGACCGCGGGCGACGTGGTGTACGCCGAGCCCAATACGATCACCGGCTCGATCGGCATCTTCGGCATCATCCCGACCTTCGAGAATTCGCTGAAGAAGCTCGGCATCACCACCGACGGCGTGAAGACCACGCCGCTGTCGGGCCAGCCCGACATCTATGGCGGCACCAACCCGCAGGTCGATGCCATCCTCCAGGGATCGATCGAGCACGGCTATGCCGAGTTCGTCGCGCGCGTCGCCGCCGCCCGCAAGCTGACGCCGCAGCGCGTCGACGAGATCGGCCAGGGCCGGGTCTGGGACGGCGGCACCGCGCGCCAGATCGGCTTGGTCGATCGCTTCGGCACGCTCGACGACGCCGTGGCGGAAGCCGCCAGGCGCGCCGGGATCGATCCCAAGAACGTCCAGCGCGTCTATCTGGAAAAGCAGCCCGGCTGGTTCGCCAAACTGGTGGCGGGTTTCGCCGACAATGACGACGACACCAGCGCCACCGACGATACGCGGTCGGGCGACCTGTTCGCGACGCTCGCCGCCGAGCGCCAGGATGTGCTGGCGCGCGCGCTGGGCGACGCCAAAAGGCTGGCTAGCGCCAGTTCGGTCCAGGCGCGTTGCCTCGAATGCGCGGGTTTCTCCGACGCGCGGGCACCCGCCGACGACCGCACGCTGGCGCAGATGCTGATAAAGGCGATCTGGCAATGATCGCACTGCGCCCCGCGCGGCCCGAGGATGCCGCGTCGATCGCCGCGATCTACGCTCCCTATGTGTTGACCGGCACGGTCTCGTTCGAGACCGAGGCACCCGATACCCGCGCCATGCGCAACCGCATGACGGCGAGCGACGGGCTCTATCCGTGGATCGTGGCGACCAATGGCGAGGAGGATGGCGATGCCGTCCTGGCCTATGCCTATGCCACCAAGTTCCGCGAGCGCCCCGCCTATCGCTACGTCGTCGAGACCTCGATCTACGTGTCCGGCGCGGTGCAGGGCCAGGGCGTCGGCAAATTGCTGTATCCGGCGCTCATCAACACCTTGCGCGCGCAGGGTTTCGTCCAGGCGATCAGCGTGATCTCGCTGCCCAACGATTATTCGATCGGCCTGCACGAAGCGTCCGGCTTCCGCCGTCAGGGCGTGTTGCGCGAACTGGGGTTCAAGCAGGGCCGCTGGATCGACATCGGCTTCTGGCAGCGCGAGCTCAACGACGCGACGATCCCGCCGGTCGAGCCCAAGCCCTTCAGCGAGGTCGGGCTGATCCGCTGAGGTAACGCCGGGACGGTTCGGCCCGGACCAAATTGTCCCTGCCGGCGCGGCTTCCTACCTTGGCCGGTCATGAGCCAGGCCGTTCACAATCACCCCGGACGGGGCATGCTCGCCGCGACCGGGCTGATCGCGCTCGGCTTCGCCGGCAGCACGATGATCACCCCGCTCTACGCCTTTTATCAGGCGAGATTCGGGTTTTCGGGCGTGGCGCTGACCATCGTCTATGCCGCTTATGTCATCGGCAATCTGGTTGCGCTGCTGTTCCTCGGGCGCCTGTCGGATCGCATCGGACGACGGCCGATCGCCTTCGCGGCGACCGGCCTGTGCCTGGTGGCGGCGGTGATCTTCCTGGCCGCGAAGGGCACCGCCTGGCTGTTCGCCGGACGCGTCGTCAGCGGGCTCGCGGTCGGGCTGGCGTCGGGCACCGGCGCCGCCTGGCTGGTCGACCTCCAGCCCGACGACCGCCCGCGCGCCAGCCTGCTCGCGACGCAGGCGAACATGGCGGGGATCGGGATCGGGCCCCTGGCCGCCGGCCTGCTCGCCAGCTACGCCCCGGCGCCGCTCACCCTGCCCTTCCTGCTCTATGGCGCCGTGATCGTGCTGGTCGGCGTGCTGGTGTTGCGCTCGAAGGAGACGGTCGTCCCACGCCCGATCGAGCCCGGCCTGTTCCGTCCGCAATTCGCCTTGCCCACCGGGACGCGAGCGGCGTTCGTCGCGCCGGCGGTGACGTCGTTCGCCAATTTCGCCTTCGTCGGCTTCTATGCCGCCCTGCTTCCGTCGATCCTGCGCCAGGCGATGCATCTCGCCAGCCCCGTGATCGGCGGCGCCATCCTGGCCGAATTGTTCGCCGTCGCGGCGGCGGTGATGCTCACGACGCGGCGCCTGGACAGCCGCATCGGGATGCTCGCTTCGCTGGCGACGATCGCTCCCGCGCTCGGCCTGCTCGTCCTCGCCCAAGCCGATCGCAGCCTAGCGCTGCTGATCGCCGCGACCAGTTGCGGCGGAATCGCGCTGGCGCTCGGCTATCGCTCGAGTCTCGAGATCGTGAGCATGATCGCCCCCGCCGATTGCCGCGCCGGCCTGGTGTCGGTCTATCTGGTGATCTGCTTCATCGGCAACGCGCTCCCGGTGATCGGCGTCGCGATGGTCAGCGCCGCGGTCGGGCCGGTCGCGGCGAGCGAGATCTTCGCCGGCGCCATGCTCGTGCTCGCGGCGCTGGCGTTCGTCACCGGATGGCGCTTCGCCCCGCGCGAGGCGGTGCGCGGCTAACGGGCGCTATTCTTGCGGTAAGCCGGCAAGGCGAGTTTCCAATGGAGCGCGGCCGCCCGCAGGCTGAACCCGGCGACGGCCGCGATCGCCGCGGCGACCGGCAAGGGCACGCCGAGCAGGCCCAGCGCGACATAGGAACCCGACGCCAGCCCCGCGGCGGTGACATAGATCTCCGGGCGCATGATGATCGACGGCTCGCCCGCCAGCACGTCGCGGATGATACCGCCGACGCAGGCGGTCACCACGCCCATCAGCGCCGCCGGCACCGGGGGCACGCCGAAGCCGATCGCCTTGGCCGCGCCGAACACCGCATAAGCGGCGAGCCCGACCGCATCGAACCAGTCGAGCGCCGCGCCTCGCCACCATCGCGCCGGCGTCAGCCACACCGCGAACGCGACGATCAGGCAGGCCGCTGCCGCGCGGCTGTCGTGGATCCAGAACACCGGCGCACCGATCAGCAGATCGCGCACGGTGCCGCCGCCGACGCCGGTGACGAGCGCGAAGAAGCAGAGCGTGACCATTGTCTGTCCGCGCTTGGCGGCCGCCAAGGCACCCGAAGCGGCGAACACGACAAGCCCCGCGAGGTCCAGCCATGGCGCGAGAACCGGAAGCCATTGCGGAGTGTGGGGCAGCATAAGGCCGGCTTAAGCCGTCACCGACGCTTGGCAATATCAAGGATCGGACGGCTGATAGGTTTCATTGCCGATGAGCCCGAAGGACATGCCTTCTCGGAGGTCGGTCGCACCGAATGCCAACACAAGACACTCCACTTTCGCAGCATCGGGCCTGGCCTGTCCTGCGAGCGTTACAGATTTCGGACCGAGCAGTTGCAATCCGGTATGGGGCGCGAATCCGCAGAAGTTCTCCATGCGAACGGCAAAAGATGCGAGGTCTTCGTCAGGAGCAAGGACCGGCAGCTTGTCGAGGAGATGGTGTTGCGCCAGCCACTCGCGCGCGATCTTGCGCCCGCTTTCCCGCTGCTCTGCGATCGTCAGCTCGATGAACCGCTTGCTGAGTGCCGGATCGGCAAATTCGACAAAATACTCGCGCTGCGCGGCGGCTGCGGCGATGCATTTCATCTGGGCGTCCGATACCGGCGCGGAACCGGCAATACCTGCCTCCCGATCTTCCGGTCCCTCGTCGTGCTCCACGATCGCCCTCGCGTCGTCGATGCCGCAACTATGGAGGTCGTGCCTGAAATGGGCAACGGGGCTGGAACTGGCGAGAAGCGCTAGCGCGAAAATCATGGCGATAGCCTAGCAGCGGCGCTTCAGTCCCCCCAAACCCAATTGGCCAAATGCAATTGGGGAGCCGGTGTTGCCACCGACTCCCCTGTCGCCGGACTTCGATCCGCTCGCATCAGCCGAAGCTCATGCCGCGCTTTCTGGTTTCGGCGGCTCGCTACGCTCGTGCTGTCCGAAGACGGCGCCAAGTTTCGCGGTTTCGCTCCACCCCGCGGGTCCGAAGACCAATGGAATCTTGCGCTTTGCTAGGCTCGACCGTCTTGCGACGCTCTTTCGCTTCGCACCGTTCCGGCCGAACCACCCGAAGGCACTTCGTCCATCTCGGCTTGCTCCACCTCAAAGATTCGAAAATCCCTGAAATGTCGCATTTCGCTCCGTTCGGATCGTCTTGCGACGTTCCTCGCTTCGCGACCGTTCCGGTCGAACCGCCCGAAGGCATTTCGCCCTTCCCGGCTTGCTCCGCCCGGCCTGCCCGAAAGCCACCCTGGCATCGCTCCCGTTCCGCTCGGTTTGGCCCGAAGGCCCACCAGAACATTCCGGGTCGGTCGTCGGGGCCGGGCGCGATCATCCGAAGAGTCTCAGCATTCCCGGCCACCGGCGGCCTACGAAGAAACGATGCCGAAGCATCCCGTCTTCGTTCGTCGCCGCGTTGCCCTTCCCTTCTCCCCGGTTGCCCGGCTCGACGAGCGGCGTTCCGCTGCGACCCGCGATCATTCGGCCCGAAGGCCTCCTGCCCGCGTTTCGGAACGTCAGTTTGCTTTGTCCGGCACTCGCGCTTGCACGCTCCTGTCGAACGCAGCGGGGGCTGCCGTTCCTACTTCGAAACCGTCGTCCTCACCTTGCGGATCGGTCGACCTTTTCGAAGACCAAGTCCTTGAACTTTCTTCCGATTTCTCGGTGAACCGCTCTCGGTCTCGATGTCATGATGCTGTCACCAAAGCCGAGTCGCACCAAGCAAGAAACGCCGCTTCGACCCTGTGGATAACGTGGATAACGTGCACAGTTGGGGATCAACGCGACATAAAGTTTCGCGCGTTCGATTCGTCGCGGATTCGGCACACCATGCAACCGGATCGTCGCCAGAACGTTACGCTCCCGGCATTGATCCACACGCAAGGGAAAAGGGAAAACAACATGCGTAAGGTACTACTCGCCCTGAGCGCCGCTTCGATGGTCGCCACCACCGTGATGATTCCGACCAGCCCGGCCGAGGCCCGGAAACATTATCAATATCGCGAATGGCGCGGTCGCGACGGCCGCACCTATTGCCGCCGCTCGAACGGCACCACCGGCCTGGTGGTCGGCGGCGTGACCGGTGCGCTGGTGGGCCATGGCATCGCCGGCCGCGGCGACAAAACGCTGGGCACGATCGTCGGCGGTGTCGCCGGCGCGTTCGGCGGCCAGGCGATCGACAAGACGATCACGGCAAAGCGGCGTTGCCGCTAAGCCAATCGGCTTTCATCGGGGCGCGGTCCATCCGGACCGCGCCCTGTCTTCTATGGGGATACCATCATGCCCACGCGCAGCGGCTCGGCTAAATATGAAGGCTTCGGCAAGGACGGCGTCGGGCACGTCTCGACCCAGTCGGGAGTCCTCGACGACCAGAAATACGGCTTCGGGACGCGCTTCGGCGACGAGCCCGGCACCAATCCGGAAGAGCTGATCGCGGCGGCGCATGCCAGTTGCTTCACGATGGCGCTGAGCTTCGCGCTCGCCCGCGAGGGGTTCAACGACGGCACGCTCGACACCGTCGCCAAGGTGACGCTCGACAAGCAGGGCGAGGGCTTCGCGATCACCCGCTCCGACCTGACGCTGACCGCCCGGATCGAAGGAATCGACGAAGCGCAATTCGCGCGGATCGCCGCGGACGCCAAAGCCAATTGCCCGGTATCGAAAGTGTTGAACGCCGAGATCACGCTGACCCACAGCCTTAACGGCCAGCCTTAACGGCGGCTCCGCATAGATTCATCGCCTTTCCTGTCGCGCGGATGAACGAGAGGTAGTTTCGCGTTCACGCAACTTCCGGCGGGTCCCGGGGGTTCTAGCGGCACCCGAAAATTGAAGGGAGAATGACGATGCGACGGCTGATGTTGGCCGCCCTGGCTACGACCGTGACGATCGCTCCGATGGCGGCGACCGCGCAGGAAACCCCGTACAAGGCGGGTAAGGAATATCGCAAGGAAGTGCGCGACGCGAACAAGGACTATCGCAAGGATCTGCGCCATGCCGACAGCGTGCGCGACGTGCGCCGTGCCAACCGCGAACGCGCCGAGGAAATCCGTGATGCCCGCAAGGACTATCGCAAGGACACGCGCGACTGGCGCCGGTATCGCTCGTACGACTGGAACCGGATGGAGCCGGGGCAGCGCTATTATTACGCCGACCGCTACTATCGTGACGGCCGCTATTATCGTCCCTATCGGCTGAGCCGCAACGATCGCATCTATCGCGGCAGCAACGGTCGCTATTATTGCCGCCGTTCGGACGGCACCACCGGCCTGGTGGTCGGCGCGGCGCTCGGCGGCCTGCTCGGCAACGCCTTGTCCGACGGTCGTTCGGCCACGTTCGGCACGCTGCTCGGCGTCGCCGGTGGCGCGGCGCTCGGCGCCTCGATCGACCGCGGCCAGGTGCAATGCCGCTAAAAGCTCGATCGTTCAGGCGAGGAGAATGCGAGGGTCCGGCGCCAGCCGGGCCCTCGTTTCATTGAACGGCGACCACTTCAGCTGCCGACCGAAATCGGCGTCGCGCCCTTGAAGCTCAGCACCACGAACGAATCGTCGCAGACATTGACCGCAGGGAAGATGACCGAGCTGTTGTCGGCGAAGGTCGCCTTGACCTCCCATTTGCACTGAGTGCCGTTCTTGTCGAAATGAATCGTCGAACGGCCGCCGGCCTTGATGCTTTTGGGCTTTTCGCCCTCATCGACCTTGTTCTTTTGCCACTGGCCGGCGCCGACCGGCGACAGCTCGACCAGCGTGATTTCCTTCCCGGTATTGTTGGTCAGGATGAAGTCCAGGGCTTCGGCATAAGCCGGGGCGGCCAGCCCCAGCAACGCGACAGCAACCCCGTAACGGTAGCGCATGTGACGTCCCCTCTTGCTTCCCGCCTCTAGCGGACGGGCGCGCGGGAACGTCTTACAGGATACCGCCGCCGAGGAACAGGCGAAACGCGGCAACCGCCATCAGCACGAGATTGAAGACCAGCCCGGCCTTGTTCCTGGACAATGCGCCGAACACCAGGCCGATCGCGCCGATCACCAGGCCGAGCCAGTTGAGCCAGCCCAGGAACGGAACGAGGGCGACGAGCGTGACGACCAGCAGGATCACGCCGATGACGATCGAGATCACGTTGAACATGTGCGTCATATGTAAGCAATACACCGCGAGCGCAAGGCTCGTTCGACATCATAGTCCGTTTCTTAACCACTCGCGGTGCATGGCGGAGGCTGGACCGATCGGAGTTTTCGGGTGGCGATCACCTTACGCAATCTGGCCTGGACGCTGGCCCCCCTCGCCCTCGCGGCATGCGGGTCGAAGCCGGCCGCCGACAGCAACATCGATTCGCTCGACGCCGAGCTGGCCGGCGGGAACACCACGGGCAACAGCCGCGATCCCGCGATGATGAGCGCGCTGCAGGACCAGATCATGGTCGACCCGGCGCTGACCGGCCAGGCCAACAACGACGCGGTGCGCCCGCCGCAACAGCCCTATTCTGGCGCGACCCCGCCCGATTCGGTGGCGCCGTCCAAGGCCGAGAGCGCTACGCTGGCCGACGGCACCGGCTCGTCGAGCGGCGGCAGCAAGCCCACCCCGGCGCCGTCGGGCGATTGCCCGCAATGCAAGATCAAGCGCGATTCGGTCACGCTCGGCGCGCTGGCGCGGCGCCAGGCCGACAAGCGCACTTCGGGCTGCGCGCGCGGGCTGCGCTATTCGACCGCCTGGGTCGAGCGCCTGCCCGCCGACCTACCGCTCTATCCGGACGCCCGCGTCGACGAGGCGGCGGGCGCGACCGACGGCGGCTGCTCATTGCGCGTGGTCAGCTTTTCGACCGGCGCGTCGATCCAGAACGTCATCGACTGGTATTATGGTCGCGTCACCGCCGCGGGCTATACGGCCGAGCATCAGGCCGATGGCGGTCAGCACGTGCTCGGCGGCGTGCGTGGCAAGGACGGCGGCGCCTATGTCATCTATCTGGAAAAGCGCGGCGACGGCAGGACCGAAGTCGATTTAGTCGCGAACAACGGGAACTGATCGCGATCTCGTTACTTTAGACCGTTCAGCATCGACGCGAGCTCACCCTCCCGATAACGGACAGCAAGGGTCACGCCGTTCGCGTCGATGCTGAACCCGATCGCCACTCCGTGGCGATCGCCCAACGAAGGCCAGGGCCCAGCGCCACCGACCGCTTCCCATGATCCGTCATGCCGGACTTGTTTCGGCATCCAAGGTGCGACGACGGATGGATTCCATGAGGGGGGCTGGACCCCGGAACAAGTCCGGGGTGACGGAGGGAAGCGGCGCCCGCCCAAACCGTCGTTTGTCCCAGCGCCCTCCTCCGGCTACAGCGCCCGAATGAACTTCCTTCTCGTCATGGCCGGGGGCGCCGTCGGCAGCGCGGCGCGCTACGGGGTCGGCAAGCTGGCGCTCGGCTGGCTGGGGCCGAATTATCCCTGGGGAACGCTCGCGGTGAACCTGATCGGCGGATTCCTGATGGGTCTGCTCGCCGGCATCCTCGCACGGACCGGCGGCAGCGAGCATACGCGGCTGCTGCTCGGCATCGGCGCCCTCGGCGGCTTCACCACTTTCTCTTCCTTCTCGCTCGACGCGATACTGATGATCGAGCGTGGCCAATGGACCACCGCGCTGCTCTACGCCCTGGTGTCCGTGGTCGGGTCGGTACTCGCCTTGTTCGCCGGACTCCACCTCGTCCGCGCGGTGGCGGCATGAGCGAAGTCCGCACCTTCACCGTCGCGCCCGACGACGACGGCATCCGGCTCGACCGCTGGTTCAAGCGACATTTGCCCGACACCAGCTTCACCATTGTCGCCAAATGGGCACGGACCGGCCAGCTCCGCGTCGACGGCGCGCGCGCGGCGCCGGGCGACCGCATCGTCGCCGGCCAGACGCTGCGCTTTCCGCCGCCCGAGCCGGTCCCGGTCGCCGGCAAGCCCAAGCGCGAGCGGGCGCCGCTGACCGACGACGAGATCGCGTTCGCGCGCGAGTTGGTGATCCACCAGGACCCGCAGGCCTTCGTGCTCAACAAGCCGCCGGGTCTCGCCACCCAGGGCGGCACCAAGACCGTCCAGCATGTCGACGGCCTGCTCGACGCGCTGCAGTTCGACAATGAGGGACGGCCCAAGCTCGTCCACCGCCTCGACAAGGACACGTCCGGCGCCTTGCTGGTGGCACGCACCGCGCGCGCGGCGGCGTTCTTCGCCAAGGCGTTCTCGGGCCGCACCGCGAAGAAGGTCTATTGGGCGCTGGTCGTCGGCGTCCCCTCGATCGAGGACGGCATGATCGAGCTGCCGATCGCCAAGCAGCCCGGCACCGGCGGCGAGAAGATGCATGTCGACGAGGCCGAGGGCCAGCCCGCCCGGTCGCGCTATCGCGTCATCGAGCGCGCCGGCAATCGCGCCGCCTGGGTAGAGTTGCAGCCCTTCACCGGGCGCACCCATCAGCTCCGCGTCCATATGGCGGCGATCGGGCATCCGATCGTCGGCGACGGCAAATATGGCGGGCCGGAGGCGTTCCTGACCGGCGGCATCAGCCGCAAGATGCATCTCCATTCGCGGCGCATCGCAGTCGACCATCCCGACGGCGGCAAGATCGATGTCGAGGCCGAGCTGCCGACCCATTTCGCCGAGAGCCTGGCCAGCCTGGGCTTCGACCAGATCGCGGGCAACATGATGCCGCTCGACACCCCGCCCCCGCCGACCAAAGCCGCGCAAAAGGCGAAGGCCAAGGCGCATGCCAAGACCGTGCGCAAGGAACGCAAGGGCGAACGGCGCAATCGCGGCGCCTCGGCCGCGCCGCGCAAGAGCGGCTCGCGCAAGCCGGCACCGCGCAAGGGGCGGTGATGACAGTTTCATTTGCTCCGCGCGGCCCTCTCGCCTTCCATACCCACCCCGGCGAAGGCC
>NZ_JBQCCN010000121.1:0-5477 GCF_051962185.1 Sphingomonas sp.
CCCTCCACCACGCGACTGCGTCGCGCGGTCCCCCTCCCCGCAAAGCGGGGAGGATTTGTTCTATCGGCCTGCTACCGCGCGCCCCTTCCACGCCGCCTTGACGCCGGACTCGGTCGGCGCGAGAATCCAGCGTGAACGTACAGCGTACATTTCAGGGGATTCGACCATGGCCAGCCGCGCGCAGCCGCCGCTCTGGCGCGAAACGGTGAAAGCGGGCGCCGCCCGCTCGGGCGCGATGATCACGGCGGTGGCGATCGCCGCGGTGACGTTGCTGCTCGTCCTCTCGCTCGCCAGCTATCATTCGGGCGATCCGTCGCTCAGCACCGCCGCCGGCGGGCCGGCGCAGAATCTGCTCGGCTATCCCGGCTCGGTGATCGCCGACCTCGCTTATACCGTGCTCGGCTGGCCGGTCTGGGGCATGCTCGCGGTCGGCCCGATCGTCGCCTGGCGGCTTTGGCGCGACGAGGACGTCGGCGCCTGGGGCCGGATGGCGCTGACCGCCGCATTTGGGCTGGCGCTGGTCGCGACCGCGCAAGGATTCGTGTCGAGCGGCGCCAGCCTCGACTGGCCGGCGGGCAAGAGCGGGTTGATCGGCATGCTGATCGCCGACGGCCTCAAATGGCTGATCGCGCTGATCGGTAGCCCGACCGCGATTCTGTGGACTGACCGCGTGGTCGGGACGATCGCCGGCCTGGCGGGCGCGGTGATCTGGTTCATGAGCCTGGAAGTCGGCTTGCCGCGGGTGTCGCGACTGCCGCGGATCGGGCGGTCGGCCGAAGTGCAGCGGCTGACCGACCAACGCCCGGGCGAGCGCGTCATCGACATGGAGCCCGAGCAGACGATCCGCCAGCCGCGCGCGGTAGCGCTGCCCGACAATCGCCCCGCCCCGGTCATCGCCGAGCGCAACGCCGCGCCCGCGCCGGCCAAGCCGGCCAAGCCCAAACAGGGCAGTTTCGACCTGCGCGACAATTTCCCGCTGCCGTCGCTCGAGTTGCTCAAGGCGCCGCCGCCGGCGACCGGCGGCCCGATCGACAAGGCCGCGCTCGAACGCAACGCCCGCCTGCTCGAGACCGTGCTCGACGATTTCCACGTCAAGGGCCAGATCACTGCGGTCCATCCCGGCCCGGTGGTCACGATCTACGAACTCGAGCCCGCCGCCGGGACCAAGGCGAGCCGCGTGATCCAGCTCGCCGACGACATCGCCCGCAACATGTCGGCGGTGTCGGCGCGCATCGCCCCGATCCCCGGACGCACGGTGATCGGCATCGAATTGCCCAATGCCCGGCGCGAGACGGTCAATCTGCACGAGCTGATGGCGTCGGACGCCTTCGAGGATCAGTCGGCATCGCTGCCGATCGTGCTCGGCAAGAACACCGCAGGCGATCCGGTCATCGTCGACCTCGCGCCGATGCCGCATCTGCTCGTCGCCGGCACCACCGGGTCGGGCAAGTCGGTCGGGCTCAACTGCATGATCCTGTCACTGCTCTACAAGCTCAACCCGAAGCAGTGCCGGATGATCATGATCGATCCGAAGATGCTCGAACTGAGCATGTACGACGACATTCCGCACCTGCTGTCGCCGGTCGTCACCGATCCGGCCAAGGCGGTGCGCGCGCTCAAATGGGCGGTCGAGCAGATGGAGGACCGCTATCGCATGATGGCCTCGGTCAACGTGCGCGGCCTCGCCAGCTTCAACGACAAGGTCCGCGCGGCCAAGGCCAAAGGCCAGCCGCTCGGCCGCAAGGTCCAGATCGGCTATGAGGACGGCAAGCCGGTCTATGAGGAAGAGCAGCTCGATTACGAGCCGCTGCCGCAGATCGTCGTCATCGTCGACGAGCTCGCCGACCTGATGATGACTGCCGGCAAGGAAGTCGAATTCCTGATCCAGCGTCTGGCGCAGAAAGCCCGCGCCGCCGGCATCCACCTGATCATGGCGACGCAGCGCCCGTCGGTCGACGTCATTACCGGCGTGATCAAGGCCAATCTGCCGACCCGCATCTCGTTCAACGTCACCAGCAAGATCGATTCGCGCACCATCCTGGGCGAGCAGGGCGCCGAGCAGCTGCTCGGCAAGGGCGACATGCTCTACATGGCCTATGGCAAGCAGATCAGCCGCGTCCACGGCCCGTTCGTCAGCGACGACGAGGTGCGCGCGATCGCCGATCACTGGCGCGCCCAGGGCCAGCCCGACTATATCCAGTCGGTCACCGAGGAGAATGAGGACGGCTTCGCGCTCGACGGCGCACCGCTCGGGGAAGATTCGGCCGAGGACCAGCAATATCGCGGCGCGATCCAGCTTGTCGTCGAAAGCCAGAAGGCGTCGACGTCATGGCTGCAGCGCCAGATGCGGATCGGCTACAATTCCGCCGCGCGCCTGATAGAGCGGATGGAAAAGGACGGCATCGTCGGCCGTCCCGACCATGTCGGCCGCCGCGAGGTGCTGCGCGATCGCGACGGCAACCCGCTCTAGCTTCGCGGTTCGGCTTGCTGAACCGTCATAGGATTCGCGCGTTCAGAGCGGGTTCAAGCCGGTCGCGCCATGCCGTGCGCCCTATTTTCAGGAGAATATTCGTGACGCCTCGCGCCCTAGCGCTGTTGTTCGTGCCCGCTCTGGTCGCCACTGCCGCGGTCGCCGCGCCGGCGACCTCGCCCGACCTCGCCAAGGTCCAGGAACATCTGCGTGCGGTACAGTCGATGACCGCGTCGTTCGTCCAGACCGACCGTAACGGCAAGACGCTGTCCGGCACCTTGTCGCTCAAGCAACCCGGCAAGATCCGGTTCCAGTACGAGAAGGGCGTGCCGATCCTGATCGTCGCGGACGGCAAATCCTTATGGTTCCTCGACTATCAGGTCGGGCAGAAGCAGCGCTGGCCGATCGGCGGGTCGCCGCTCGGCGTGCTACTCGATTCGAGCAAGGACATCAGCCGCTTCGCGCACGTGAACCAGACCGCCGATCCGGGAGTTATCTCGGTCGAGGCCAATGATCCGAAACATCCCGAATACGGTCGCATCACGTTGGTCTTCGAGCGCAACGCCGCGGGACCGGCGGGCCTGGTCCTGCGTGGCTGGGTGGCGCTGGACGCGCAGAACAATCGCACGACGATTCGACTGTCCAATCCCAAGTTCAACGTGCCAATTTCCGACGGAACGTTCCGCTTCAACGACCCGGTGCGCAGCGGCCCGCGAAAATAACGATCCGTTCATCTGGCGGACAGCTTGGCGGGGCTAATACAGGCCTCGCGGATGTGGGGCGGTTCGGGATTTTCCCCCTGTTGCCCGGAACGGACCACTTCCCGCCTGCGTGACGAACGCTAGGTCGGCCCCTGTTCCATGCCCCCGGAACAGGGGCCTTTCCTTTGCGCAGCGCGGACGGCGGCGCGTCGCCGATCACGCGCAAGCACGGCCGGCGCCGCCACGCGGCGTCCGACGTGCCTGTCCTGAGCGCCTGCCTTGCAGGCCGGCGAAGGGCGCCTTGGCCGCGACGCATGCAAGGGTGACGAACCGCGATGAAATCCCTAAGTCCGCTCCCGTGAAGATCGTCTCCTGGAACATCAACTCGGTCCGTTTCCGCATCGAGATCGTCGAGAAATTCCTGCGCGAGATCGCGCCCGACATCCTGTGCCTGCAGGAAACCAAGGTGATCGACGCCGACTTCCCCGAAGCCGCGTTCCGCGCGCTCGGCTACGACACGATCTTCCTCCATGGCCAGCGCATGCACCACGGCGTCGCGATCATCAGCCGCGTGCCGCTGGTCGAGGACGATCGCTTCGACTGGCAGGCGAATCGCGAAGCCCGGCATGTCGGGGTGCGGTTGCCGGGCGGCGTCCGGCTCGAGAATGTCTATGTGCCGGCGGGAGGCGATATTCCCGACCGCGAGGTCAACGCCAAGTTCGGGCAGAAGCTCGATTTCGTCGAGCGCATGACCGCCTGGTCGGCGACGCTCGATTGCCCGACCATCCTGACCGGCGATTTCAACATCGCGCCGCTCGAATCGGACGTGTGGAACCACAAGCAATTGCTCAAGGTCGTCAGCCACACGCCGATCGAGGTCGACGCGCTCAATCGCCTCAAGGATTCCAATAGCTGGGTCGATCTCGGCCGCCATTTCCACCCGGCGCCGGCGCGGCTCCATACCTGGTGGAGCTAGCGCTCGCCCGATTGGACCAAGAACGATCGCGGCCGCCGGCTCGACCATATGTGGGCGACCGCCGACGTCGCGGCGAAAGCGACCTCGCACCGCGTGTTCGAGGATTGCCGCAACTGGCTGAAGCCGTCGGACCATGTCCCGATCATGACCGAGTTCGACCTGTGAGCGTTCGTCGGTGAGCGCGCGCGACGTCGCCCGCGCGATCGACGCGCTGCGCCGCGGCTGGCCGATCGCCATCCGGGGCGCCGGCGCGCCGGTCGGCCTGCTGGCGATCGAGACCGCCGATGCCGGGCGGATGAAGGCGTTCGATCCCCACGGCGAGTCGCCGATTCTGCTGTCCGCCGGCCGCGCGGCGACGCTCAAGCTCGCCAACCAGCTCGAGGCGGCGATCCCCGACTCGCCGGTATTGGTCGAGCGCACCTTCTGGATCGATTTCGATTGCGCGGTTGCACTGGCCGATCCCCAGCTCGACATGGCAACCCCGATGAAGGGGCCGTTCCGCGCGATCCATGTCGATGATCGTGACGTCATGGCGGCGGCGCTGTCGCTGGCGCGTACCGCCGGCGTGCTGCCCGCCTTCTTCGTCGGTCAGGCGCCCGACGAGGTCATCACCATCGCCGATATCGAAGCGTTCGAGGACCCGATCAGCCTGGCCATCGCGGCGCGCGCCAAGCTGCCGGTCGAAGGATCGGAGAGCGCGGAGATCGTCGCGTTCCGCTCGCCCGATTCGCCCGGCGAGCATGTCGCCTTGATCATCGGCCAGCCCGACGGCCTCCCGCCCCTCGTGCGCCTCCACAGCGAGTGCCTGACCGGGGACGTCCTCGGCAGCCTCAAATGCGATTGCGGCCCGCAACTGCATGCCGCGATCCATGCGATGGAGGACACCGGCTGGGGCATCCTCCTCTATCTGCGCCAGGAGGGGCGCGGCATCGGGCTGGTCAACAAGCTCCGCGCCTATGCGCTGCAGGACCAGGGGTTCGACACGGTCGATGCCAATACCCGTCTCGGCTTTGCGGTCGACGCGCGCGATTTCCGCGTCGCGGCACGCATGCTCGACCTGCTCGGGCAGACCAATATTCGCCTGCTGACCAACAATCCCGAAAAGGTCCGCGTGCTCGAGGCGACCGGGATCAAGGTCGCCGAACGCGTGCCGATCGCGCTGCCGGCCAACCCGTTCAACGCCAAATATCTCGCGACCAAGCGCGACCGGACCGGGCATCAGCTTTAGACGGGGAGAAACGGCATGCATTCGAGCGATTGGCGGGCAGTGCATGTCGGGTTCGCCAAGGACGGCCTGACGATCGCCGGTGCCGACATCTGGGCGCTGCGG
>NZ_JBQCCN010000122.1:0-7750 GCF_051962185.1 Sphingomonas sp.
TCGGTGCGCCAGTTGATCTCGTTGGGATAGGTCCAATTGCCGTCGGCGCCCTTCTTGCCATGCGCCATCCAGCCGTCGACCACGCCGGTCACCAGGCCGGTGGCGGTCGGATTGGCATTGTACACGCCCATCAGGATCGGCGCGTGCATGACGGTGAAGCTGTACGGCTTCTGCCATTCCCACGGCCCCTCGCGGTACACCTTGCGGCCGCCGTACCAATTGCTGGAGAAGTGCATGTGCCCGGCGGGGTTCTTGAGGATGATGCCGGTCAGCGCCTTGGCCGTCGCCATCAGCCGTTCGAGCGCCTTGGGCTCGCCCCAATTGAGATAGAGCCGCTCGGCGTCCGAATTGAGCCCTTCCTCATAAGCGTGGAGCTCGTCGGTGGTGATATAGCCGAGCCCGTTGACCCGCATGCCGTTCTTGTAGACCGAGTCCGACAGCGCGCGGAGCGAGGCGTTGATCTTGTCGGGATCGACCCCCATCAGCGCGAGGCCGGGCCATTGTTCGAGCAGGTCGACATCGTCCGAGATGCCGCCGCCGAAATCGCCATAGGGCACCTGGCGATTGTCGATCCACCAGTCGACGAACTGGCGCGTCAGCTTGAGATCCTCCAACTGCCGGAACGCCCAGAGCGGCACGCCGGCGGGCGGCGTCGGCTGGGTGAAGGGCGGCATGCCGGTCGCGCCGTAGCTGATGTCCGCCCAATAGCGCCGGCCTTCGAGATTGTCGGGATCGACGCGGAGCAGGTCGGTGATGTCGCCCCTGAGACGCTGGAACAGCCCTTCACGGCCCGAAGCGGTATGCTCCTCGACCAGGAACCCCCAATTGTCCTTCACCTCGGTGAAGCGGTCCTGGATATGCTCCTTCTTGGCGTCCTCGCGGTCCTTGAACACCAGCCGCACATTCATGCCGTCGAGCGAGTCCGCGCCGAAATCGGGCGAGGCGCTGGCGATGGTGATGTAGAAGGGATCGTCGGTCAGGATGCGGTCGCGCAGGTCGAGCCACAAAGTCCGCGCCTGGCCCGGCTTTACCGACACGGTGACGTCGATCATGTCGCGCTGCGGCCAGATCGGGTCCTTGATCCGGATGTTGAGCGGGATCACCCCGTCCTTGTTGGGCGCGACCTTCAAGGCCGGAATGTCGAGCGCGATACCGTCGAGCCCGTCGTGGACATTGGCCCAGGTGTAGTTCCATGCACGCGCCAGCGGCTTGGCCGCGAAGGCGTCGCCGAAATCCGACGGGATCAGGATGTGGACGATCGGCGCGTCGTTGGCACCGCGCACCGCATTCCCGGCCGCGGTAGCGCTGCCCGCGCCTGGCGCGGCATGGCCCGCGCTCGCGGGAAGCGCGACGACGGTGGCGCGCTCATCGGGCGAGAACCGGCCGGCGATGAAATCGTTCAGCGGCGCAAGGTTGGCGAAGGCCGGCGCGGTCTTCGAATCCACCACGTAATTGAGTTTGAGCGTCCCCTTGGGCTCGGCGCCGTCCTTGATGTCATACGCCCAGATTTCCTGGATCGGCGTTTCCTGCGCGATGTTGGTGAAGCGCAATTTGCCGCCGGTTTTGCCGCCGAAGCTGGTGATCGACTTCTCGACACCCTCGGGCCGCTTGGCGAGCAATGAATATTTGCCGCCGTCCGCCGAATAATCGAGCGACCCATAGGCGGCACCGCGAATCTCGACGCGGTTGACCGTCTCGTTGGCTGGGATCGTCAGTTCATAGGCCTTGCCGCCCTCGACATAGACGTTCCAGTCGGGGAGCTCGAAATAATCGTCGCGGCCGGGCAGGCGCGAGCGGTTGTAGACGCCGGGCCAGGTCGTCTCCGGAATGCCGTCGACGCCTTTCCACATCCATTCCTTCAAATCCTTGGCATCGGCGAACTCGACCTTGCGGATGCTCGTGCTGTCGGCGGTCAGTACCGGCGGCGAGGCGCCGTCGAAGCCGTAGCGATGGAGGAACGCCGCGCGCTCGTCGCTCGCGACCGGCTTGTCGTCCGCCGGATTGCTGTTGTTGGCCAACGCCGCCACGGCACCGGCATCGAGCATCTGATCGTACACGCGGATCTCGTCGACGTCGCTGCCGCGCATGAAGCTGTAGCGGCTCTGCACCTGGTGCGGCGAGATGATCCGGCCGGCCAGGCCGAACTGGTCGAGCCCGCTGTCGAGCACGGCCTTCTGATCCTTGCGCGCGACCTCCTTGCCGTCGACGAACAGGCGCACGCCGACCGCTTCGTCCCAGGCGAAGGCGATGTGGTGCCAGTCAGTCGGCGAAGGCAAAGTGTCCATGCGGAACGACACACGCTCGCGCGCGAGGTTGTTGTCGGTGACGAAAGCGTCGAAGCCATGGCCGTTCCAGTCGATGCGCAGGAACGCCATGTCCCAACTGGTGTGATCGGCGAAGCCGACGCGGAATAGCACGAACGGCGCCTCGCCTACAGGCGTGCGCGAGCGCCAGAAGAAGGAAAGCGTGCCGCGCCGCGCATAAATGTTACCTGGCGCCTTCCACGCGACATAGCCGTCATCCTGCCACTGGATCGCGCCGCCAGCCTTGCCGGTGGGGACGATCGCGACCTTGGACTGGAAATTGGGCACCGCTTCGCCGCCGGCGGTGTCGGCGGTGAGCGTCTTGTCAGCAGAGACGTGGAACAAGAGCTTGGGCGGCGCCTCCCGCGCGCTCGCGCCCGATCCGATCAACGCCGCGGCACCGACCGCCGCCAGCAACGCCACCCGCTTCCTGCTCGCCATTCCGCTCTCTTTCGCATCGTGGCCGCTTCGTGGCGGCCGACTCTCCCAAAGCCCCTGTTCGGGCCGCTGATCGATAGAAACTTATGACACCGGTATCAATAACGATTTTCCGGCCCATCCGGCCGCTTATTTCACGTGTTGGATCAACCACTTCTCATAGAAAGCGGCGATTTGTAGATTGTTCTTCTCCAACATCTGCATGTGGCCGTTGCCGCGGATGCCGACGGTCGGAAGGTAGACATAGTCGTTGGGCACCCCCGCCTGGGTCAGGAAAGCCGAGGTGCAATAGTCCTGGCCGGCATGATAGGAGGCCTCGCCGGTCGCGATCAGGATCGGCGTTCGCGCGAGCCAGGGCAGCTTGTAGCGCGCGCTCGACTGCAGCCAGCAATCGACACCCATCGCCGCTTTCTCGGGTGTGCGCGTCATGCCGAGCTCGGCGGCACCAGGCAAAGTGGGCGTGAACATCAGGCAGGCGTCGGTGATCCCGCACGGCGTCGCCGGCCCCTTGCCTTCGCGATTGGCATTGCCGGTCGGCTCGACCGCGACGATCGCCTTGATCTTCCCAGGATTGGCCTGGGCGATCATCCAGCTCAGCGGCCCGGCCTGCGAATGGGTGACGACGATCGCCGGGCCGATCTTCTTCAGCAGCTCGGTCACCGCGCGCGTGGTCAGCGCATATTGCATGTCGACATCGGGCATGTTGGCGACTTCGGACGCGAAGAACTGCTCGAACGCCGGATCGCCGGGAAGGCCCGTGCCGGGCCATTGCGTGTGCAGCTTCGCGGTGGGCCAGGGGAGCGGGGACATTTTTTCGCTCGCGGTGAAACGCTCAACGATCTGCTTGCGGCTGGGGTCGTGCTCCTGCGGGCCGTACGCCTTGGGGAAATAGCCCGACCGCCCCTTGCCCGGCTGGTCGACGACATAGACCGGCCAGCCGCGCGAAAGGAACCACGTCGCCCAACCCGGCCGCCCGTCGGGCGTGCCGAGGAAGCCCGCGCCGGTCAGCCGGCTGCCATGGATGAAGACGATCGGATAATGGCGCGGCGGGACGCGCGCCGGAATTTGATAGAAGACATGCATCTGCCCCGACACGCGGTCCCCCGACACCTGCCCGCCGGTATAGAGCACGCCCTGCTCGCGGATCGTGACCGGCAACGGTCTGGTGGCGGCGGTCGCGATGCCGGTCGCGAGCAGCAAGGCGAGGGCGCGGCGCGCGATCATCGCGGGTCGATCACCCAGAAGGGCCGCGTTTCGGCCTGGGGTGGGAAGCTCCGCGCATTGCCGCCCGCATCCTGCACCTCGACCGCGTACATCAACCCTTCGCGGGTGAACGGCACCTCGGCGCGCCAGCCGTCGCCGCTCGCGATCATTTCTTGCGCGCGCCAATGCGCATCCCTCGGCAGCGGCTTCCACCACAGGATCACCCGATCGATCGGCCGCGCCGCGCTCGCCTTGGCCGTCACCGCGACGCTGTTGCCGTCGGCGGCGATGCGAAACGCAGGTTGGCCGGCGACGGCCAGTCCGCCCGTTCCGCCCTTGTCGGTGTCGGTCAGTATCAGTGGATTATGATGTGCGCCCTTGGGCCGGGCGTTCCACAGATCCTCGGCGGTCGCGTCGAGCTTCTCCAGCCCGGCCAGCGCCGGTCCCCAGGAGAAAGCCTTTTGGCGGCGAAGCGGATTGTTGAGCGGCTGATAGACCGGGTCGGCGAGCCCGGCGAGCGCCGCCCAGGCATCACGCGAGCGCTTGAGCAGATCGTTGGCGCGATCGATCTCGCCGCGCTCGTTGGTCCGCACGCCATGGTCGAGCCACACCAGCCCCTCGATCCGGTCGCGATGATAGTCGCCGAGCCGCGCCGCCGCTTCGAGGTCGACGCGCAGCAGCCGCCATTCGTCCGCCGCGCGCCCGTCGAGCTTGGGCATCGCCGCGATCGCCCTGTCCGCGTCCCCGCTCGCCTCGCGCAGCCGCGCGGCGATGGCGAACGGGCCGTAGCGGCCGTCGACCAGCCCATCCATCTTGCCCAGCACGAACTTGTCGATCGGCAGGAAGCTGCGGTCGTCCTCGGTCTGGTCCTGGGCATATTGCATCAGGCTGAGCGGGATCGGCGTGCGCGAGCCGACCACGCTGTCGTTGGTCGTGTAGCCGGTTTCGGTCTCGGGCGAATAATCGCGATGGTCGGCGCCGATGAAGCGATAGGCATAGACGAGCGGCACTACCCGGCTCGCCGCCTGCATCGCGCGATATGCCTCGTCGCCGCCCGCGCCGTAATGCTCGCGCCACGCCTGGAGCAAGGTCGCCTCGGGCAGGTCCGGATCGTAGCCCAGCCGACCCCAGGCGAGGTACCACATCCAATCCTTCTGCCAGACATAAGGGAACACCGCCCGGTCGGCCGGCGCGCGGTACATCTTCGCGGCATAAGGGCTGAAATACGACACCGGCGATTCGAGCGTGAAGCCGCGCGCATCGCCGAGCCGGAAGGTGCGCACGGTTTGGCGGATGAAGTCGGTGTTGGCCCACGACCAGAAACGGTGCGTGCCGTTAGACCGCACTTGCCACAGCACACCGTAATCGGCCGGACGGTCGAGATAATGTTCGTAGCTATAGGTCGCGAACCGCTCCTGCATCGCCTGATAGGGCAGGCCGAGATGCTCGCCATTGTACTTGATTTCGACGTCGAACATGCCCGGCGCCGCCGCCGCGATCGGCTCGAGTTGTTCCTTCGAGGTCAGCCAGCTGCGGGTGTAGAGCCGGAGGTTCCTGTTCCCCGCCATCGCGAAGCCGCGCAGATAGGCTTGTTTGAAGAAATCGGCGGGCTGGCCGGTCTCGCCCACGCGAAAGCCGAGCATGTAGAGTTGCGGCAGGTCCCGGATCAGCTGCGCGGTCGCCCGGGCGGTGTAGTCGGCGATCCTGTCGGCGGGGACGCCCTTGACCGGCGAGGGCGGCCTGGTCGGCGAGCGCGGACGATCCTCGTCGATCGAATAGTTCATCAGCGCGACGCGGATGCCGCGCGCACTGGCATAAGCGACGATCGCCTTGAGCGACGCCATATTCCGCGCCTGCTCGGCCGGATCGCCGACGCCCGGATAGCCCGGCACCCGGACCAGCATCGGATAGAGGTTGGAGAAACCGGTCGTGTCGAGATCGTAGGCGCCGTGCAGGTCGAGCATGTTGAAGCGGTTGCGCGCCAGCATGTCGATATAGGCGCGCCACATCGTCAGGTCGTTGAGCACGAACGGATGGATGTGGATGAACGCATTGTCAGCGCGGATCATCACCCAGGGTTTCTGCCTGGTCGGGCGGAGGGTCGCGGCGATCGCGCGCCAGTCCTTGCCCGACGCCGCGCGGACCTGTTCGGCGAGTTCGAGCAGGCCATATTTGGCGCCGGCCGTACCGCCGGCCACGATCGTGACCGAAGCGCCCGAGCGGTCGAGCGCGAAGGCCTGATCGCCCGGCTCTCCTTTCACCACGATCGTCACCGCGACGTCGACATCGGCACGGCTCAGACGGTGCCGCGCGAGCGCCTGGTCGAGCTCGCCCGCCGCCCAGCGCACCTGGTCGGGCGCACTGGCGGGGAGCCGCAGCGCGGCATGCGCCGGGGCCGCGACGCCGAGCGCCAGCAACAGGGAGAACAGCAGACGCTTCACGGCCGCAGCTCCGCCGCCGACCAGCTCCAGGTCGCGCCCTTGGGCATCAGCCGCGTTACCTCGGCCTGGCGCAGCGGCACGCCGACCGGATCGACCGGCGCGACCAGTTCGACCGGCCGCCCGTCGAGCGCGCGGACGACGTCGGCCAGGTCATAGGCCTTGAGCACGCCGGGCACGGTGATCGCCGGCAAGTCGCGCGCGATGGGGCGGTTGACGGCGTCGCGGAACGACAGCGGGCTCGCTACCATTCGCACCGCGGCGATGCGCGGATCGAGCGCCGCCGCCTGCAGCGCGATCGGCCCCATCGTGCCGGTGCCGGCGACGGTGATGCGCGCGTTCGGCTCGAGCCTGGCCAGCCAATCGACCGTGCCGATCACGTCGTCGATGCGGATCCCGGTCAGCGTCCGCCCGACCAGCAATGCCCGCAGTGCGAGCAGATTCTGGTCGCCGACCAGGCTCGACTTGATCTCCTCGCTGCCATCCGCGCCGCGCGGCTGGAGCGCGACGACGGTCCGGCCCGCGGCGGCGAGCTTCGCCATCCGTCCATTGGACGCGGCCAGCGCGTCGAGCGAGACGGTCGGATCGAGCAGCAGCAGAACGCGTCCCGATGGCGCCGAGGGCCGCTTGATCCGTACTTCGATCGGCCCATCGGCGAGTTGCAGCGTCACGCGGCCGCCATCGCCCATGTCGACATCCGGCGCCGCTCCCGGCACCGCGACCGCACCGGTCAACGCCCGGATCTTCTCGCGCACCATCGCCGGCGGCGATGCCGGCGTGACGATCGCTTTCGCCCGCGCGCGGTTGATGTCGGCCAGCGTCGTCCCGCCGCCGGAGGTCGCGATCTGCCCGGTCGGCGTCACCAGCACGTCCTCGGGCCGCGGCGGCTGCAGCCGCTCGAACGGCACGACCGGTCCGGTCGCGCGCAGATTGCGGCGGAAGAAGTCGATGATCTTGTCGCCCATCGGTGCGATCGCGCCGTGCGGGCCGGGGCCGGTATACCATTCCACCCGGTCGGCCTTGCCATAGGCGCCCCAGAACTTTCGTGCCTCGGCGACCGCGGCCCTGGCGCCGTCGAACGGGAACATATCCTCGGTGGTCGAGATCACGGCGTAGGGCTTGGGCGCAGCGAGTTCGACCCAGTCGGGCAGATCTAGGCCGGCAGCGATGAAGCCGGGAATGCTCTGCTCGCCGTCTTGCGGACCAGGGCCCGCCAGTAGATGTTTGAAATCGTTGACGTAGCAGGCCGAGGCGGCCGCCTGCACGCGATCGTCCATCGCCGCGATATAGGCCGTCGCAGTGCCGCCGCCCGAGCAGCCGAACGCACCGATCCTCTTGGCATCGACGTCGCGGCGCGAGACCAGATAG
>NZ_JBQCCN010000123.1:0-6775 GCF_051962185.1 Sphingomonas sp.
CGACTGGCGGCTCGGGTTGACCGTCGTGGTCGAAGCGATCGACGGATCGAAGAGTTTCTGGGCGCTCGATCATCACGGCGAGGCGCCCGATTTCCACAACGCGGATTGCTTTGTCGCGTCGCTCCCGGCACCTGAACGCGCATGAAATTCGGTATCGACCGGCTGCTCGCCGAACCAGAGCTCAGGAAACCGCTCGAGGGCAGGCGCGTCGCGCTGCTCGCGCATCCCGCCTCGGTGACGGCGGGCCTGACGCATTCGCTCGACGCCCTGGTCGCGGCGGGGCTCAACGTCTCGGCGGTGTTCGGGCCGCAGCATGGCGTTCGCGGCGACCTCCAGGACAATATGATGGAGTCGCCAGATTATACCGATCCGACCTACGGCATGCCGGTGTTCAGCCTGTACGGCGAAGTACGGCGGCCGACCGGGCAGTCGATGGGCACCTTCGACACCATCCTGATCGACCTGCAGGACGTCGGCTGCCGCATCTACACTTTCGTCACCACGCTTCTCTACGTGCTCGAGGCGGCGGCGGCGCACGGCAAGGCGGTCTGGGTGCTCGATCGCCCCAATCCCGCCGGCCGCCCGGCGGAAGGGCTGACGCTGCTGCCCGGTTGGGAAAGCTTCGTCGGCGCTGGGCCGATGCCGATGCGCCATGGCCTGACCCTGGGCGAGATGGGCCGATGGTTCATCGATCACTTCAAGCTCGACGTCGAGTATCGCGTGATCGAGATGCACGACTGGCAACCCGACGCCGCGCCGGGCTTCGGCTGGCCGCCCGAATGCCCGTGGATCAATCCCAGTCCCAATGCCGCCAACGTCAACATGGCCCGCGCTTATGCCGGCACCGTGATGCTCGAAGGGACCAATCTAAGCGAGGGGCGGGGGACGACGCGCCCGCTCGAATTGTTCGGCGCGCCCGATATCGACGCGCGCGCGGTGATCGCCGAGATGCGCCGGGTCGCGCCGCAGTGGCTCGACGGCTGTACGTTGCGCGATATCTGGTTCCAGCCGACCTTTCACAAGCATGTCGGGCAATTGTGCAGCGGGGTGTTCATCCATGCCGAGGGTGCGGGCTACGATCACCAGGCATTCCGGCCGTGGCGATTGCAGGCGCTGGCCTTCAAGGCGATCCGCTCACTCTACGGCGAATACGACCTGTGGCGCGATTTCCCCTACGAATATGTCTTCGACAAACTGGCGATCGACGTGATCAACGGCGGCCCGGGCCTGCGCGAATGGGTCGACGATGCGGCGTCGCTGCCCGGAGACCTCGACACGGTCGCTGTGCCCGACGAAGCCGCCTGGATCGAAGCGCGTCGTCCGCATTTGCTGTATTGAGCCGGGATGATCGTCCGCGCGTTTCTCATCGCCCTGATCGCGCTTGCGACGGCGGTGCCGGCGTGCGCCCAAAGCGTTCCCAACGCCGACGACATCGTCGTCACCGGCAACAAGGAAGCCGACCGCAAGGCGGCCGAAACCTATGTCGCCTCGATCGCGATACGCAGCGAGACGCAATTGGCGCGCTTTCATCAGCCGGTCTGCCCGGTGGTGATCGGGATTCCCCGACCTTATTCGACGATCATCGAGAAGAGGATCGCCGAGGATGCCGCCGCCGCCGGGATAGAAGTGGCGAAGAAGGTTCGTTGCGACGCCAACCTCATCGTGGTGATCGCCGAGGACGGTGCCGCGCTGATGAAGGACATCCGCGTCCATTATCCCGGCTGGCTCGCGGGCCTGTCGCCCGGCGACATCAACGCGCTGACCGCACCGGGCCCGGCGCGCGCCTGGAGCGTGACGTCGCTGCGCAACGAGGATGGCCAGCGGATGCGCAATTCGCCCGAATCGGCCAGCAGCGACGCGCTGGCGGGGAAGCCCGTGCTGCGCGTGATGACCGCCTCGATCCTGCGCCAACCGACGCGCCAGGACATGGAGGCGTCGTTCGTCATGATCGACAAGGCGCCGACGATCGGGCTGACCTTGCGACAGATCGCCGATTACGCGGCGATGCGCGGACTGGCCCGGACGCGGCCGCCCGCTGACGACGGCGCGGCGCTCTCGACCATCCTGACCGTGCTCGATCCGGCGTCGCCGTCGCGGGCGCGCGAGCTTACCGCTGCCGATGCCGCCTATCTCCGTGCGCTATATCGCGGCAACGGCACCGCGGCGGCGGTCAACGAGAAAAATGACATCGCGCGCCGCATCTCCAAGGGAAAATAGACCGAAAACGACGCGAAAACCGCATTCTATCGCGAGTCGCCGCCTGTTGGTCCCAAAACAGGTGCATAGCGTCATCAGCGTGACATGGTCTGTGGATAACCGAATCGCGGGGATCGGGATCGCATCATGGAATCGGATATTCGTTATTACGCGCGCCGCGTCGCGCAGGAGAGGATCGCCGCGAAGAACGCGGTGACCGCCGAAGCACGCGCGCGCCGGCTCGAACTGGCCGAGAAGTTTCAGGAAAAACTCACGCAACTAGAGGCGTGCTAATCCGCTTCCCCTCTGCCGCTCTCATTTTGACGCGTTGGTCGGTGCGGCGGTTCTTATAATCTCGCCGAACTTGGGCTTCGGCACTTCCCTGATCGAGATGAGGCGGTCGACCAGCACGAGCCGGGCGGAGCCGCCCAAATGGCCAAAATGCCCCGAATAGCTCGACATGCTACCGATGAAGGTAATGGCATAGGCCTTGCCGAAATTGTCCTCGCGACGCTTGAGCAAGGTGCCGCCCCACTTGTCCTCCTCCAGCGATATTCCGGAAGGATATGTCCGCGAGTCGGACAAGGTGGAGCCGTCGGGCAGGAAATCGGAGCTTTCGAAGCCGTTTATCCAAATACCGCTCATCCGCGCTGGCGGGTCGAAGCGGTAGCAATCGCGTGACGGAACGGATTCCTCGGCATTCGGCAGGTCCTTGGACGGTCGCGTGCAGGGGTTCCCGAACAGGCCGAACGTGACCGCTTTCCAACGATCGCCGGCATGGCTGTAAGCCGCCGCCGGCGTACCGGAATGACCGCATCCTGCCAGGAGCAGGCCGACGAAGACGGGAATCGTCGCTCCTTTCACCGTTTCCGCGTCAGTTCGCGCATAGCGTCATCCAGCCCCGCCAGCGTCAGCGGATACATCCGGTCGTTCATCAGCTCGCGGACGATCTTGATCGACTGCGAATAACCCCATTGCTCTTCCTTGATCGGGTTGAGCCAGACCGCGGCGGGGTAGGTGGTGGTCAGCCGATGCATCCACACCGCGCCCGATTCCTCGTTGAAATGCTCGACCGAGCCGCCCGGATGGGTGATCTCGTATGGGCTCATCGATCCGTCGCCGACGATCACCAGCTTGTAGTCATGGCCGTATTTGTGGAGCACGTCCCAGGTCGGCGTGCGCTCGGTGAAGCGGCGGCGATTGTCCTTCCACACGCCTTCATAGGGGCAATTGTGGAAGTAGAAGAATTCCATGTTCTTGAACTCGGACGTCGCCGCCGAGAACAATTCCTCGCAGAGCTTGACCCAGGGGTCCATCGAGCCGCCGACGTCGAGGAACAGCAGCAATTTGACCGCATTGTGCCGCTCGGGCCGCATATGGATGTCGAGCCAGCCCTGGCGCGCGGTGCCTTCGATCGTCGCGTCGAGGTCGAGCTCATCGGCCGATCCCTCGCGCGCGAAGCGGCGCAGGCGGCGAAGCGCGACCTTGATGTTGCGCGTGCCCAGCTCGCGCGTGCTGTCGAGATTCTTGAATTCGCGCTGGTCCCATACCTTGAGCGCGCGGCCGTGCTTGGACTCGCCGCCGATCCGCACACCTTCGGGATTGTAGCCCGAATTGCCGTACGGGCTGGTGCCGCCGGTGCCGATCCACTTGTTGCTGCCCTGGTGGCGTTTTTCCTGTTCTTCCAGACGCTTCTTGAGCGTCTCTATAATCTCGTCCCAGGAACCGAGCGACTTGATCTGCTCCATTTCCTCCGGGCTGAGATACTTCTCGGCGATCGCCTTCAGCCAGTCGGCTGGGATGTCGGCTGGCTGGGTGCCATAGCTCGTGGCGATGCCCTTGAAGACCTTGGCGAAGACCTGGTCGAAGCGGTCGAGCAGCCCTTCGTCCTTCACGTAGACGGCGCGCGACAGGAAATAGAATTCCTCCGGCGTGCGTCCGATCACTTCCTTGTCGAGCGCCTCGAGCAGAAGAAGGTGTTCCTTCATGCTCGCCGGAATGCCGGCGGCACGGAGCTCGTCGAGGAAGTTGAAGAACATCAAGGAAGGCTAGGGGCGGGGCCCGATCAGCGCAAGGGCGGGGAAGTTCGGACGCCGATCGATCAGCGCGAATAGGCGTCGATCAGCGCGCCGACATAGTCGGGATCCTTGCTGGTCAATTCGCGCGCCGCTTTCGCCTTTTGGCCGTCGGTCTCGACCGGATAGATGAAGCCGTAGATCGGGAAGGTCGTCGAGCCGAGCCCGTCGGCATCACGATACCAGACGCGGACTTCGCTCCAGTCGTTGTCGGGGCTGACGTCGGTCAGCGTCACGTCCTGCTCGGCATGGCCGCGTTCGCCGTTCAGGCGCGACCAATTGGCGTGCGTGACCATCACCACCCGGCTGTCGACCACGCGGCTGATCACCGCGACATGGCCGAGCGGCAGGCGTGCGGTCTTGCGGAAGACAGCGACCGCTCCAGCGCGCGGGGTCTGACCGCGGCGATACCGGCCCTCGGCTTGATCCCACCAGGTCCAGGCATCGCCATAGATCTGGATGCCGGACGCCGCTCGTGCAAACGGCACGCACTGCCCGACATAGTCGAGCAGCGATCCGGCGCGCGCTGGGGCGGCCGCCATCGCCACAAGGGCAAAAGCGGCCGCCAGCACGCGGAGATGGGGGGGATATCTCCTCATGCGCGACCCCAATAAGAGGAGCGCGCTGACCGGATGGTTGGCGGACGGGGTTAACCCGGCGGTGACCGTAAATTCGTTTTGCCGTCCTCGCCGTGGATCAGCGACACCATCACCACCGAGATGATCATCAGCAGGTACCAGGAGCCGAGCTTGGCCGGGCTGACCATCGCCCAGCCGTGACGCTGGTTGGGATAGGACCAGGCATGCGCGAAGGTCCCGATATTCTCGGCGAACCAGATGAACAACGCGACCAGGAAGAAGCCGAGCAGGATCGGCATCCAGCGCTCGCGGCGGAACGGCGTGAAATAGAAACGCGAGCGCCGGAACATCAATACGATCACCGCGAACAGCAGCCAGCGGATGTCGGGCAGCCAATGGTGCGCGAAGAAATTGACGTAGATCGCCGCGGCCAGTGCGATCAGCTGCCAGCGCGGCGGCCAATGCGTCATGTGGATGCCGAAGATCCGCCAGATGCGCGCGATGTAGCTACCGACCGCCGCGTACATGAAGCCAGAATAGAGTGGCACCAACCCGATATGGAGCACACCGCCCGTGTCGTAATTCCATGAACCCGCGCGGGTCTTGAACTGCTCCATGATCGTGCCGGTGACGTGAAAGGCCAGGATGACTTTCGCTTCCTCCACATTCTCCAGCCTGAAGGCGAGCATGCCGATCTGGATCGCGACCGCGGCGATGGTCAGGAAGTCGTTGCGCGCGAGCCAGGCATGGTCGGGATAGAGGAAATGCGTCCCGAGCAGCAACGCCAGCATCAACGCGCCGAACAGGCAGGCCCAGCCCTGCTTGAACCCGAACAGCAGGAATTCGTAGGCCCACGACTTCCACCCGCTGGTCGGCTGCGCCGCCTCGAGCCGGGCGCGGACGCGGGCGAAGCGGGTAGCGCCTTTCTGTGAATTGGCTTCATTCATGCCGGTTTACGAATGTGAATATAGAGCAGAGCCAGATTAAATCAGGATTTCGAATAGCCGTTCCGTGCGGATATCCTGAACAAATTGATGTTTATTTTGCAGGAAAATTTGAATCGCCGTCCAATAAGGATCTGATTCAGACATCGCTCTCTCCCGGAATGGGCCAAGGATATCATCCAAAGGTATTGTTCCCAGTGGACCGTAAAAAGATGTAATTAGATTGTGAAATGGAGTGAGCTGGATTTTTTCAGTAACTACCTTATCTCCATCGCACCATTTTATCGACACCGAATCTCTGTGTCTGTTGGAGTAATATCCGTGGACATATTGATTGCGAAGATTGGCAAGGAATATCTGATCCTCACGAGAAAACTTTTTCATAAATCGCGCAGTTATAACAGAGAACTTGATAAGTTCTTTGGCATTGAATGCGATGGCAGAGAAGTTATGCTGGTTTGCCTCAGATATGATTTGTGGAAGAAATCGCTGTCCAGCTTCCACTGTATCAATCAAGCAGCCGAACCAAACCACGAACAGCTTATTTCTTAGCTCCGGTTCGTCGTCGAATTTTTTATCCTGGAAATAGGCGCCCCAAACTTCGAAAGATGTGGTGGGGCCTAAAAAAATTTCCGACAGCTGCATGGTTAGCTGTCGTCGCTTATCGATGGTTTGAATCTGCATGTCAGACCCAAAATGTGCTGCGCCTGCTCAGCGCGGGCCGCCCTGCTGGCGCTTGGCCATGAACGCCAGCCGCTCGAACAGCATCACGTCCTGCTCGTTTTTCAAAAGCGCGCCATGGAGCGGCGGGATCGCCTTGGTCGGATCGCGGTTCTGGAGGACGTCGAGCGGCATGTCCTCGTGGAGCAGCAGCTTGAGCCAGTCGAGCAATTCGCTGGTCGAGGGCTTCTTCTTGAGGCCGGGCACGTCGCGGACGTCGTAGAAGATATCCATCGCCTTCGACACCAGCAGCTTCTGGATG
>NZ_JBQCCN010000124.1:0-26942 GCF_051962185.1 Sphingomonas sp.
GGGCCCGGTGCCACTGAAGGGATTGGCGTGGGGGATGCGCCATCGCAAAGTGCGCGGGGAGTGGGCCCCGCCGTTCGCCGGGGAAGCTTAAAGACAGAGATCTTCTGGCGCGGCGCGCATGTCGCCGATCTGACTCCAGGCACGAATCTCGCGCAACCACGCTTGATACTCGATCGCGCCATCGAAGCCCTGGCCCCGGCAATCCGCAAGGCGGTGCAAGCCCGCCTCGATCGCTGGATCGCCGACCAACTCGCGCGCCACCTGCCGCTTTTCGGCGCGCTCGATACCTGCCTGCGCGACGCCGCCGCCGGCGCCCCACTGCGCGCGGTGGCCGGCGCCCTGCTCGATGCAGGCGGGCTGCTGCCACGCCGCGCGATCGGCGCACAGATCGAAGCGCTCGATCCGTCCGCGCGCAAGAAGCTACACAAGATGGGCGTGACGATCGGCACGCTCGACCTGTTCGCGCCGGCCTTGCTCAAGCCCGCCGCCGCGCGCTGGCGGCGGATGCTGATGCGGCTCGGCGACGGTCCGCGCGAAGGCGCGACCGTCCTGCCGCGCAACGCGCCCGGCGCCGATCTGCCGCATGGCTTCCGCCCGCTGGGCCAGCAGGCGGTGCGCGTCGACCTGGTCGAGCGGATCGCGCGTGCCGCGCACGATACGCGCCAGGGCCGCGCCCCGTTCGCCCCCGACCCCGCGCTCGCCACCTCGATGGGGCTACAGCCGGAGACGCTGGCGCGCTTGATGGCGCAGCTCGGGTTCCGCGCGGCGAAGCCCGACGCCGAGGGCAAGCCGCGCTGGATGTGGCAGGGCCTGACTCCCAACGCCAAACCCAAGGCGCCGCCCAGCAACAATGCCTTCGCCGCGCTCGCCGGAATGCTCGATGGCTGAGGATGCGGCCGGCGCGACCATGCGGCTCGATCGCTTCCTGTGGTTCGCGCGGATCGTGAAGACGCGCCCGTTCGCGCAGGCGCTCGCCGAACAAGGGCATATGCGGATCGACGGCCGCCCGATCGATCGCGCGGCGGCACCGGTGCGGGTCGGCAATATCCTGACCTTCGTCACCCATCGCGGCGATATCCGCACCATCCGGATCGAAACGCTGCCGATCCGCCGCGGCCCGCCGCGCGAAGCGCAGGACTGCTATCAGGACCTGCTGGCCGGAGATGGAGCTGAAACTTAAGAACGTCTCGCATCAAGCCCAGATTGATTGACGCGCACGGAACACGAGCATAGCACGGCCGAAATCGTACCCCTGGGGAGCCAGAAATGACCTACGTCGTGACCGACGCCTGCATCCGCTGCAAGTATATGGACTGCGTCGAGGTGTGTCCGGTCGATTGTTTCTACGAAGGCGAGAACATGCTCGTCATCAATCCCAACGAGTGCATCGATTGCGGCGTGTGCGAGCCCGAATGCCCGGCCGAGGCCATCCTGCCCGACACCGAGAGCGGCCTCGAAAAGTGGCTCGAGCTCAACAACAACTTCAGCGCGCAATGGCCCAATGTCACGCGCAAGAACGACCAGACGCCAGCCGACGCCGACGAGCACAAGGGCGAAGAAGGCAAGTACGACAAGTATTTCTCGCCCGAGCCCGGCACCGGCGACTGAAGTCGAACACGCCGATTTGATCGGTACGGATACGGCCCCGCCCAGCAATGGGACGGGGCCGTACCCATTTTAGGGCCCGCGCTCGGTCGGGCCATCGTATGGAAACGACGCCGGGGTGGTAATTTTATTACGAGTGTGTTAAATAGGTCAGGACGAGAGCCCCTTTCCGAGTCTCTCGTGTGGAGACACACGCATCCAAACTAGCCCCTGCCGGCGCCATGTCCGGGCGTCGTGCGTTTATTCGGGCGATATTCCAAGTGAAAGGTTGAAGTTACATGGCTGCCAAGGCGCTGTCCTTCGACGTCGGTGATTACGTTGTTTACCCCAAGCACGGCGTCGGCCGTGTCGTTGAACTTCTGAAGCAGGAAATCGCCGGCATGACGCTGGAGCTTTACGTGCTCCGGTTCGAAAAGGAGCGCATGACGCTCCGCGTGCCGACCAACAAGGCCGAGAGCGTCGGCATGCGCAAGCTGTCCTCGGACAAGACGCTCCGCGAAGCGCTCGATACGCTCAAGGGCAAGCCCAAGGTCAAGCGCACCATGTGGTCGCGCCGCGCGCAGGAATATGAAGCGAAGATCAATTCGGGCGACCTCGTGTCGATCGCCGAAGTGGTCCGCGACCTGTTCCGTGCCGACGACCAGCCCGAGCAGAGCTATTCCGAGCGCCAGATCTTCGAGGCCGCCGCGTCGCGCCTCGCCCGCGAACTCGCGGCGATGGAAGAGACCGATGAGAAGGGCGCGCTCGAAAAGATCCTCGACATCCTGCGCAAGGCCGCAGCGATCCACAACAAGGACAAGGTTCCGGCTTAATCTCCGGCCAAGTCGTTGACGTAAAAGGGCGGTCCTTCGGGGCCGCCCTTTTTCGTTGCGCTCCCATCATGGGTGTGTTACGTAAACAACACACGATGGAGGATCAGATGAATCGTTTCCTGCTGCTCGCGCTGCTTCCGCTCGCCGCCTGTTCGGGCACGGCCCGATCGGAAGGCACGCCGCCCAGCGGCACCGGCGGCAACCGCAGCTTCGCGGTCGACGGCTTCACCGGCGTCGATGCTGCCGGTCCCGACGATGTCGACGTCCGCGTCGGATCGGGCTTCTCGGTTCGCGCCGAGGGCGATCCCAAGATCCTCGACAAGCTGGAGATCGTCAAGGAAGGCGATACGCTGATGGTCCGCCGCAAGAAGCATGGCTTCAGCTGGGGCGGCAATGGCGATCGTGGCGCCAAGGTCTATATCACCATGCCGCGCATGACCGCCGCCAGCGCGACCGGATCGGGCGACATGACCGTCGACCATATCGACGGCGACAAGTTCCAGGCCGACCTGACCGGCTCGGGCAATCTCAACGTCGGATCGATGGGCGTGCAGACGGTGGCGCTGTCGGTCACCGGCTCGGGCAATCTCAGCACCACCGGCACCGCCAGGACCGGGTCGTTCTCGGTCACCGGTTCGGGCGATATCGAGGCGCCCAAGCTGTCGCTCGGCCAGGCCAGCGTCAACGTGATGGGATCGGGCGGCGTCAGTGCCGCGGTCAACGGCCCGGCCAATGTCAATGTGATGGGCTCGGGCGACGTGACGCTGACCGGCGGCGCCAAATGCACCACCTCCAAGATGGGGTCGGGCGACGTCAGCTGCAGCTGATCTTGCTTGAACAATGCGGCGGGGCGGTGCGATGTTCGCTTCCATGCTCCGCCGCTCCCTCGTCCTCGCGCTGATCGCGCTCGCCGCACCGGCCCATGCCGCCGACCGCAGCTATGTCGTCACCAATTTCGACCGCGTCCGCGTCGACGGACCGTTCGAGGTCAGGGTGGAAGTCGGCGGCCCGGGCGGCGCGGCGGCGAGCGCCACCGGCGACGATCGCATGCTCGACGATCTCGACGTCTCGGTCCAAGGTGCCACATTGATCGTACGCAAGGGCAGCCAGGGCTGGGGCGAGCGCGGCCCGGCCAGCGGTGCTCCGCCGGCGGTCACGCTGCGCACCCCGACGGTGAGGGGCGCGAATGTCGTGGGCGGCGGCCGCTTGACGCTTGCGGGCAAGGTTCGAACGACGCGGCTCGACATCCAGGTCACCGGCGCGGGCGCGGTCGAGGTGGGCGGCATCGATGCCGATGATGTCGTCGTCACGGTGATCGGCAACGGCAATGTCGCGCTCGCCGGGCGCACCGCCCGAGCGCGCTTGTCGACCAATGGCGGCGGCTCGATCGCGGCGGCCCCGCTCGACGCGGGCGACGTGCTGGTCATGATGGAAGGCGCGGGCGAGACGCGGGCAAGCGCGCGCTACACCGCCGATATCACCAACCGGGGATTGGGGCTGGTCGCGATCGGCGGCAATCCGAGATGCACGATCCGCGGGCAAGCGACCGGCCCGGTGCAATGCGGTGGGGGCGGGCAACCCTGATCGGGCCAGAGCATGTCCTATGGCTGCGGCCGCGCGCCCTCGACGACAAGCGGCCGATTGCCGGTCATTCCTCCCAATAGGCGTCGTCCGCGGCGATTTTGAGGAACAATTCTGCCCGCGCCGCGAGCAACGGCGCCAGTTCCTTTTCCTGACTGGGATCGCCCAGCTGCCATCGTTCGTCCGATTTCCCTTCGGCCCATTTGGCGGCCCCATCTCGCCAACGCAGGCCGATATCCCGAAGCGCCTGGCGCGGATGGCGCTCTTCTCGACAGGGCGTATAGTCGGTCGGAAAGTCGCCCGAAACGGCCCACCAGCCAACCCAACCGGGACGTTCCATGCTCTCGATCGCCCAAATCGAGATGATCGGCGCGACATGCCATGCCGGCCGTTCGCCGACCGTCGGCTCGCGAAATCCCTCGTTCGACAGATAGCCGAGTACGTTTTCGCGTTGCGCGCGGCACCAAGCCCGATCTTCTTCGGTCGGCTCTTCAATCATTTCCAAGGCTCGCACGCGATCGCGGCATACGCAATGTCAACCTTGCCACGGATCGCACGGATCCGCCTCCCGCGACGCCGATCAGAGCAGCCCCAATTCCGCGAGCTTGCCGATCATGTCGGGCGGCAATTCGGTGACACCCTCCCCGCCCGCGCCCAAGTCGCGCGGCGCGTCGCCGCCTTCGAGATAGCGCCAGCCCTGATGCGCACGCTTGGGTCGCGCCTCGATCAGCACGAGGCGGGGGTCTAGGCGGATCGCGGTGCGTCCGCCCGGCAAGTCGCCGAAGCCGACGATCGGCGAGCGCGCGACGAGCTGGTGCTTGAGGATCCAAAACAACGAACCCTGGCCGGCGATCTCTTCCCAGCGCTTGGGCAGATAGCGCGTGCCGAGTTCATAGGGCGGGTCGTTCTCGCGCGCGGCCCAGCGCGCGACGAACGCCTCCAGGCTCGGCACGCCGAACGCTACCTTGGTCAGATGGAGCGGCATGGTTTTCCATATGGCCCGGCTTGGCCGCCGGACAAGCTCAGTGCAGGCCGAACAAGGTCGCGAGGCCGAGGAACGAGAAGAATCCCATGCAATCTGTCATCGTCGTCACGAACACGGTCGAGGTCACCGCAGGGTCGATCTTCGCCTTTTCCAGCCCGATCGGGATCAACACGCCCGACAGGCCGGCATTGAGGCTGTTGATCAGCATCGCCGCGAACAGCACGAAGCTGAGCATCCAGTCGTGATAGATCAGCTGGCAGCCGATCGCCATCATCGCGCCGAGGCCAAGCCCGTTGGCGCTGGCGATCCACCATTCGCGCACGATCATGCGCATGGTGTTCGAACTGGTCAGCTGGTTGGTGGCGAGCGCGCGGACCGTCACCGCCATCGTCTGGGTCGCGGCGTTGCCGCCCATCCCCGCGACGATCGGCATCAACACCGCCAGCGTCACCACGCGCGAGATGGTATCCTGGAACGCCGCGACCACCGCCGAGGCCATGATCGCCGTGCCGAGATTGATCAGCAGCCACCACATCCGCGTGCGAATGGTCGAGGGCAGCGGCTCGTTGATGTCGCCGTCACCCGCGCCCGACAGCTTGAGCACGTCCTCGCCGGCTTCCTGCTGGATGATGTGGACGATGTCGTCGACGGTGATCATGCCGACCAGCCGCCCGGCCGCGTCGACCACCGCGGCCGAGATCAGCGCGTATTTCTGGAAGCGCAGCGCGACCTCTTCCTGGTCCATATCGACCGGGATCAATGTCTGTTCGCGCTGCATGACATCCGAGATCGCGACCTTGCGCGGCGCGCGCAGAATCCACGACAAGGCGCAAGTACCGATCGGCTTGTGCCCGGGATCGACCACGAAGATTTCCCAGAAATCGGTGGTCAGTTCCTCATGGCCGCGCAGGTAATCGATCGCGTCGCCGACGGTCCAATGCTCGGGCACCGCGATCAGCTCGCGCTGCATCAAACGGCCGGCCGATTCCTCCGGGAAGGAGAGCGCTTCCTCGATCGCGGCGCGATCGTCGGGGTCGAGCGCGCGCAAGACTTCGCGCTGATCCTCGACATCCATGTCCTCGATGATCGCGACGGCGTCGTCGGTATCGAGTTCCGACGCGATATCGGCGACTTCCTGCGGCTCGAGACTGTCGATCAGGTCCTCGCGGACCCAGTCGTTCATCTCGGCGAACACGTCGGCATCGAGCAGGTCGGTCAGCGCCTTGGCGAGCGGCCCGCGGTCTTCGTGCGGGGTCAGCTCGAACAAATCGGCGATGTCGGCGGGATGGAGCGGCTCGACCAGCGACCGCGCGCGTTCGCTGTCGCCGTCCTCGACCGCGTCGAGCACCGCGCGCACGAATTCGGGCTTCAGCCGGTCGTCCTCGTCCAGCTGATCCGCGACGTTATCGAGCTCGGTAGCGCCTTCCAACGGCGCCAGATCGGTCTCGCTCATCGTCTGACCTTTTTTCGGGCACCGGCATATCCATATCCTGGCCCGTACCCCCTTTCGTCCCGGTTTGCCAGCACCCAAGGAGCAGTTTAGGGCAGCGGCAAATCCCCCGATTCACGGAGCAATTATCATGGCCGATTCCCCCGAGACGCTGACGCTCACCCTCGACAGCGGCGACGTCGTCATCAAGCTGCGCCCCGACCTCGCGCCGCAGCATGTCGATCGTATCGCCGAGCTGGCCAATGAGGGTTTCTACGACGGCGTCGTGTTCCACCGCGTCATCCCCGGCTTCATGGCGCAGGGCGGCGACCCCACCGGGACCGGCATGCACGGCTCGGACAAGCCCAACCTTCCGGCCGAATTCTCGCGCGAGCCGCACGTCCGCGGCACCGCCTCGATGGCGCGCACGATGGACCCCAATTCGGCCAACAGCCAGTTCTTCATCTGCTTCGACGACGCCCGCTTCCTCGACGGCCAGTACACCGTGTGGGGCGAAGTCACCGAGGGCATGGACCATATCGACGCGCTGCCCAAGGGCGAGCCGCCCGCGAACCCGGGCAAGATTTTGAAGGCGCGCGCGGAGTAATCCCAGAACTCCCCTTCCTGCTTGCGGGGAGGGCCAGGGGTGGGTGCGCGCATCCGCGCGCCCAAAAAGACGCTATAATGTATCGGCAAAATAGCACCGGCGAGGTATCGAGCCTCGCCGGTGCTCACCCACCCTTTGCCCCCCTTCCAGGGAGGAGAGCAGCGAGATCAAAGCTCCCCCTAATTCCGCGACGGTGCGCTCGAGCTCGGGCAGTCAGGCTCCCAGCACCTCGACCAGCCAGTCGTGGAACCATTTGACCTGGCGCTGCTGCATCGCGCGCGGCCGGCAGACGAACCAGTAACTGTACGGGCTCGCCACCTCGATATCGAACAATTTGACCAGCCGCGGGTCGTGCGCCTCGTCGAAATGACTTTCGTGCATGAAAGCGATGCCGAGGCCCTGCGCCGCCGCCTCGAGCATCAGTGCGCCCGAATCGAAATGGTCGATCGCCAGCGGTTCGAGTTCGTCGAGCCCGGCGGCGTGGCGCCAGGCATTGAACGTGTCGGGCATGTCGCGATGGATCAGCGCGGTCAGCCCGGCGACCTGCTCGGGCCGGGTGATCGGGTTGGGTCCCTCGATCAATGTCCGCGCGCCGATCACGTAGACTTTGTTGCGGTCGAGCCGCTTCGAATAAAGGCTGGGGTCGGGATCGCGCGCGATCGTGATCGCGGCGTCGAGCCCGTCGCCGACCCGCGCCATATTGTGCCCGGCGGTATCGATATCGAGATGGATCTGCGGGTGTTTCGCACGCAGCTCGGCGAGATGCGGGAAGATGCGCTGCGACGCGAACAGCGGCAACACGCCGAGCCGTAGCCGCAGCACTTCCACGCCGCTGGTCATGAATTCGACCGCGTCGGTCAGCCGGTCGAGCACCGGCGCGATCTGCTGGAGCAGCCGCTCGCCGTCGCTGTTGAGCGCCACCGCCTGATGCCGGCGTTCGAACAGCGGCTTGCCGATGAAGCGTTCGAGCGCCTGGATTCGCCGGCTGAGCGCGGGGGCGGACAGCGCCAGTTCCTGCGCGGCAGCCTTGACCGACCCGGTCCGGGCGACCTGGACAAAGGCCTCGATCGCGGTCAGCGGGGGCAGGCGCCGCATGATGTTCCTCTCTGCTAAATATACGGTCGGTTGTGCGTTGCGTCACATAGCGACGCTTGGAGCGGTATCATTCTCTCTCCGCCAAAATCCAGAGACGATTGCGAAAAATGCATGTTACCGGTTTCATTTCGCACTTGCACAATAACGTGCTGCACTGCACATAGAGCGGGCCTTTCAGGCATCCTCTCCTAAAAACTTTCCCGGCCGGGCCCCTTGGGTCCGGCCTTTTTTTGTCCCTGATTCGGGCCGCCTGACAGCTGCCCCCTCGCGTATCGGGAACCGGGGCACTATCTCACGCGCTCTCGATTCTTCCGCTCGCGAAACAAGGTGACTTCATGGCAGACGGCGACGACGCCCCCCAGCGCAAGCTACAGGTCGCCAACGCGCGACCCGAGGATAGCGGTCGCGGCCTCGCGCACATCCCGCGGGCGCTGATGGCGCAGCTTGGAATCGGCGAAGGCGACATCGTCGAGATCGTCGGCAAGACCACCACGCCCGCGCGCGCGGTCGCGCCCTATCCCGAGGACGAAGGGCTCGAACTGGTCCGCATCGACGGCTTGCAGCGCGCCAACGCCGGGGTCGGATCGGGCGATTATGTCGACGTGCGCAAGGCCGAGGCCAAGCCGGCGACGCGCGTGGTGTTCGCGCCGGCGCAGCAGAATCTGCGGCTCGAAGGATCGACCAACGCGCTCAAGCGCACCTTCTTCGGCCGGCCGCTGTGCGCCGGCGATGTCGTCGCCACCGCCGGCCAGCAGCGGATCGACCCCGAGGGCATCCCCCCGCACGTCGCGCAATATATGCGCGCACCGGCCTATGCGCTGCAGGAGATCCGGCTGGCGGTGATCTCGACCGTGCCCAAGGGGGTCGTGCTGGTCGACGAGAATACCGAAATCGAGTTGCGCCCCGAATATGAGGAGGCCAAGGACGCGCGCCGCGCCGATGTCACGTATGACGATATCGGCGGCATGGCCGACACGATCGACCAATTGCGCGAGATGGTCGAATTGCCGCTGCGCTATCCCGAATTGTTCCAGCGCCTCGGCGTCGAGCCGCCCAAGGGTGTGCTGCTCCATGGCCCGCCCGGCACCGGCAAGACGCGGCTGGCGCGGGCGGTCGCCAATGAGAGCGATGCGCAATTCTTCCTGATCAACGGCCCCGAGATCATGGGCTCGGCCTATGGCGAGTCCGAAGGCAAGCTGCGCCAGATCTTCGAGGAAGCGACTAAGAACGCGCCGTCGATCGTGTTCATCGACGAGATCGATTCGATCGCGCCGAAGCGCGGCAACGTCTCGGGCGAGGCCGAGAAGCGCCTGGTCGCGCAATTGCTGACGCTGATGGACGGGCTGGAAGCGCGCACCAATCTGGTGGTGATCGCCGCGACCAACCGGCCCGAAGCGGTCGACGAGGCGCTGCGCCGCCCCGGCCGCTTCGACCGCGAGATCGTGGTCGGCGTGCCCGACGAGCGCGGCCGCCGCGAGATCCTGGGAATCCATACCCGCGGCATGCCGTTGGGCGATCGCGTCGACCTCAACGAACTGGCGCGCACGACCTACGGCTTCGTCGGCGCCGACCTCGCCGCGCTCGCGCGCGAGGCGGCGATCGAGGCGGTGCGGCGGATCATGCCCAAGCTCAATCTCGAGGACCGCACCATCCCGGCGGAGGTGCTCGAGACGCTGGCGGTGACGCGCGAGGATTTTCTGGGCGCGCTCAAGCGCGTCCAGCCCTCGGCGATGCGCGAAGTCATGGTCGAGGCGCCGCGCGTCCGCTGGGAGGATGTCGGCGGGCTCGACGACGCCCAGATGCGCCTCAAGGAAGGCGTCGAACTGCCACTCAAGGACCCCGACGCGTTCCGCCGCATCGGCATCCGCCCGGCCAAGGGCTTCATGCTTTATGGTCCCCCGGGTACCGGCAAGACCCTGCTCGCCAAGGCGGTCGCGCGCGAGGCCGAGGCCAATTTCATCTCGACCAAATCGTCCGACCTGCTCAGCAAATGGTATGGCGAGAGCGAGCAGCAGATCGCCAAACTGTTCGCCCGCGCACGCCAGGTCGCGCCGACGGTGATCTTCATCGACGAACTCGACAGCCTGGTCCCGGCGCGCGGAGGCGGGCTGGGCGAGCCGCAGGTGACCGAGCGCGTGGTCAACACCATCCTGGCGGAGATGGATGGGCTCGAGGAATTGCAATCGGTGGTGGTGATCGGCGCGACCAACCGGCCCAATCTGGTCGACCCCGCGCTGCTCCGCCCCGGCCGGTTCGACGAGTTGATCTACGTCGGCGTTCCCGACGAGAAAGGCCGTCGCCGCATCCTGGCGATCCAGACGCAGAAGATGCCGCTGGCCGACGATGTCGATCTCGACCTGCTGGCGGCACGGACCGAACGCTATACCGGTGCCGATCTCGAGGATCTGACGCGGCGCGCCGGGCTGATCGCGCTCCGCAAGAATATCGACGTCAAGCAGGTGACGATGGCCGATTTCGAGGACGCCCTGGTCGATTCACGCGCCTCGGTGACGGCGGAAATGGAGCGCGATTACGAACAGCTCGCGGCGACGATCAAGCAGACCGCGGCGGCACTGCAACCGCTCGGCTTCATCGCGCCGGGACAATTGCGGCCGCACGGACCGAAGGGAACGGACTGATCGGTTGGGGGGCGGGCGCCGCCTCCCCCCGTCATCCCCGCGAAAGCGGGGACCCATCGCCCAGACGCGCCCCACGTAGCGCCTGAGCGATACGCCTCCGCGCCTCCGCGCCTCCGCGTGAAAAATCTCGCACAAAGCCACGAAGCCACAAAGATGTGGCGCGCTCGGCGTTGGCTGCCGACTCTTCGTGGCTTTGTGTCTTTGTGCGAGCTTGAAAAGATTCACGCGGAGGCGCGGAGGCGCGAAGATACCGCCCGCGTTCGATCCGTCACCGTACTGGTCGAAGTCGGGAGATCGGTCCGCGCTTTCGCGGGGATGACGGCTAACCGGCAGTGCGGGCGGAAGGCTTCAGCGCCACCCAACAATAGGCCATCAGCCCCAGGCATGCCGCCCCCGCCGTGAGATAGGGCAAGGCGTGCCGGAATTCGTACAATCCGACCCCGAGCGACGGGCCGAGCACGAAGCTGGCGCCGTTGACCGAGGTGACCTTGCCCGCGACCGACCCCTGTGCCGCCGATCCTACAGCAAGCGACGATCCCGCGGTGAAGGCCGGGCGCGTGAAGCCGAAGCCGACGCTCGCCAGCGCATAGGCCGTGGCCAGCCCGTAGAGCGAGGTCGCCAGCCCGGTCAGCGCGCAACCCGCAGCGGCGACCAGCAATCCCACGAGCATCATCGTCCGCGGGGTCAGGTTGAACAGTGGGATCAGTCCCCATTGCACCAGCAAGGCGGCGCCGGCGCCCATCATCAACACGATGCCGGTCGGCTGCAGCGCGTCGGCGGGGTGCAGGTGCAGCCGGTCGATCACCAGGAAGCCGATGGCCTGGCCCGTCATCGCCTGGGCATGGCCGAACACCAGCCCGGCGATCATCCAGGCCCGCACGCGGGGATCGGTAAAGCCCACCTCCTCGGTGTGCGGCGCGGTGGCGGCGGTGATGCTCGCCCCCGATGCTTGCCCGCCGATCGAGGGATAGGCATTGGCGGCGCCATGCGCGGCGGGGTCGTCCAGCGCTGCTTCGGTGCGGTCGTCGGGCAGCATGCGCAGCACCGCGCCGAACATGGCCGCGCCGAATAGGGCGAACAGGAACGCCGGGCCCGACAGGCCGATCTCGACGCTGCCGACATGGCCGAGCAACAGATAGGGAGCGATCGCCGGCCCCAGGATGGTCCCCAGCCCGAACGCCGAGCCGAGCAAGGTCAGCGCCTTGGTCCGTTCGTCGAGCGTCGTGCGCCCGGCGACGATCGCCTGCACCGCCGGCGGAGCCGCCGCGCCGAACGTGCCGTAGATCAGCCGCCCCAGGATGAAGAGCATGAACGCCGCGGTACCGCCGATCCAGCCGTTGATGCCGGCGGCCAGAAAGACGCCGCACAACGTCAGCGACACCGCGAATCCGCCGACGCCCAGCAGGATCATCGACCGCCGCCCGCGCCGGTCCGAGCGATTCGCCCAGAACGGCGCGGCGATCACCCACAACAGGGCCGAAACCGAAAAGGCCGCGGCGACCGCGTTGTCGCGGACATGGAGCGAGCGGCCGATCGCGGGAAGCACCGATTGCAGCGCGGTGTTCCCCGCCGCGATCGTCAGCATCACGGTGAACAACAAGGCGAAGTCGCGATCGAACTTCGCCGTCATTCCTTCTCCCAATCGTAGCTGCGGCCGATCGCCGCGACGTGGAGCGAGTACCAGCGATACCAGCGCCCGCGCCCCGCTTCGCGAATCTCGCCATGTCGCGCGTGGCGGCGCCAGGCGACCGCCGCTTCCTCGTCGGCCCAATAGCTCACCGTGATGCCGATCCCGTCGGCGCCCCGCGTGCTGTCGATACCGCGATAGCCCGGCTGCGCGGCGGCCAGCGCGTCGGCCTCGGCGGCCGCGGCGGCATAGCCTTCGGCGTCGTCTCCGGTGACTTCGGACACGAAGATCACCGCGATCGTTCCGGGTGCGAACGTCGTCATGTCGCGTCGATGGACCGGCACGGCGCCTGGCGCAACCCATCCGAGTGACCTAAAGGCTTGATCGCGCGTTACAGCTTTGCGACAGGGAAAATTCGGTCGCGCTGGATTTGGCGCACAGCAACAAGGAACATCATGGCCCAGCCCCGCCTCGCCCTCGACAATGCGGAGACGCGCGCGCGCAAGCTCCCCTCGCCCTGGGCGATGTTCCTGACCGGATTCTTCAAGCGGCCCGTGATGGTGGGCTCGATCGTCGCCTCGTCCAAGGCGCAGATCAACGCGATGCTCAAGGTTCCCGACTGGCCCAACGTCAAATTGTTCGTCGAATACGGCCCCGGCGTCGGCACGTTCACCCAGTCGATCCTCGACCGCCTGCCGGCCGACGGCACCTATATCGCGATCGATACCAACCCCGACTTCATCGACTATCTGCGAATCAAGTTCACCGACTCGCGGTTCATCCCGGTCCATGGCTCGGCCGCCGATGTCGAGAAGATCGTCGCCGACCATGGTTTCGAACAGGCCGATTACGTCCTGTCCGGCCTGCCGTTCTCGACGCTGCCCAAGGGCGTCGCTCCCGCCATCGCCGCCGCGACGCACCGCGTGCTCAAGACCGGCGGCGCGTTCCTGGTCTATCAATTCCGCCCCAAGGTTCGCGATTTCCTCGAGCCGCATTGGGACCGGATCGACTATTCGATCGAATGGTGGAACATCCCGCCGTCGCACAATTTCTTCGCATGGAAGGACTGACGCGCCAGCCGACATCCTGTCCGGGGTCGATGCGTCGCGCTGTCTAGGCTTTGGGTTTGGGGTTGCGCGCGTGGCGCGCCACCTCTTCGGGCAATCCCACCCAATCATGCCCCTCTTCCGCCCACACTGCCTGTTCGGGCATGGGAAAATCGGGGTCGGCAAAACCGCCAAACGCGACCCCGACCAATGCCGGCAGCCGCGCCGGATACCATAACAGGTTCGATCCACAGGTCGGGCAGAAGTGAAAATCGACATCGAAGCCGCTGGCGGAGGGACGCGCGAAACTCGCGGTCGGGCCACGGACCGAGACCTGCTCGCGCATGAAGAACGCTGCCACACTGAACGCGCTGCCGGTGCGGCGCTGGCATTGCCGGCAATGGCACAACGACACCTTGCGCGGCTCGCCCTGGCACGCAACCTCGAGCGCACCGCAATGGCAGCGGGCAGTTCGCCCGATCATTTGCGGAGCCGCCGTTCCGGCCCGAAATTCAAGCTCCGCGTGACGTTGTAGTCCAGCACGGTCATCACGAAGAACGCCACCGCCTGCTTGGTCCGCGTCCACAGGCCGGTGCGCGCGCGATAGAGTTCCGGCGTGATCCGCTCCGACTCGGCGATCTCGCCGTCGATATAGCCGCGCACGTGATCGGCGAACGCGCGGTCCTCCACACGCAGCATCAGTTCAAGGTTCAGGTACAGGCTGCGGATGTCGTAATTGGCCGAGCCGATATAGACCGTGTCGTCGATCAGGAAGAGCTTGGTATGGAGCTTGGTCGGCAGATATTCGTAGATTTCCACGCCTTTGCGCAACAGCCCGGCATAAGTGAAGCGCGACGCCCAGATCGCCGCGCCATGATCGTTCTTCGACGCCAGCACGACGCGCGCGCGGCCGCGCTGGCCGATGCGGTCGAGGCGGCGCAACATGCCCGGGCTGGGCGCGAAATAGGCGCTGATCAGGTCGACCCGGGCGGCGCGTTCAAGATCGTTGCGGACCGACTTGGCCCAGGGCGACGGCCGCCGCGTCGGGCCGCCGAACAGCCAGCGCGTCTTGCCTTCCGGCTCGCTCCATTTCGACAGCAAGGCGCGCAATGCCCGGAGCGGCGCCTGTTCGCGCTTCGCCCAACGGTCGAGCGCGTCGAAATAGCCGGTCAGATGGCTGGCCGACGGTCCCTCGATGTAAAAGCCGAGGTCGCGCCACGCCTGGTCCTCGGCGGTGCCGAAATAGCTGTCCTGGATGTTGAACCCGCCGATGATCACCCGCTCCTCGTCGGCGAGCGCCAGCTTCTGGTGATTGCGGAGCAGGTAGCGCCGTCCCCAGCGCGGCACGAAGCGGCAGACGTCGATGCCGGCGTCCTTGAGCGGGTCGAAGAAACGATGATTCTCGGCGTGCTCGCTGCCCAGCCCGTCTACGATCAATTTGACCGTCACGCCGCGTCGCGCGGCCTCGATCAGCGCCTGACGCACCTTGGCGCCGGCGTCGTCGTCGACATAGATATACTAGAGGATGCGCAGCGACTGGCGCGCACCCGCGATCAGGTCGAGCAACGCGGCCAGCCGCTCGGGCCCCTCGGTGATGAGCCGCAGCGTGTCGCCCTCGATCGTGAAGCTGGGTTCGCCGGCCATCGACCCACTATTGAAGCGGTGCGCGGCGCGGGGCAAGCGGTGCGATTTTCTTGACTCTTCGGCCGCCATTGCCCTAAGCGCCCACGCTTCCCATCTTGGTGTTTTGCTGAAGGAAAGCGTTTCATGGCGCGCGTCACCGTCGAGGATTGCGTCGACAAGGTTTCCAACCGTTTCGATCTGGTGTTGTTCGCGGCCCAGCGCGCCCGCCAGATCTCGGGCGGCGCCGAACTCACGATCGATCGCGATCGCGATAAAAACCCGGTCGTCGCGCTGCGCGAGATCGCCGAGGAGACAGTGCATCCCGACCATCTGCAGGACGCGGTGATCAGCGGCATGCAGAAGGTCCAGGTCGACGACGACGACACGCCCGACGCGATCGGCTCGCTGTCGCAGTCGGCGGAGGCGCTGCGCCTCACCGCCGCCGCGCCGCCGCGCAACCAGAATCTGGGCGGCGATTACGACGGCTGAGGCCAGGGATTAGCGCAGTTAATCCCTGAAACAGCCGAAGCCTCGGCTGGCGGGCAAGGCCCGTCCGACGTCGCGGCTTCGCCGCGGCGGCTTGCCCGAAGAGACAGAGAAGGCCCACGGAGCGATCCGCGGGCCTTTGTCTATTCCAGCGTCCGCGTTCCTGCAATTACATCGCTCGGCACACCGCCGCCACCCAGCCGGCCGGTCGTCTCAACTGCACGACTGCCCACGCATATTAATTTTTGCCAATCTTCGTTTTGACGCACATCCGCAAACGAACTGTCACCGACCGTTCATAGCGGCAGCCTCGCGCCGTTGGGGTGCGGGGAAACCATTTCATGATCAATTCTGCCATGCTGCGCTCGGCGAGTGCGGTCGCGCTCGCTCTCTCGTCGACTGTCACGGCGGCGCATGCCGATACCATTGCGGCCCCAGCCGCCTCGGATACCGCTCCCAACGCACCGGCGGCCATTACCGCGACCACGCCGGCGGCCGACGACGGCCAGCGCAAGGGCGAGCCGATCACCGACATCGCCGAAGGCTCGGACATCGTCGTCACCGCGACCAAGGCCAATGAGATCGCGCCGGTCACCGCATCGCTCGAAGCGCGCCAGCCCCAGGCGATCGTCAGCCGCTCGCTGATCGAGGATTCGCTGCCCGCGACCGCCGATTTCGACCAGATCGCGCTGATCACCCCCAGCGTTTCCAACACCGGCGGCAACAACGGCATCGGCCTGTCCGAATCCAAGGCGCAGATCCGCGGCTTCCAGGACGGCGAATACAACATCACCTATGACGGCGTGCCGTTCGGAGACACCAACGACCCGACGCATCATTCGACCACCTTCTTCCCGTCGAACACGATCGAGACGCTGATCGTCGATCGCGGCCCCGGCAATGCCAGCCAGCTCGGCCAGGCGACCTTCGGCGGCAACATCAACCTGTTCAGCCGGGCCGCGCGCGACGATTTCGGCGGCCAGCTCAAGGCAGCCTATGGCAGCTTCAACACCTATCTCGCGCGCGGCTTGCTCGACACCGGCACGATCGATGCGCTCGGCGGCACGAAGTTCGTCTTCACCGGCCAATATGCCCACACCGATGGTGCGCTAAGCCTGGAAAAATATCGCAATTACAATATCTTCGGCAAAGCCGTCATTCCACTGTCGCCCGACGTGACGCTGACCCTGATCGGCACCTACAACAACAACCGCTTCAACCAGCCCGACAATGACGGGTCCACGCTCTATCAGCAGCAGCTGTTCGGCAGATATTTCAGCCTGAACAAGGATCCTAAAACGCCGCAATATTATGGCTACAACCACACCAACAAGGTGACCGACTTCGAGATCGTGAAGCTCGAAGCGCAGCTGGCGCCGAACAGCGTCTTCGAGAATCGGATGTACACCTATTATTACGACAACGAGACCTTGTCGGCCAACGACGTCACGTTGCCGCCCGGTACGGTCGTGTCGACGACCAACGCCGCCGGCACCAAGGTGTTCGGCGACAATCCCGGCTATACGAAGACCAATAAATATCGCGTGTTCGGCGACATCGCGAAGGTGAAGCTGCAGCTTGCGTCGTTCGCGACGATGACCGCCGGCGTGCTGATCGAGTGGAACAATACCTATCGCCAGCAGACCGACGTCGACCTGACCACAGGCGGATTCAATTATATCGAAAAGAAGGTGACCAACCCGGCCACCGGCGCCGTTACCCCCGCCTATGTGAAGTTCGACCAGAACAGCAACGGCCGCAACGACAACGAATTCGTCGAACTCGAGCTGCGCCCGCTGCCCGGGCTGTCGATCACCCCCGGGTTCAAGCATGTCGACTATGGCCGCACGATTCGCGCGCTCTACAACCAGAAGACGCGGTACGCGCAGAACGTCAGCAGCGACTATTCCGCCAATCTGCCGTTCCTGCAGGCGAATTGGCAGCTGACGCCGCAATTCTCCGTCTACGGCGAGTTCGCCAAAGGCTTTCTGGCACCCCCGCTCAGCGCGATCTATGTCGACAATCCCGCCCGGTCCAACCTGGTGCCGGAAAAGTCGACCAATTATCAGGCGGGCTTCGTCTACCATGGCCAGAAGCTCTCGATCGACGCCGACGTCTATTCGATCGACTTCGCCAACAAGTTCCAGAGCAAGAAGGACCCGGTTTACGGCACGATCTTCTACAATGCCGGCGGCGCACTGTATCAGGGTATCGAAGGACAGGTCACGTACGCGCTGACCGATGGCGTCGCCCTGTTCGCCAACGCCTCGCGCAATCGCGCGATCGACAAGGTCACCCGGCTACAGGTCGCCAACGCGCCCTATATGACCGCGGCGGGCGGCGTGGTGGTGAAGCGCGGCCCGGTCCGTTTTTCGGTCATCGACAAATTTACCGGCCCGCAATACGCCAACGACGCGGCCAGTGCGAACGATCCGCTCTACGCGCCCTATCGAATCGCGGCCTACAATTCGGCGACCCTCGCCGCGAGCTACGAGATCGGCAAGCTGCGGCTGGGCGTCCAGGTTTCCAATCTGTTCAACTCGCAACGCGTGACCAACATCACGTCGAACGGCACCGACATCAAATATGTCGGCCTGGCCGACCCCCACAATGTCGACCAATATTATTACCAGCCGCCACGAGCGATCACCGGCGACCTCACCTTCTCGTTCTGATGATGATCGCGCGTCCTCTTCCCCTGTTCGCCATCGCGTTGACGGTCGGCTCGATCGCGGCGGGGGCGCCCGCGCGCGACGGCGGCGTGTCGCTTCTGTCGACCGCCGACCTCGATCCCCAAGCCGTGCTCCCCCCGCCTCCGGCGCCGGGGAGCACGCAGGCGGTGGCCGAGCTCGCCGAGCTCCACGCGATGGAACGGCGTCGCAGCGCAGCCGACATCGCGGCGGCCGAATTCGATGGTCGGACCAAGAACCCGGCGATCTTCGCCGCGCTGCTCGGGCCGAAGTTCGACCTCGACAAATTGCCCGCGACCAAGCGCCTGTTCGACATGGTCCGCGCGACCGAGAAGCAGGTGGTCGATCACGGCAAGGACGAGTTCAGGCGCCCGCGTCCCTGGATCGTCGATCCCGCGCTGGCAAGCTGTTCCAAGAAGAGCGAGCCGCTGTCGAGCTATCCCAGCGGCCATACCTCGATGGCCTTCTCGATGGCCGGTGTGCTCGCGCGCTTGGCGCCGGACAAGGCGGGCCCGATCCTGGCCCGTGCCGCGCGCTATGGCGAGAGCCGGATCGTCTGCGAACAGCATTTCCGCAGCGACGTCACGGCGGGCGAGGCGCTCGGCCTGCTGATCGCAGAGCGGTTGATGGCGAAGCCCGATTTCCACGCCGCGTTCGATGCGGCCCGCGGCGAACTCGCCGCCGCCGGATTGATCGCGGCTGCCTGACCACGGGGTCTGCCCGGTCGCGCCATCTCGCGTCGTGCGCCGGCGATCGGCACGACGACTGCCGTCGCTCACACATTGGGATTTTTCAATCTACCTGCGCGCCCCGGCGATGTTAACGAACATTGGGATAGGGGTGGAAGCGCGCGACGACCGATGCGATCGTCGGGGCCGGTAGCGACACCCCGGCGACAAGGACCGATACCGACGATGCGCATCCTCCTCGCCGAAGACGATGCCGAGACCGCCGCATTCATCGAGCATGCGCTGCGCGAGCTCGGTCATGGCGTCGTGCGCGCGGACAATGGCGAAGAAGCGCTCGATCGCGCCGCGAGCGCGACGGTCGACGTGATCGTGCTCGATCGCATGCTCCCCCGGATCGAGGGACTCGACGTGTTGCGACGATTGCGCGCGGCCGGGGTGCGGACGCCGGTGATGGTGCTGACCGCCAAGGGCGGCATCGCCGACCGCGTCGATGGGCTCGACGCCGGCGCCGACGACTATCTGGTCAAGCCGTTCGCGATGGCGGAACTCGTCGCCCGGCTCAACGCCCTGATGCGGCGCCCGCCGATCGACCACGTGGTGACGCGGCTGGCGATCGGCGGACTCGCCATCGACATCCTGCGGCGGGAGGTGTCGCGCGGCGGCCGGCCGATCCATTTGCAGCCGCGCGAATTCTCGCTGCTCGAAGTGCTGATGCGCCACGCCGGGCGCATCGTCACCCGGACGACGTTCCTGGAGGAGGTATGGGGATTCCATTTCGACCCCCAGACCAACATCGTCGAAAGCCATTTGAGCCGGCTGCGCTCCAAATTGCGCGACGGGTTTGCCGAGGACCCGATCGAGACGGTGCGCGGCGCCGGCTATCGCATTCGCGCCGATGGTTAGCTTTCGTGCGAGCGCGGCGTATCGCATCGCCTTTACCTATGCCGCGGCATTCGCGGCGGCGATCCTGTTGCTGGGCGTCGCGGTCTATTTCGCCGCCGACGCCGAATTCCGCCACCAGCGCGACCAGGCCTTGTCTGAGGAAGTCGCCGACCTCGCCGGCGAAGGCGACGGCGCCGAGCTAATCCGCGAGATCGCCGAGCGCGAGACCGGTCGCGCCACCGACGCCTTCGGCTACGCCTTGTTCGACCGCGCCGGCAAGCGCATCGCCGGCGCGCTCGACACGCCGCGGCCGCCGCTGGGGTTCAGCGAGATCACCTTCATCGACCCGATCGAGGGCCCCGACGTCGCGCGCGCCGAGGCGGTCGACCTGGCGCGTGGCGATCGGCTGGTGGTCGCCGCCGATTCCGAAGCGATCGAGGCGATCGACGCCACCATCCTGTGGCTGTTCGGCGGCGCCTTCGCGGTCGTGCTGGCGGTCGGCATCATCGGGGCGCTGCTGCTCGGCCAGTATCTGCGCCGCCGCCTGGGCGCGATCGAGACGACCGCCAACGCGATCGTCGCCGGCGACTTCGGGCGGCGCATGCCGGTGGGGCGCGATCGCGACGAATTCGATTCCGCGGCGCTTGCGCTCAACGCCATGCTCGATCGCATCGCCGGGCTGATGGACAGCCTGCGCCAGGTGTCGAGCGACGTCGCGCACGACCTCCGCACGCCGCTGCTCCGGCTACGCGGCCAGCTCGACCAGGTCGGCCGGGTCGAGGGCGCGGCGCAACGCGCGATCGAACTCGGCGACGAGCTGATCAAATTGTTCGGCTCGATCCTGCGCATCGCCGAGGTCGAGGGCGGCGGGCTCGAGCAGGGCTTCACGCGGATCGACCTGTCGGCGCTGGTCGAGGATGTCGGCGACGGCTTCCTGCCCGCGCTGACCGACAGCGGCCGCACGCTGGACTGGCAATTGCAACCCGGCATCCTCGTGCTCGGCGACCGCGAACTGATCGCGCAGGCGATCGCCAATCTGCTCGACAATGCCCGCGTCCATACGCCCGTCGGCACCACGGTCAGGCTCACGCTCGACGTCGGCGCTCGCTGGGTGCGGCTGTCGGTCGCCGATAATGGCCCAGGCGTCCCCGATGCCGAGCGCGACGCAATCCTGCGCCGCTTCTATCGCGGCGAGGCGAGCCGCACGACGCCAGGCAACGGGCTCGGCCTCAGCCTGGTCGCGGCGGTAGCGGCGGCGCACGGCGGCGAGGTCGCGATAGAGGATGCGGAGCCGGGGCTGCGAGTGACGATCGTGCTGCCGAAGGCGTCGTGACGCGACAGGCTGGAGAAAAGCCCGCCGCTCGTTGACGGGCAAGCAAAAGGGCCGGCGATCCTTCGCCGCCCCCCTTCGATCGCCCGTGACCGGCTCAGCGCCGAACGTCGGTCAGCACGCCTTCCTCGTACATCTTGGCCAGGGCTTTCCTGGGCACGGCCAGATGCTCCGTGGCGTAATAGGCTTCGTCCGACGTCCGTCCGGCGGCCATGTCGCGGTCGACGCCGCGCGAATCGTTGTAATAGCCCTTGGCCAGTTCGACCTCGACTTCGGCGCCGCTGACCTTCACCACCCGCATCGCGCTGTACATGACGGGTGCCTCGGGCTTGCTGCTGATCCGGGCGAGATCCACCTCGTACACGTCGCCGACTTGCGGCGCCGCGATCTCGCTGCGATTGGCCGCGCTGCCGGCGGCGGCGGCGACCGAGCCGGTGGCGATCAGCGCGCCGATACCGCCCAGGCCGAACAGCCAACCCATCCGGTCGAACTTGGGAATTGCCTGGGTCGCTTCCGGCGAATTGTGATCGCCCTCTTCGGCGCCGTGCGCTGCGCCGCAATTTCCGCAGATCATATAGGGCGTGCGGTCGGTGACCCAGCGGAACAGCCAATAAACGTGGCGGACCCGGTACGCGAGCATCTTGGTGAACCAGCTGTCCTTGCCGCACGCGGTGCAATGCCGCAGCCCGCCGGGCCCGACTTCGGCGAGCGCGCCGCGTGAGCCCCATGAAATGAAGAACATGAAAACCCCCTGCCTGGTCGCCAAGCCCCCTCGGCGAATCCGTAGGGCAATCCTGCCGCAATCGCCCGGCCGGTCAAGTGTCGCGTCGTTCGGCGGCGGGACAGCGGGTCATGGCCGGATCGGATCGCTCAACACGTGCTGCGCGCGATGGATGCGCTGCGGTCGCTGAAGCGGGGAAGAGAGCCGCTATTGCGCCGCGGCAAAGCCGCGTCGTGGGTCGGGCCTTCGGCCCGCCGGCCGGAGCCGCGCTGAGCGCGGGATAGCTTTGCTATCCCGCTGCGCGGCCCTTGAACCCCTGCGCCACCACGAACCATTCGACCGAGCCCTTGCGGCTCGACGGCGGCTTGGCGTGCTTCACCGTCGCGAAATTGCGCTTCATCTCAGCGACCAAAGCCGAATCGGCACCGCCTGCGAACACTTTCGACACGAACGTGCCGCCCGGCTTCAGCACGTCGATCGCGAACGCCAGCGCGGTCTCGACCAGCGCCATCGTCCGCAACGCGTCGGTCTGCGGATGGCCGACGGTGTTCGCCGCCATGTCGGAAAGGACGAGGTCGGGCGCGCCGCCCAGTTGCTCGATGAGCAGCGCGGGCGCGGCATCGTCCATGAAATCCATCTGCAGGATGGTGACGCCGTCGATCGGGTCGACCGGCAACAGATCGATGCCGACGATCGCCGCCTTGGGCACCTGCCGCCGCACCACCTGGCTCCAGCCGCCCGGCGCGATGCCGAGGTCGACGACGCGGGTCGCGCCCTTGAGCAGCCCGAACTTCTCGTCGAGCTCGATCAACTTGTACGCCGCGCGGCTGCGATAGCCTTCCGCCTTGGCGCGCTTGACGTAAGGATCGTTCAATTGCCGTTCGAGCCAGCGCGTCGATTGCGCCGTCCGGTTGCGCGCGGTGCGCACGCGGGTCCTGCCGCCGCTCCCGCCCCTCATGGCCGGGCGGCTCCCATCAGGCGGCGCAGGATGCCTTCGCGGATGCCGCGATCGGCGACACCGAGCCGTTCGGCCGGCCACAGGTCGAGGATCGATTCGAGGATCGCGCAGCCGGCGACCACGAGGTCGGCGCGCTCGTTGCCGATGCACGGAAAGCGCGACCGCTCGCTGACCGACAGGCTCGACAATTCGGTCGAGATGCGGCGCATCGATTCGGTCGGCACGATCAGCCCGTCGACCTTGGCGCGGTCGTAATGGTCGAGCTCGAGGAACACGCTGGCCAGCGTCGTCACCGTCCCGCTGGTGCCGAGCAGGCGCGGCGCGGCGAGCGACGATGGCAGCCGCGCGGCGAAGGCGGCGAAGCTCTCGGTCGCCAGCGCGCGCATCCGGTCATAGGCCGCCGCGCGTGCCTCGGCCGTGTCCCCGCCGCCGGCATGTTCGGTCAGCGACACCACGCCCCAGCGCGCCGAATGCCAGTCGATCACGCGCGGATGCTCGCCATCGGCCTCGATCAGCACCAATTCGGTCGAGCCGCCGCCGATATCGAAAACCAGCGCGGGGCCGTCGCCCGGTTCCATCAGCGCGTGGCAGCCGAGCACCGCCAGCCGCGCTTCCTCGCCGGGCGAGATGATGTCGAGCCGGATGCCGGTCTCGCGATAGGCGCGCTCGATGAATTCGGCGCCGTTGGCCGCCTGGCGGCACGCCTCGGTCGCGACCGATCGCGCGACCAGCACGTTCCTGCGCTTGAGCTTGTCGGCGCAGACCTTGAGCGCGGCGATAGTGCGGTCGATCGCGGCATCGGACAGCCGCCCGCTCGACGCCAGCCCCTCGCCCAGCCGGACGATCCGCGAAAAGGCGTCGACCACCGCGAAGCCATTGCCTTGCGGTCGCGCGATCAGCAGGCGGCAATTGTTGGTGCCGAGATCCAGCGCGGCGTAATGCGGCGCATCGCCCCACCTTTTGGCTGGGCTGCGGGCCGGACGGGCGACGGGCTGGCCCCGGGGGGCGGCGCGCTGCCGGTGCGGCATGTTGGCGGGAACGTCCCCCATTGCCGTCGAAGTCTCTTATGCTCTTGCGGCCCGGCCCATAGCCCTCCGCTGCTTGGCGCCGAATCTACCCGAACTCGCGCGGGGCGACAAGCGACCGCCCGGGACGGTAGGAGCGGAGCGATCGGCACCGCCTTGGTGCCAGCCTACGGACATGCCCGGGCACCACTCCAGCTTGACCCTTGACCCCGCCAACGTCGCCGCATAGAGGCGACCGCCTGTTGCCCCGTCGTCTAAAGGTAAGACTACGGACTCTGACTCCGTCAATTGAGGTTCGAATCCTCACGGGGCATCCAGAAAATCAAATGAAATCTTGGAAGCTTGACGTCGGACAACCCGGGCGGCCCAGCGAAAGCGCGTCCGCCGCGCGATTGGCCCGACCCAATCCCGCTGGTGACCTTTCCGCCGGGCGGCCTCTATCGCGACGAGATGTTTGAGCGCTTCGAACGCGACAGGCGGCGCTGGTACATCGGATTTACCGGCAGTAGCCTGTCGAGCGTCCTGGTCACGGTCGAGGCGGGTATGGGAATATCGCTCCTGCCCCTTCCGACCGCGCAGGACCGCGACGTACGCATCCACGGGCCGTTGGGCCAAGAACCGTCGATGTCGGTCTCGCTCTATGCCTGGGAGGGAGTCGATCGTATCGCCCGGCTGGTCGCCGACATGATCGCGCTGCTGGCCGAACGACGCGCCACGCTATGATCCACGGCGTCTCGCACGGCGGTCGCGGCGTCGCTACGACCCGTAGGCGAACGCTCCCTCGGTATGGCTGGGATTGGCGCCCGCTTCCGAATCAGCGACCAGCGCTTCGATGACCGCCGGCGTCCGCCAAGGCTTGCGGTCGGGCAGGTCGGTCTTGTCGTCTTGGTCGCTCATGATCGCTCCTTGCAGAATGGTGTCACAGCGCGCCGAGGTCCGGCGTCGGCTGATGAGTCATGGGATTGTCGAGAAAGTGGATCAGCGAGTAGTTCTGCACCAGGCTGGCGCTGCCGCCTGCGGCCAGGGTGAAATCGCTCGCGCTCCAGGCATAGCCGCTGTCGGCATGGACCAGGATCGACAGGTCGGCGTTACCGTCGCCGTCGGTATCGCCATCTACATGCCAGACCCCGCCGACCAGCGAGACACGCACCTCGCCGGCGTGGCCGTCGAATGCGCCGCTGCCGATGAAATTCGATAGACCGATGGCGCTCAGGTCGATCTTGTCGCCAGCGGCATAGTCGAAGATCACATCGGTGGCCGCGGCGGTCGAATCGCTCACGTTGGTGTAGACGAAGGTGTCATTGCCCTCGCAACCGTAGAGCTGGTCGGCACCGCCGCCACCGATGATGTGATCGTCGCCGGCATTGGCCCAGATCAGGTCGCTGAGCGCGCCGCCCTTGAGCGTGTCGTTGCCCGAGCCCGAATAGACCTTGAAGTGGCCGTCGGTTTCGGCCGAGCCGTTGAAGGTCAGCGTCTCGCCGGCAACCAGGCGCTTGGCCTGGATCGTCATCGTATCGCCCGCGGCGACATTGGCGTTATCCATCGTCAGATCGTACGAGTAGAAGCCGGCGCCGCCCGCGCCGAACCGGGTATCGGCGGCGCTGGCGAGCAGGATCAGGTCGATATGGGCCATCTGCCCGGCGCCGAAGGTGACTGCCGCCGCGCCGCTGTAATCGCCCTGTAGCCTGAGCTGGTTCGACCCGCCCTGGCCGTCGACCGTGTCGCTGGCGCCGAATCGGCCGTTGTCGCCGAAATAGAAATAATCGTCCTTCTGGCCGCCGATCAGGTGGTCGACCCCCAGCCCGCCGGTGATGTTGAATGAACCGTCCGTCTCGGCCGAGCCGTCGAAGGTCAGATTTTCCCCGGCTCGAAGCGTGTTAGCCTGGACGTAGAAGAGCTGCCCGGCTGCGACGTTGGCGTCGACCGTCGTGATGTTGTAGCTGTAATGATTGGCGCCCGTATCGCCGAAGCGAGTATCGCTGCCCGGGAGCAGCACCATCATCTCGACTCCGGTCATGCTGTTCTGGCCGAGCGTCAATCCACCCGAATAATCGCCTTGCAGCCCGATCTGATCGAGCGTGCCCGCGCCGCCGTCGACCTGATCCTGCGCGTCGAACGCCGCACCGAAATAGAAGCCGTCGTTACCGTCGCCGCCCGCCGCATGATCGTGCCCGCCGGCGTTCAGCATGATGACGTCGGTATGCGAGGTGCCGGTGATGGTGTCGTCACCCGCAGTGCCCAGCGCACGCACGGTCGAGTTCGGACTGCCCTGGACCGTGATCGTGACCGTCGCCGTATTGCCGCCCGCCAGCGTGTAGGTGAAACTGTCGATCGCGGTCGAATTGCTCGCGCCGGTCGCGCCCGACAGCGTGTCGAATGCATGGTTGGGATCGTAATCGTAGGTACCGTCCGCCCGGACCGTCAGCAACGCGCCCGAACCGAGCACGATCTGCGTTCCGACATTTCCCGCCACCCCGTTGACCGCGCCGACCTGCAGCGCTGGACCATCGGGATCATGGTCATTGCCGAACAGCGTGGCGTTGGCAATCTGGCTGTTGGCCACCACCGCGCCGGTATCGGCGACCGCGACCGCGGCATCGTCGATCGCCGTGATCGCGATCGTGCCGGTCGTGGCGTTGCCGGCGCCATGACTATCGCTGATCGTCACGGTGAGCGACGCCGATGCCGGCGGCGTATCGGTATCCGCGAGATAGTTCACGACGCTGGTCGGGTCGCTGCCGAACAGCGCGCCGAGCTGACCCAGCGTGCCCGTCACCGTTACGCTGCCGCTGTCGTTGCCCGAGATGGCGACGGCGCTGGTACCCGCATCGAGGTGCAGCTTGCCGTAGCCGGTGGTCAGCGTCACCGTCTCCGTGGTGGCGCCGCCGTCCACGTCGCCGAGAACGATCTTGCCCTTCAGATCGAGCGCAACCTGCTCGGTCGCGTTCAGGCCGCCGCCGATCGAAGCGGTCGGCGCGTCGTTCTGGCCGGTGATGTTGAAGGTGACGCTGCTGGTCGATGTTTGTCCCTGGGCGTCGGCGATCGTGTAGCTGAACACGTCGCTCGCCGCCTGACCCAAGGGTAGCGCCTCGGCGGCCGCCTTGTTCGGGGT
>NZ_JBQCCN010000125.1:0-21383 GCF_051962185.1 Sphingomonas sp.
GGTCGATCTGATCGTCTGCGACGCGAGCTTCATCGGCCTCGCCAAGGTGCTCGAGGTGCCGCTGACCTTCGCCCGGCCGGGCGCGCGGCTGGCGGCGCTGATCAAGCCGCAATTCGAGGCGGGGCGCGAGGAAGTGGGGAAGGGCGGGGTGGTGCGCGATCCCGCGGTCCATGCGCGCGTGTGTGCTGAGGTATCGGAATGGCTGACCGCGAGCGGCTGGGTGGTCGAGGATGTCGTGCAGAGCCCGATCACCGGGCCCGAGGGGAATGTGGAGTTCCTGATCCTCGCGCATCTGCCCGAGTAAGACAGACCCTCACCCTTCCCACCGCCTACGGCGGCGGGCCCCTTCCCTCTCCCGCATGCGGGCGCATCAGGCCGGTCATGCCCCCGGCATGACCTAAACAGCGCGGGGCGCTGTTTACCTAATGCGGGAGGGAGGCGCGAAGCGCCGGAAGGGTGAGGGTCTGTCTTCTTGGCGTGAATCTGACGTCCGCTCCTGATCCCGTCCTTTTCCAAGACGGCGCCCTCGTCACGTCCCGGCTTGTCATCACGCTGCATCGCGTCGACACTAGGGCGACGTGCGTAACGATCGCACGAGAGGATTGCTGATGGAAATCGCGACCAAGGAACAATTGCGCGGGGCGTTCCTGCGTTGGGCGGTGGTGACGGTGCCGCTGATCCTGCTGCTGGGATTCGCTTCCAGCCGGATCGCGCCGGCGGGAGCCGAGAATCGCTGGTATGCGGCGCTCGCCCGGCCGTCGCTGACGCCGCCCGACTGGGTATTCCCCGTCGCCTGGGGAAGCTTGTACATCCTGATGGGCGTCGCACTGGCGATGATCATCAACGCCCGCGGATCGCGGCTGCGCGGCGTCGCCATCGTCTTGTTCGTGGTCCAGTTGCTGCTCAACCTCGCCTGGTCGCCCTTGTTTTTCGGCATGCACCAGGTGTCGGCGGCGCTGATCCTGCTGATCGGCTTGCTGGTCGCCGCGCTGGCCACCACTTTGGTGTTCGGCCGAATCCGGGCGGCTGCGGCGTGGCTGATGGTGCCCTATCTCGCCTGGCTGTGCTTCGCCGGATTGCTCAACTGGCAGATCGGAAAGCTCAATCCCAACGCATCGACGCTTGTGCCGTCGTCGTCGAGCGCCCAGATGAGCTTCTGATCTGAAGATTACGGGATATTAGACATGCAATCCGAGAACCGGATGTTCGACGACCTCGTGAAGTTCGTGAACGGCGCCGCCGGCACGCTGGCGGGCATGGGCCGCGAGGCGGAAGCCGCGACGCGCGAGCGCGCGAAGGAATGGATCGGCGGGCTCGATTTCGTCAGCCGCGACGAGTTCGAGGCGGTCAAGGCGATGGCCGCGGCAGCACGCGACGAGGCGGATGCGCTGAAGGCGCGGCTCGACGCGCTCGAAGCAAAGGCGATGGCCCCGGCCCAGCCGGGACCCAGGGCGAAATCCCCAAAGTCCTGAACCGATTTTCCACAGCTTTCTCCACCGTCCCGTTGCGCCTATGGGCCGCAACGGGCAGATTCGCCTGAGATGACCAGCGAGACCCCCAATGCTCGATGAGAGCGATTTCCAGCGCGAGGATGCGGCCCCGATCGACATGATCGAAAGCTATTACGCCGCGCATGGCTGGGAGCATCAGCGCCACGACGACGAGATCGTCGCGACGGTCAAGGGCAGCTGGACCGAGTACGAACTCCGCGCTTTGTGGCGCGAAGAGGATTGCGTGCTGCAATTCCTGGCGTTCCCCGACATCCGCGTTCCCGACGACCGCCGTTCGGCGATCTACGAGGCGATCGGGCTGATCAACGAGCAATTGTGGATCGGCCATTTCGAATTGTGGTCGTCGAGCGGGATCGTGCTTTATCGCCATGCCGCGATGATCGACGGCAGCGATGGCGGGACGCTGAGCCTGGAAGGCGCCGAATTGCTGATCGAATCGGCGATCGACGAATGCGAGCGTTTCTAGCCCGTGTTCCAGTTCGTCCTGTGGGGCGGCAAGAGCCCGAAGGAGGCGCTCGCCGCATCGCTGACGGAGACGCAGGGCGAGGCGTGAGCACCATGGCTGACGCGGTCCCCCAGCGCCTGTGGCTGATCGGCTGCGGCAATATGGCCGGCGCGATGCTGTCGCGCTGGATCGACAGTGGTTTGGTGCGCGGCGATGCGGTCGACGTGGTCAATCGCCACGACCGCGCGCTGCCGCCGGGCGTCCGCCAGGCGCGCGGCTTACCCGACGGCCCGCCGCCCGACGCGGTGATGCTCGGAATGAAGCCGCAGCAGCTCGACGAGATCGTCGCGGTTCATGGCGATCGCCTCCGGCACGTGCCGCTGCTGATCTCGATCCTGGCGGGGGTCGAGGAAGCGACCCTGATCGATCGCTTCCCCGGTCCTGCGGTGGTGCGCGCAATGCCCAATTTGCCGGTCGCTTTGGGGAAGGGCGTGGTCACGCTCTACGCCGATGCCGCGCCGCCCGCCGCCAAACGGGCCGTCGCTGCCTTGATGGCGCCGCTCGGCCTGGTCGAATGGGTGCCGAGCGAAGCGCTCTACGGCGCGGCCGGCACACTGGAGGGCTGCGGTCCCGCTTTCCTGTTCCGTTTCATCGACGCCCTCGCCAAGGCTGGGGAGCAACTCGGGGTCCCCGCCGACCAGGCCGCGCGACTGGCGCTCGCCACGGTCGAGGGCGCGGCGGCGATGGCGGCGGGGTCGGCCGACAGCCCGGCAACGTTCGCCGACCGCGTCGCCAGCCCCGGAGGCTCGACTCGGCAGGGCCTGAACGTGCTCGACCGCGACGACTCGCTGGTGCGGCTGTTGACCGAAACGCTCGAGGCGGCGGAGCGTCGCGGCCGCGAAATGGCGGCAGAAGCCAAGCGTTAAGCGTTCCTTTTCGGCTTTTTCCGCGCCGTTTCCGGTGCGGGCGATATGCAGATCCGTTCGGATACTATCGCGGCAGGATCAGCGATGGCCGCCCGGCGGCACCGAATTCTCCCGCCAATTGTGCACGCGGTCGCGCTCGGCGGGCGGGATCAGGCCTTCCAGCACGGCCCAGAAACCGGTCACGGCCTGCTGTCCGGCGGCGCTGTACGCCCGAGAAATGATATCGCGCGAGTGATTGAACAGCTCGGTATCGAGTTCGTATCCGGCGTCGGTCAGCCGCAACAGTCGCTGCCGCCGGTCGCGATCGCCGATCCGCGTCTCGACCAGCTTGCGATCCTCCAATTCGGTCAGCACACGCCCTAGAGACTGCTTGGTGACGCCAAGGATCGACAGCAATTCGCTGACCGAGATATCGGGATGCCGGCCGATGAAATAGAGCGCGCGATGGTGCGCCCGACCGATGCCCCGTTCGCCCAGATTCTGGTCGACCGCCTTGGTCAGCCGGCTGTAGGCGAAAAACAGCATCTCGGAGCCGCGGCGGATTTCGGGCTCGCGGAGGAATTGGGCCGAAGCGGCTGGTGTTGGGGCAGTCATGTTGACCGGTTTTGCCACCCCGATCGGTCCACGGCAAGCCTTGGACGCGCACGATTAGTAGCGCTATGGGGACACGATCATGAATATCGCCGCACAATTTCCGCTCAATCCGACCGCCTCGCCCACGCCGGAAGAGAAACGGATCGAAAAACTCACCAATCCAGGGTTCGGCCGGGTGTTCACCGATCACATGGCGATCGCGCATTACAGCGAGGCCAAAGGCTGGCACGATCTGGCGATCGCGCCGCGCCAGCCGCTGACGGTCGATCCCGCCTGCGCGGTGCTGCATTACGCCCAGGAGATATTCGAGGGGCTCAAGGCCTATCGAACAGCGGAAGGCGAAATCACGCTGTTTCGCGCCGACGCCAATGCGCGGCGGTTCCGGAAGTCGGCCGAGCGGCTCGCCATGCCCCAATTGCCCGAGGAGATTTTTCTCGAATCGTGCCGTGCGCTGGTTCGCTCCGAAAAGGACTGGATTCCGACCAGCGACGGCGGATCGCTCTATCTGCGCCCGTTCATGATCGCGAGCGAGACTTTCCTCGGGGTCAAGCCGTCGTCCGACTATGTCTATATGGTGATCGCCTCGTCGGTCGGTGCCTATTTCAAGGGTGGCGCGCCGGCGGTGTCGATCTGGGCATCGGAAAATTACACGCGCGCGGCGCCCGGCGGGACCGGCGCGGCCAAGTGCGGCGGCAATTATGCCGCGAGCCTGATCGCCCAGGCCGAGGCGATCAAACAGGGCTGCGACCAGGTGGTGTTCCTCGACGCGGTCGAGCGCCGCTATGTCGAGGAACTCGGCGGCATGAACGTGTTCTTCGTGTTCGACGACGGATCGATCGCGACGCCGCCGCTCAGCGACACGATCCTGGCGGGGATCACCCGCGATTCGCTGATCGCTTTGGCCCGCGACCGCGGCATTGCTGTGCGCGAAGAGAAATATGCGCTCGAGCAATGGCGCGCCGATGCGGCCAGCGGTCGGCTGGTCGAGGCCTTCGCCTGTGGTACCGCGGCGGTGGTCACGCCGATCGGCGAGGTCAAGGCGGCGTCGGGCGACTTCACGATCGGCTCGGGCGGCCCCGGCCAGCTCACCATGTCGTTGCGTGAGTCGCTGGTCGCGATCCAGACCGGCGCGGCGCCCGATCCGCACGCCTGGCTGGAGCGCGTCGCCTGATCGCCGGCGCGCGATAAAGGGCTTTGCAGGCGCGCGCGCGTCGCTATAAGCGCGCGCTCCCGCCGGGACATATCGGCCCGAAATGTTGGGGCGTCGCCAAGTGGTAAGGCAGCGGCTTTTGGTGCCGCCATTCCCAGGTTCGAATCCTGGCGCCCCAGCCAACCCGCAGAACCCGCCGAATGACGCGATCCGCTTCGCGGCGTCGCGCCGGAAGGGGCGCTACGGTTCCTTCGACAAGCGCCGGTGGTACCGGGCAAAAAAAAGGGGCGGCTGACGTGCAGCTGCCCCCCAGGGAGGTTCGGATCGAACGGGATCAGAAGACCACTTTGGCGCCGAGCACGAACTGCCGCCCGCTGTGGGTCAAGACATTGAGCCGGTTGGTCTCGTCCACGAACTGGTCGTTCTTCGCGTCGGTCAGATTGATCATTTCCAGCGTGACCTTCAAATTGTCCGTGAAATTGTACGATACCTGCGCATCGACATTGGTCGTGGCGTTGGTGCCGTTATAGGAATTGCCTTCGGTGCCGGGCACCGCCGTCAGATATTTCGACCGATAGGCGACCGAGCCGCGGATCGAGAACTTCTTGGTTTCGTAGTAGAGCGTCGCGTTGGCCGCGTTCCTCGACAAGCCGATCAGCGGCGCGCGCACCACCGAACTGCCGTTCGTGGTCAGCAGATACTCGATGTCCGAGCTGACATAGGTGTAGTTCATCAGCACGCCGAAGTTCGAGAGGAACCCGGGCAGGAAGCTCAGCGGCTGCTGAACATTCACCTCGAAGCCGCGCAGCATGCCGCCCTTCGAATTGACCGGCTGGCTGACGATGAAGACGTCGGATGGACTGGCCGTCGTTCCGTTCAACAGCGAGTCCGGGAGGCCGAGCGCGCTGTAGGGAACGGTCGTGCTGAGCGTCTGGACGAACGTACCGATATCCTTCTGGAACAGCGACACCGCATAGAGCGCGCCGCGCGTCGGATACCATTCGACCGAGGCGTCGAGATTGGTCGACGAGGTCGGTAGGAGGTCGGGATTGCCGGAGCTGAAGGTACGGTTGCCGCCCGACACGTTGAGATTGCCGCCGGGTGACAGCGACCCGATCCCAGCGCGCGCGATCGTCTTCGCCGCCGCCAATCGGACGAGCAGCTTGTCGGTCACGTCGAACACCAGGTTCGCGGATGGTAGCCAACGATGATAGCCGCGGTCGGCGTCGACCAGGCTGATCGTGCTGCCGAGGCTGGCGTATCCGGTCGAGAACTGATCCGTCTTCACATAGCGTACGCCGACGTCGCCGCGGATCGGCAGGCCGGCGGAAGCCAGGTTGAACTCGGCCATACCCCAAAGGCCGAGATCTTCTTCCCGCACCGTCACGAACGAGCCGCGCGCCGTCGCATTGGCCACGCCGCCGGTGGCGTAGAGCGGATTGCTGTAAGTGTTGAGCGCCGTCTGGAAGGCGTCGAGATTGGGGATGACCCAGGCCGTCGGCGTGCCGTTCGGGATGTTGAGCCCGCGGCCGAACCCCGAAAAGGTCGTCAGCAACGGCGCCAGCTGCGCCGCGGTCAGCGTCTGCACCACGGTTTCGCCCAACAGACGGCGCTGCTCGGTCGAGTCATAGTCGAACCGCCGCCAGTCCACGCCCACCTTGAGCTTGACGACCGGGCTGGCGGTCCATTCGGCGAAGACCTTGGCGTTGGTGAAGGCATTGTCGACCGTTTGCGGGCGGATGCGGACTTCGGACGTCCCGTTGATGAACGAGAAAGTCGCCGGATTGGTCACGTCGACGCCGGGACGGATGGTCGGAAAACGCGTCGAGAAGTCATAATAGAAATTGCTGGTATTGGCGGCGTCGATGGTCACCGTGGTCTGGATCGGATTGCGGAATTCCGAGCGCGAATAGCCGACGATCGCGCCGAGCTTGAGCGACTCTCCGATCTTCTGGTCGATCGAACCGGTGATCTGGTAGAAGTCGGTGACGAGCTTGTCGTAGCGCGCCTGGCTGCGCAGATCGACATTGTCGAACGTGCCGCTGATGATGTTGTCGTCGCCGTCGACCGTGCCCGAGCGGATGATCGTCTGCGGCTTGCCGCTGCCGGAGCGGCTGAAGCTGATCGCCTGGAATTGCGCTTCCTTGCGCGTGCCGTCGAGCCGCGAATAGAGACCGTCGATCGAGATCAGCGTCTTGTCGCTCGGCCGATACTGCAGCGAAAGCGCGGCGCCCAGACGCTTCTGGTCGATGTCGTAGCTCACGAGGCCGGGGATGCGCGGGTGGAACAGCGCGGTGGCCGGGTTGGTGTCGTTGATCTGGGCGATCGTATAGCCCTGCAGGGTGGAGGCCGGATTGAACCCGCCATTGAACCCGCCATAGGTCCAGCGGGTGATGTTGGCGCCTTCCTCGATCAGCCGACGTTCCTCATAGGCGACCGACAGGAGCACGCCGAACTTGCCGTCGGCGGTCGTCGCGGTGACCAGGCCGGACACACGCGGTTTGGCCTTGCGCGCGAGGTCGTTGTAGCTCGCCGCCACCTGGAACGCCGCGGTCGATTTCTTGTAGTCGAACGGGCGCGCGCTCTGCAGGTCGACAGTGCCGCCCAGCGATCCTTCCTCGACGTCCGCGGTGGCCGTCTTGCGCACTGCCAGGCTGTTGAACAGGTCCGAGGAAAAGATGTTGAAGTCGAAGCCGCGGCCGCGATTGACGCCGCCGGAATTGTCGGTGCCGCCGGTGGTGCCGATCGCTTCCATGCCGTTGATGCGCACCCGGCTGTATTCCGGCCCGAGCCCGCGAACCGAGATGTTGCGGCCTTCGCCGTTGACGCGGCTGATCGCGACGCCGGGAATGCGCTGCAGCGATTCGGCGAGATTGAGGTCGGGGAATTCGGCGATGTCCTCGGCCTTGATGACGTCGACCGTCGCGGTCTCGTTGCGCTTGATCCCGATCGCGCTGCTCAAGCTGCCGCGAAAGCCGGTGACGACGATTTCCGGCGCGCTCGCTGGCGCGGTCGTGTCTTCGGCCGCCGGAGCGGTTGCCGTGTCGGGCTGCGACTGCGCGTGCGCGGCGGGGGCGGCGAGCGCCGCCGCCGCGCTCGACAGCGCGAGGACCGATTTCAGGATACGGATACGGGACATGACCTTCAGACTCCCCATGTCGCCAGCTTCGTGATGAACCGGCTTGTTCGATGCTGGTTAGCCGCGGGTCGCGGCCATAGGCCAATCCCAATCGGACATGGATCGATGCGCGACTTGCACTGATCGGCGGGTCGCCGAAGCGCATCCGGCGGGGATCATGCCATGATGTGGCTCGATCATTCCCCTTTTTGGCTTGGACGCTGCCCCCCGTCGTCACTAGGCCGGTGGTACGGAAATCCGCACCGATCAGGCGCGGAACAAAGAGGAGAGGGCGGTGATCGAACCGCGCATCAAGCCAACGCGCGTGCGGCACGCGGTGATCGCGCTGATCTTCCTGATCACCAGCGTCAATTACGCCGATCGCGCCGCCTTTTCGATCGCCGGATCGGCGGCATCTGCCGAGCTGGGCCTGAATCCGGTACAGACCGGCTACATCCTGTCCGCGTTCGCCTGGGCGTACGTCATCGCGCAAATTCCGGGCGGCCTCCTGCTCGACCGGCTGGGCACCAAGCGAGTCTATGTCTGGGCGATCGCGTCATGGTCGATCTTCACCTCGCTGCAGGGGCTCACCGGCCTCGTACCCATGGTGTCGGCCGTCGCCATGCTGTTCGCGCTGCGCTTCCTGGTCGGGCTGGCCGAGGCACCGTCCTTTCCCGGCAACGCGCGATTGGTCGCCGCCTGGTTTCCCGCCGCCGAGCGCGGCACAGCCTCCGCCATCTTCAATTCGGCACAATATTTCTCGATCGTCGTCTTCGTGCCGTTGATGGGTTGGCTGGCGCATAACGCCGGCTGGCGATCGATCTTCTGGACAATGGGCGCGCTCGGCCTGATCGCGGCCGCCATCTTTTTGCGTTTCATCCACAGCCCGACGGCCCACCCCCGGATCAACCGGGCCGAACTCGACCACATCGAGGCGGGGGGAGGTCTGATCCGGATGGACGAAGGAGCGGCCAGGACGGCGGTCGCCTTCGATTGGGGCAATGTCCGCAAGCTGATCGCCAACCGCATGATGCTCGGCATCTATCTCGGGCAATATTGCATCAACGTGCTGACCTATTTCTTCGTGACCTGGTTTCCGATCTACCTGATCAAGGAGCGGGGATTGAATGTCATGGAAGCCGGCTTCGCCGCGGCCGCTCCCGCATTGTTCGGCTTTGCCGGGGGCATGCTCGGCGGCTATGTCTCGGACCGCATCCTGCAGCGGACCGGATCGCTCGACTGGGCCCGAAAGGCGCCGCTCACATTGGGCATGGTGCTGGCCACGTTCATCATCGGGTGCGTCTGGGCGCGCCAGGAATGGCTGGTCGTGGCGCTGATGTCGGTCGCCTTCTTCGGCAAGGGGATCGCCTCGCTCGGCTGGGCGGTGATGGCCGATGTCGCGCCGCGCAAGCTCGCCGGCCTGTCGGGTGGGGTGTTCAACATGTTCGGCAACATGGCGGGCATCGTGACCCCGATCGTAGTCGGCTACATTGTGAAGGCGACCGGATCGTTCGACCTCGCGTTGGTTTTCGTCGGGGCGCATTGCCTGTTGACCATCATCGCTTTCCTCGTGGTGGCCGGGCCGATCCGGCGGATGGAGATCGCGGAATGACGCTCGACCGTCGCCAGTTCCTGGTTCTGGGCGCCGCGGCGAGCGCCGCGCTACCCGCCGTTGCCCGTTCCGCCGCCGGTCCACTGGCGATCGGCACGCCGATGGCGGCGCCCGACTGGGCGATAATGCAGCGCCGCCTGCTCGCTCGAAATGCCGAGGCCTGCGAGGCCTTTTATGCGAAATATGTCGACGGCCGCGATCGCCTGAAGGTGTTCGAGCGCTGGGGGGCGAACGACGGGCCGGACGATGCCGCCGAGGCGACCAACGACTGGGTCGTACTCCACGCCCTGGGCGGTTCGGACCGCATCCTGACGCTCGCGCGCCGGTATTGGGAAGGGCATCTCAAGCAATATACCGCGGCCCGCACGATGGAGGTGCCGATCGCGCGGCAGGGCATGTATTTCCGCGAATTCCCCGTGCAGATGGATTGGCAGCACAATGCGGAAGGGCTGACCACCTTCAACGTGATGGGCCTGTCGACGCCGCGCGATCCCAGGCTGCTCGTGCGCACCATGCGCTATGCCGACTTCTACACCGGCCGCGATCCCACGGTGCACAATTACGATCCCCGGCACCGGTTGATCCGCAGCCTGTTGAACGGCAGCCGTGGCCCGATGCTCCGCCGCGCGACGCCGCTCGACTGGGCGGGCGATCCGTTCGAGGCAGGCGCGCGCTTCCACATGGAACATGGCGAGACGACCTATCAGCAGACCCTCGATCATTACGCCGAATATGGCGACGTGGTGGGCGACAATCCGCTGAACCTGCAATCGACCACGCTCGGGCTCAACGCCTATGCGCTGGGTTGCGGCGACCGCTATCGGCGCTGGGCACTCGATTATATCGACGCCTGGGTGGAGCGCGCCGCCGCGAACGGCGACCTGCTGCCCAGCCATGTCGCGCTGGACGGCACCGTGGGCAAGAACTGGTGGCGCGGAACCTATGGCTGGGGCTTTTCCCCGGTCGTGCCCCAGACCGGCAAGCGTGAGGATCGCAACCGCGTTCCGCGATCGATCAGCGCGTTCATGGGCGCGACATTGCTGACCGGCGACCAGGCCTATATCGACCTCTGGCGCCGCCAGACCGCGCGGATCAACGCCGCGGGCCGCCAGCGCGGCGGCACGCTCGAGACGCCGACCATGTATGGGGCGGAAGGGTGGTACGGCTGGAAGCCCGGCCCGTATCGCGCCAATGGGTTCGAGATCTGGTATATGAGTCAGCGCGCCGACGACCGCGCGGCGGCCGGGGAACATCCCTGGATTTCATTTCTCGAGGGGAAGAATCCGCAATATCCGTTGACCGCCATGCGCGCGGACATGGATGCGATCGCCGCGCGCGAGCAGGCGCAGCGCGACGATCCCACGACGCCGCAAACCCGACTCGCCGATTGGCCGCTCGACATCACGCCGGCCAACATCACCAGCCTGATCCAGCTGATGAGCGGCGGCCTGCATATCGCGCATCCGGGCTGGTCGCCGACCTCGCCCAACCAGGGCGGCGTGCCGCTGCACTGCCGCCTGCGCTATTTCGACGCGGATCGCCGCCGTGCCGGCGTTCCGGAGAATGTCGCCGCACTGGTCCACGCGATCGGCGATGCCTCGACAGAGGTCACGCTGGTCAATCTCGCCAAATCGGCCCCGCGTACGATCATCGTCCAGGGCGGCGCCTATGCCGAGCATCGTATCGAGAGCGTGACGATCGACGGGCGTACGATGGCGGTCGGTCGCGCCGATGTGACGTTGCGGCTCGAACCCGGCTGCGGCGCGCGGTTGCGGCTCGCGATGCGCCGCTATGCCAACCGGCCGACGCTCGCTTTCCCCTGGACGCGATGACGCCGCGCCGGCGACGCCGGCCGGCTTTCACGCTCAGCCGCCTGGCTTGATATAGGGCGCGACAGACCAGAGCAGCCGCTCTCCGCGCCGCGGGTCGCCGACCACGCGCGGGGCGTCGTCGAAAATCATCGTCAGCCGTCGGTCGAGTTCGTATGTCGGCCAGGCCGGCAGCGTGGCACAATTGGGGGTGCCGCTGCGCGCGAGGGCGATGAACCCGTCGGCCATGCGCCCGGCGAGCCGCCGCGCCGCCGGGCTGGCGCCGGTGCGCGATCCGGATGCGTCGACATTGTCGAACACCAGCGGAATATCCAGCGTGTGGAACGCGCCCAAGACGCCGCCGGCCTCCGGCGAGGGAAAGTCGAGTTGGTACATCCACGTGGGCGCGCCGATCCTGGCGCGCTCCTCGGCCTGGATCAGATGGCCCGGCCATGATCGCCCCGCGGTCGTGGCGGCGAGAAGAATCTGGCCCGGCGTTTTTTCGGGATAAAGCTCGCGGTAACGCTTCACCACCCAATCGGGCGCGACGTCCTTGGTGATCTGCGCCGCGGTCCGTGCCGACAGGTTGTTCCAGTCGGTGTCGCCGCGCTTGAGGGTGTCGGCGATCCACAGGCCGGTTTCGTCATGCGTATTGCCGACGATCAGCGGAATACCCGCCGCCTCTCGCGGGGCATCGGGATAGAAAGGATGGCGGGGCAGCACCTCGTGATCGAGCGTCGAGACGAAACTAATCTCCCCCTTGCCGTCGATCGGGTCGATCATCGCCATCGCTTCGACCAGCCGTTCGATCGGCAAGCGTCGCAAGGCGGCGACGTCGGCGGCGCCGGCCTTGGCCATCCAGGCGCGGGCGCGCTCCGTCGCGTGGATCGGACCCGCGGCGGTGACGTGCTGGCCGCTCATCGTCGCCGCGCGATGGAACAGCGGTCGCCCTTCGGGCATCGCCATCAGCGTCACGACCTTGGCGCCGCCGCCCGATTGCCCGAACAGCATCACGCGTGCCGGATCGCCCCCGAACGCGGCGATATTGTCGCGCAGCCACCGCAGTGCGAGCACGATATCCAGATTGCCGACATTGCCCGATTCGGCCGGTCCGCCCAATTGCGCCAGATAGGCATAGCCGAGCGCTGCCAGCCGGTGATTGAGCGTGACCACCACGACATCGCCGCGCCTGACCAGATTGCCACCGTCATAGAGCGGGTCGGACCCCGATCCGTGCGAATGCGCGCCGCCGTGCAGATAGACCATCACCGGCCGCCGCCCGGAGTCGAGCGCGGGCGTCCAGATGTTGAGGAACAGGCAATCCTCGCTGGTCGGCTCCGTCGCCTTGGTCTGCGGCGCCGCCGCGCCGAACCGGACGGCATCGGCCATCCCGCTCCACGGGGCGGGAGGCAGGGCGCGCTGAAACCGCCGGGGCCGGGTGTCGGCGCCATAGCGGATTCCGCGGAACACGATCGCGCCGCCTTCCCGCGTACCGCGTAGGCGCCCAAGGCGCGTCGTCGCCACCGGATCGCCGCGGTCGCGGGCCAATGCGGCGGCTGGCAGCAACAGCGCGCCGCCGATCAGGCCGCGCCGATCGATCATCCGTTCGCCATCTGCGCGCACAATGTCCGCATCGGCTCGAGTGCCGGATTATGGTTGTCGCGGCGCCAGACCATGTGCAGTTCGACGGGATCGTCGGGTTCGGTTCGCAATGCTCGGAACTGGACGTCCACCAGATGCAGCCCCGACGCCGATTGCGGCACGATCGCCGCCGCCAGTCCGGCGTGGACCAGCCCGAGCATCGAGTGGATCTGGGTCACGTGCTGGACGTAATGCGGCGACACGCCGACATCGTCGAACAGCCGCACCAGCATGTTGTGGAAATAGCCGGCCCCCTGTCGCGCGTACATGATGAGCGGTTCGCCATCGAAATCGGACAGGCCGAAGGAGGGCCAGGATTGCCGCGCGTCGCCGGGCGGCAGCGCGACGACCAGCGGCTCGCGCAGGACGCAGAGCGTATCGAATTCGAGCCGATCGATCGGCGGGCGGACGAACCCGATGTCGATCAGCCCGGTCAGCAAGGCATCGACCTGGTCGCCCGTCACCATCTCGTGGAGCTCGAGATCGATATTGGGTAGGCTGGCGCGCGCGTTGGCGACGATTTGCGGCACCAGGCTGTAGCCCGAAACGGCGGTGAAACCGATCGCGACTTTCCCGGCATCGCCCTTCGCGACGCGGCGCGCGGACAGCGACGCGCTCTCGGCCAGCCGGACGATGCGGCGCGCCTCGATCAGGAAGACATGACCGGCCGGCGTCAGGCTCACCTGGCGGCTGGTACGTTCGAGCAAGGTCACGCCGAGGATCCGCTCGAGCAGCTGTATCTGCCGGCTGAGCGGCGATTGCGTCATGTTCAGCCGTTGCGCCGCACGGCCGAAATGGAGTTCCTCGGCCGCGGCGACGAAACAACGCAATTGGCTCAGCTCGAACATCGCCTCGGTCTAGCCAGCCCCCCGTCAGGTGTCACGCCGGCCGGGCCGCCCGCTCCACCAATGTCCTCAGCTCGGCGATTTCCGCCGGAGCCAAATCGGTCAGCGGCGACCGCACCGGCCCGGCGTCGCGGCCGATCACCCGCATTCCGGCCTTGACGATCGCAACGGCATAGCCGCGACCGCGGTTGCGCAGCGCGATATACGGCAGCACGAAATCCCGCAGGCGCGCGAGCACGTCGGCGTGATCGCCGCTGCGCACCGATTGATAGAAGACTAGCGCCCAGTCGGGCATGAAGTTGAAGATCGCCGAGGAATAAGTGGTGACGCCCATCGTGAGATAGGGCGTGGCGAAGGTCTCGGCGGTGGGCAGCCCGCCGATATAGGTCAGACGATCGCCCATCCGGGCATAGATGCGCGTCATCAGTTCGATATCGCCGACCCCGTCCTTGAACCCGACCAGGTTGGGATTGCGGTCGCAGAGCCGCGCCAGCGTCTCGTCGTCCACTACGGCGTTGTCGCGATTGTAGACGATCACGCCCAGTCCGGTCGACCGGCACACCGCCTCGATGTGGGCGGCAAGGCCTTGCTGGCTCGACCCGACGAGATAGGGCGGCAGCAGCAGGATGCCGTCCGCTCCGGCTTTTTCCGCGCCGCGCGCGATATCGGTGGCGATGGCCGTGCCATAGCCGCACCCCGAGATGACCGGCAGCTTGCCGTTCGCTTCGGCAACCGCCGCCGCGACCACCGTCTGGACTTCATCGGGCGTCAGCGAGAAGAATTCGCCGGTTCCCCCGGCGGCGAACAGACCGGCGAGCTGATGCTCCATCATCCACGCGCAATGCGCGCGATAGGGACCTTCGAGGAAGCTGCCGTCGGCGTCGAAATGGGTGACCGGGAAGGACAGCAATCCGGTTCCCAGGCTGCGGGCCATATCCGCCGGGCTCAACGTCGTCACAACTCTCTCCTCGCCACGCATATCGATGCGCATTGCAGTTCAATGGCGTGAGTATTGACCCCGCGGCGCAAGGTCCAAGCCAAAGCGGCGATGGATCGATGCACAGCTTGGCTAGATCGTGATCGAGATCGGTGCCGCTCCGCGCTTCGCGATTTTACGGGCGAACGCGAATGATCGTCTTTCCCGAGCGTCGCTCGGTAGGCGTGAAGGCCGCGATCGCGTCGTCGAGGGAGGCGATGGCGCCGAGGTTCGTCCGCAGCCGTCCGCCGCGCACGCGCTCGACGATCTCCTCCAATTGCGCCCGATCGGCCTCGACGACGAAATCGATCGCCAGGCCGTCGACCGGCGACTCCTCCGGCGGCCCGACGATGGACACCAGCCTTCCTCCCGGGCGAACCAGCCGCGCCGACCGCTTCCCGATATCGCCGCCGATGAGATCGAGCACGAGATCGACCGGGCCGACATCTTCCAGCGCTTCATGATCCAGGTCGACGAACTCGTCAGCACCGAAGTCGAGCGCCGGTTGCCGGTCGGCCGCGCGTCCGGTGCCGATCACGTGCGCGCCGAATTCCCGCGCGAGTTGCGTGACCATCGATCCCACAGCGCCGGCCGCGCCATGGGCGATCACCCGCTGTCCCGCCGTGAGGCACCCGTGCGCGATCAGGCCTTGCCACGCGGTCAAGCCGGAGATCGGCAGGCTGGCGCCGACCGTAAAGTCGACGTCGTCCGGCAACGGCGCAAGATTGCGCGCCTCGACGGCCACATATTCCCCCAAGGTGCCGTCGCGGTACCAATCCGTCAGCCCGAATACCCGCTGCCCGAGCGACAGTCCTGTCGCGCCATAACCGAGCGCCGCGACGACGCCGGCCAGCTCGTGCCCCGGGATCGTCGGCGTTCGATCGCGGTCGAGGCGATCGCTCCAGGTCGACGGCCAATCCAACTCGGTCTTGACGAATCCCGCGGCGTGAACCTGGACGACGACATCGTTGATCGAGGCTTTCGGCTCTGGGCGCTCGGTTAGCCGCATTCCGGCCGTTCCCGCTGCACGATCGGTGACGGTTATCGCTTTCATGGGCATCGTCTCCACGCTTCCGTGCCGCCCGGCGGTGTCGCCGGCAGGGGAGAGCGGTTCAGCGTCATACGGGAGTGCCGATCAGGGGATCAATCCGCCACCTCCAGCTTGTCCGCGGTGCGCAATTCGAAATCGCTGGCGTCGTGCCGCTCGTGGAGCTGGTCGGCCGGCTCGCCGGTCACGCGGTTGACCATCCGGCCGCGCTTGACCGCCGGGCGCTGGAAAATCTGGTCGGTCCAGCGGATCACGTTCCTATACTCCTGCACCTGCAGGAACTCGCCGGCGCCATAGACCAGCCCCTTGACCAAGGCGCCGTACCAGGGCGCGGTCGCCATGTCGGCGATCGAATAGTCCTTGCCGCCGAGATACTCGCTCTCGCCCAGCCGGCGGTCGAGCACGTCGAGCTGGCGCTTCACTTCCATCGCATAGCGGTTGATCGGATATTCCTGCTTGAACGGCGCATAGGCATAGAAATGCCCGAAGCCGCCGCCGAGGAAGGGCGCGCTGCCCATCTGCCACATCAGCCAGGACAGGACTTCGGCGCGGGCGGGATAGTCGGTCGGCAGATACGCACCGAACTTCTCGGCCAGATAGATCAGGATCGCGCCCGATTCGAACACGCGCACCGGGGCCGCCGGGTCGGTGTGATCCATCAGTGCGGGAATCTTGGAATTGGGATTGGCGGAGACGAAGCCGCTGCCGAACTGGTCGCCCTGGTTGATGCGGATCAGCCAGGCGTCATATTCGGCGCCGCTGTGACCGAGCGCGAGCAGTTCCTCGAGCATGATCGTCACTTTCACGCCGTTGGGCGTGGCGAGCGAATAGAGCTGCAACGGGTGCTTGCCGACCGGAAGCTCCTTGTCGTGCGTGGGCCCGGCGATTGGTCGGTTGATGTTGGCAAAGGCGCCGCCGTTTTCCTTGTCCCATGTCCAGACCTTGGGAGGCGTATATTCGGTCGGTTCGCTCATCGAGGGGCTCCACGCTGTCGCCGCCGGGAGTCGCCGGCCGGCCCGACCGGTAGCTAGGAAGCCGGATCGGGTTTCTCCAAGGGAGAAACGATAAAAGTAAACAGGGCTGCCCCGATAATGACCGCGCCGGCGGGCCTCCACCGTCATCCTTCCCGTTGAGCAATCGGCGTGGGATACTCATTTCGGTGAATGGTGCGTCCGGCACGGCCAACCGCTCGCGCGCCTTCGTCGCGCCGCAGCATTTTAACTTTTTGTTAACCATCTCCGGTCACTTTTCGTCAACATTCTGAAAACAAGCTGATTTAGCCGAAGAGAAGGGGGCGGGAGATGCGCTGGTCCTTGGTCGGAGGAGCGACTCTGTGCGTCGCCCTGGCGGCATGCTCGACGACAGGCAGGAAGGCGATCGTGACCGTGCCGGTCACCCAGCCGACCGGCTGGCGCGCGACCGCGACGGATGACGATCAATCGCGGATCGACGGCCTCGCCGGCCGTTGGCAGCGCATGCTCGCAGCCGTTCCCGCCCGTCTCCGCGCGCGTGTCGCTGCACAGGGGAAATTGCTCGACCCCACTGCGGGTCTCGACGCGCCGACACTCTCGCCGGGGTCCTATCAATGCCGGCTCGTTCGGGTCGGCGGCCGGGGCGGCGTCACCAGTTACAAGCCCGATTTTTGCTACGTCGCCGCGAGCGGAGGGAAGCGGAGCTTCACCAAGCAGACCGGGACGCAATTGCCCGGCGGCTGGTTGTTCGACGACGCGGACGGCAAGCGCGTGATCTTTCTTGGTACCTTGCGCCCTCGGCAGGCCGAGATCGCACCGGCTTATGGAGAATCGCCGCAGCGCGATGTCGCCGCGGTGATCGAGCGTTTTGCGCCGTTCCGCTGGCGGATGGTGTTCGCCAGGAACGACGGACAGGGCGACCACACGCTCGAAATTTACGAACTCACTCCGGTCGTCAACGGGTCGAGCTGAAGGCCGCGCCGCGGTCGTCGGAGCGATCGGCGATCGGCGCATCGTCGAGCCGTCGCAGGGCGAGCAGTAGCGGCCAGAGCATGATCGCGCCGACCGCAACATGCGTCGACACCGCGAGCACGGCAGCGACCAGCGGCAGGAGCGCGGCGAGCACGACCGGCCAGCGTCGAGACGGCGGAGCAAGATGCCAAACCGCCAGCGCCGGGAACGCCAGCATGACGCAGTCATAATCGCTGACGTAAATCGACCCGGCGAGCATGCCCATCATCAGATAGTGCGCTCTCAGGCTGGAATTGCGCCGCCATGCCGACAGCACGATCCAGGCCACCCCGATACTGATCACGGCCTGCGCGGCGTAAGCGACGGCGAGCGGCGCGCCCAGATGCCGGACGAGCACGAAGACCGATATCATCCGATGCCAGGTGCCCGTCCCGTCTTCGAGAATGACGCGCTTCAAAAGCTGCGCCTGGGCAGCATATGCCGGCCAGATTTCAACGCCGAAGCAGAGCGTCGTGAGAACCGCCAGCCCCACCGCCCCGACGGCCATCGCCGGCAACGCTTTCCATTCGCGGCCGAACAGCAGCGCCAGGGGGAGGAGCCAGGCGAGCTGGGGCTTCACCGCGAGCAGCGACAGCAACAGCCCCGCCAGCACCGGCCGCTAGGGCAACAGGATCAGGCCCCAGGCGGTGATCGCCGCGATCCAGCAGCCCGCCTGGCCGCCCATCGCGTCGATCAGAATGGCGGGCCAGGCGATGGCGGCGAGCAGCCAATGCTGGGGAGCCATACGCCGCAACGCGGCGGCGAACGCCAACCACCCGAGCAATTGCCAGACGACCCAGGCGGCCGGGTAGGGCAGCAGCGCGAACGGCGCGGTGATCGGCAGGAGGGTGGGCGGATAGCTGTAGTGATAGAGGTCGATCGCGTGGCCGACCGTCCTGACCTGGAAGTCGTGGAACGCGGCGATATGGTAGATCGTGCTCGCCTGCCCGGTAATGGCGAGCCTAGCGGCAGCCCAGAAGTTCAGGAAATCCTCGCCGAACGGCCGGTCGATGCCGTCCGTCCATCCCGCCTGGAACTGCCCGAAGACATGCGCCGCCAGGAGCAGCGGCCAGACCAGCGACCAAAGCAGGGCGATCCGGGCGATCCGCCGTCCGGTGAAGATGGTGCCGGCATTGTATTCGCTCCCCGGCAACCCGGATTCCCCCCATTCGTCGGCGACGTCCTCCTGCTAGCGGTCGCGTGTAAATGTCGGGTTACAGGGTCGGTCGCGGGGGTCCGGCAGGCTCGTCAGGTCTCGGTGACGAGGCGGTAGCCGACGCCCGGCTCGTTGGTGATCAGCGCCGGTCGCGCGGGGTCGCGTTCTAGCTTCTGGCGCAGATTGCGGACGATGATGCGCAGATAGTCGACCTGATTCTCCTGCGCCGGGCCCCAGACGGTGCGGAGCAGTTGGCGATGACCGATCACGCGATCGGGCCGCTTCGCCAATTCGGCGAGCACGTCATATTCCTTGGGCGAAAGATGCACGTCTTCACCCGAACGCCGGACCCGGCGACGTTCGAGATCGATCTCGACATCATCTGCGGCGACCAGCGTTCGCCCGGCCTCGCCCGTGACGCGATGACGCAAGGCGGTGCGGACGCGCGCGAGCAATTCCTCCGTGTCGAACGGCTTGGTCAGATAATCGTCGGCGCCGAGATCGAGCGCCGCGACCTTTTCCGACGTGTCCTCGCGCGCCGACACCACGATCACTGCGGCACCGGTGTGGACGCGGAACAATTGGATCAGTTCGAGCCCGTCGCGGTCGGGCAGGCCGAGGTCGAGCAGGACCAGTTCGGGCTTGTCGATATCGGCGAGCGACAAAGCCTCGCGCGCGGTCGCCGCTTCGCCCACCGCATAGCCCGCGCGCTCGACCGCGACGCGGAGCAGGCGGCGGATATGCGCATCGTCCTCGACGATCAGCAGGCGGGGCTGGGCGGCCATGTCGCGATGTTACGGCCGCGGCGCGATCCGGTCGAGCGCGAGGTTGAGCGCGAGCACGCTGACCCGCGGTTCGCCGAGGAAGCCGAACAGCGGACGGGTGGTGGTATCGCCGACCAATCGCCTCAGCCTTGCCGGATCGATTCCGCGTGCCCTGGCGACGCGCGCGACCTGGAACAAAGCCGCCTCGGGGCTGATGTCGGGATCGAGCCCCGAGGCGGAGGCCGTCACCAGGTCGGCGGGTATTTTGGAACCTGGGGCGGGAGCGGATGCCTTGGCGGCGGCGATATCGGCCTTGACGCGGTCGGCGAGCGCCTGGCTGGTCGGGCCGTAATTCGATCCCGACGAGGCGGTGGCGTCATAGCCGTTCTTGCCCGCGGCCGAGGGGCGGCCGTGGAAATAGCGGTCGCTGGCGAAGCTCTGGCCGATCAGGGCGGAGCCGATGATATTGCCATGGGCGTCGCGGAGCAGGCTACCGTTGGCGGCGCCCGGCGCGATCAACTGGCCGATGCCGGTGATGGCGACCGGGTAGGCGAGGCCGAGCAGGGCGGCGAACAAGAGCGTCAGCACGATGGCCGGGCGGAACGCGGTGGTGAAATCCTTGAGCATCTCTTCTCTCTTTCTCCCCTCCCGCAAGCGGGAGGGGGACTTGGCGGGATCAGGCCAATCCGAATCCCGCGACCGCCAGATCGATCAGCTTGATCCCGACGAACGGCGCGAGCAGCCCACCCAGCCCGTAGATCGCCAGGTTCCTCGCCAGCAGCGGTCCCGCACCGATCGCGCGGTAGGTCACGCCCTTGAGCGCCAGCGGCACCAGGCAGGGGATGATCAGCGCGTTGAAGATGATCGCCGACAGGATCGCCGACCGCGGGCTGGCCAGGCCCATCACGTTGAGCACTCCGAGCCCCGGGTAGAGGACGATGAACATCGCCGGGATGATCGCGAAATATTTGGCGACATCGTTGGCGACCGAGAAGGTGGTCAGCGCGCCGCGCGTCATCAGGAGTTGTTTCCCCAACCCGACGATCTCGATCAGCTTGGTCGGGTCGCTGTCGAGATCGACCATGTTGCCGGCTTCCCTCGCGGCCTGCGTCCCGGTGTTCATCGCCACGCCGACATCGGCCTGGGCGAGGGCAGGAGCGTCGTTGGTGCCGTCGCCGCACATCGCGACCAGTTTGCCGCCGGTCTGCTCGCTGCGGATCAGCGCAAGCTTGTCCTCGGGCGTCGCTTCGGCGAGGAAATCGTCGACCCCGGCCTCGGCGGCGATGGCGGCGGCGGTCAGCGGGTTGTCGCCGGTGATCATCACCGTGCGGATGCCCATCCGGCGAAGCTCGGCGAAACGCTCGCGCACGCCGGCCTTGACCATGTCCTTGAGGGCCACCGCACCGAGCAGCCGGCCGTCGCGCATCACTGCCAGCGGCGTCATGCCGCCGCGCGCGATCTCGTCGGTAACGCGCTTGATCTCGGCCGCGCCGGGGGCGTCGGCGCCGAGCGTCTTTAGGATCGAATCGACCGCGCCCTTGAGCAGGATCGTGCCGCCGACCTTCACGCCCGACGTCCGCGTCTGCGCGGTGAACGGGATGACTTCGGCATCGGCCGCCAGCGTCGTGGTCAGCGCGAATTTCTCGCGCGCCAGGGTGACGATCGAGCGGCCCTCGGGAGTCTCGTCGGCCAGGCTGGCGACCATCGCCGCCTCGGCCAGGGTCTTCGTCTCGACCCCGGTCAGCGGGCGGAACTCGCTCGCCTGGCGGTCGCCGATCGTGATCGTGCCGGTCTTGTCGAGCAGCAG
>NZ_JBQCCN010000126.1:0-8714 GCF_051962185.1 Sphingomonas sp.
CCAGCGCCGACCGCGACGCCGTCCACCGCCGCGATGATCGGCTTGCCGCAGCCGAGCATCGCCTTGACCAGGTCGCCGGTCATCCGGGTGAAGCGGAGCACCCCCTTCATGTCCATGCCGACCAGCGGCCCGATGATGTCGTGGACGTCGCCGCCGGAGCAGAAATTGCCGCCATTGGACAGCAGGACGACGACATCGACATCGTCCGCCTCGACCAGGGCGCGGAACGTATCGCGCAATTCGGCATAGCTGTCGAAAGTCAGCGGGTTCTTGCGCTCGGGCCGGTCGAGCCGGAGGCGCGCGATGCGATCCTTCACGTCCCAGCGGAAATGCGCCGGCTTGTGGTCCGCCATCATGCTCACGTCTCGCTCTCCCATTGGCTGCGAAAGGCGGTCAGCGCCGCCGCCACCTCGTCCGCCTGGCGCGGCGTCACGCCGGCCAGCAGTTCGTCGATCCAGCCGGCATGCGCCGCCGCCATCGCCGCGAAGGTCTCGCGGCCCGCCGCGGTCAGCCGCACGATCGCGGTGCGGCGGTCGCCCGCGCGATTGGTGCGCTCGACCAGCCCGTCGCCGACCAGCCGCTCGACGATCCCGGTGACGTTGCCGTTCGAGACCAGCAGGAAGCGCGACAATTCGCCCATCATCATGCCGTCGGGCGCGCGATCGAGCGCGGCCAGCACGTCGAAGCGCGGCAGGGTCGAGCCGAAGTCGGTCGCGAGCCGCTCGCGCAATTCGCCCTCGATCGCGCGCGTGGTGCGCAGCAGCCGGAGCCACAGCCGCAGGCGTGCGCGATCGTCGCGATCGACCGCCGCCAGGCTCACCATGTTTCGCCCCCCGAGACCGAGATCGCCTGGCCGGTGACCGAGCGCGCGGCGTCGCCGACCAGCCACTGCACCGCCGCCGCCACTTCCTCCGGCGTCACGAACCGCCCCTGCGGATTGGCGAGCGCGGCGCGCGCCTCCGCCTCGCTGCGCCCGGTCTTGGCGACGATCTCGCCCAGCGAGCGCGCCAGCATCTCGGTCTCGGCGAAGCCCGGGCACACCGCGTTGACGGTGACGCCGCTCCTGGCGGTCTCGACCGCGAGCGCGCGCATCAGCCCGATCACGCCGTGCTTGGCGGCGACATAGGGTGCGACATAGGCATAGCCTCGCAACCCTGCGGTCGAGGCGATGAACACGATCCGGCCGCGTCCCGCGCGCAGCATCGCCGGGAGCGCGGGCTGCACCGTCAGGAAGGCGCCGGTCAAATTGACGCCGAGCGTGGCCTGCCAATCGTCCAGCGAGACTTTGGCCGTCGGTGCGCTCGCCGCCGCGCCGGCATTGGCGACGACGATGTCGAACGCGCCGCGCGCGGCTGTCGCTTCCTCGTAGAGCCGCGCGATCGATGCCGGGTCGGTCACGTCGGCGGCGATGCCATGGTTGCGGTCATGCTCGACCGCCGCCAGCGTCTCGGCGCGGCGGCCGCAGATCGTCACGTCGACGCCGTTGTCGGCGAGTATCAGCGCGATCGCGCGGCCGATCCCGCTGCCGCCGCCGGTCACCAGCGCGTGGCGCGTGCTCATAGACTCTCCCCGCGTTCCTTGAGCCGATAGAATTGGTCGCGGCCCGGCAGATACGGATCGGGCCACGCCACGCCGTGATCGCCGAGCGCCGCTGCCGCATGGAGCGTCCAATAAGGATCGGCGAGATGCGGCCGGGCGAGACAGACGAGGTCGGCGCGTCCCGCCATCAGGATCGAATTGACGTGATCGGGCAGATAGATGTTGCCGACCGCCATGGTCGGCATGCCGACCTCGTTGCGGATGCGGTCGGAAAACGGCGTCTGGAACATCCGGCCATAGACCGGCCGCGCCTGGATCGAGGTCTGGCCGGCCGAGACGTCGATGATGTCGACCCCGGCCGCCTTGAGCATCCGCGCGATCGCCACCGCTTCGGGCGGGGTGACGCCGTCCTCGCCGACCCAGTCGCTCGCCGAGATGCGCACCGACAGCGGCTTGTCCTCGGGCCACGCCGCCCGCACCGCCGCCACGACTTCCAGCGGGAAGCGCATCCGGTTGTCGAGGCTGCCGCCATATTCGTCCTCGCGGCGATTGGTCAGCGGGGTGATGAATCCCGACAGCAGATAGCCATGCGCCATGTGCAGCTCGACCATGTCGAAGCCGGCGCGGTCGGCTATCCGCGCCGCGGCGACGAACTGGTCGCGAACCCTGTCCATGTCGGCACGGTCCATCGCCTTCGGCACCTGGTTGGCCGGAGACCACGCCACCGCCGAGGCGGCGATCAGCGGCCAATTGCCCTCGGCGAGCGGGGCATCCATCTCTTCCCAGCCCAATTGGGTCGAGCCCTTGGCGCCCGAATGGCCGAGCTGCGCGCAGATCTTCGCTGGGGTCTCGGCATGGACGAAATCGACCAGCCGCTTCCACGCCGCCTCATGTTCGGGCGCGTAGAAGCCGGGGCAGCCGGGCGTGATCCGCCCTTCGGCGCTGACGCAGGTCATCTCGGTATAGAGCAGGCCGGCGCCGCCCTTGGCGCGCTCGGCATAATGCGCGAAATGCCAGTCGGTCGGGCAGCCATCGACCGCCTTGTATTGCGCCATCGGCGAGACGACGACGCGATTGGCGAGTTCCATCCCGCGCAGCCGGAACGGCGCGAACATCGGCGCGCGCGGGGCGTTGGAGCCGCCCGCTTGCTCCTGGAACCAGCCTTCCGCCGCGCCGAGCCAGGCATGGTCGCGCAGCCGCAGATTCTCGTGGCTGATGCGTTGCGATCGGGTCAGCAGCGAATAGGTGAACTGGACCGGATCGAGATCGAGATAGCGCTCGACCTCCTCGAACCATTCGGCCGAATTGCGCGCCGCCGATTGCAGCCGCAGCACCTCGACCCGCCGCGCCTCCTCATAGCCGTCGAGCGCCGTATCGAGGTCGCCATCGCCATGGAGCCGGTCGGCCAGGTCGATCGCGCTTTCGAGCGCCAGCTTGGTTCCCGAGCCGATCGAGAAATGCGCGCTCGCCGCGGCATCGCCCATCAGCACCAGATTCTCGTGCCGCCATGTCTCGCACAGCACGCGCGGGAAATTGATCCAGGCCGATCCGCGCAGATGGTTGGCGTTGGACATCAGCCGATGCCCGCCGAGATGGCCCGAGAAGACCGCCTCGCACGCGGCGACCGATTCCTCCCGACTCATGTCGCCGAACCCGGCGCGCTGCCAGGTCGCCGCCGAGCATTCGACGATGAACGTCGCGGTGCCGGGCTCGAATTGATAGGCATGCGCCCACATCCAGCCATGCTCGGTCGGCTCGAAGATGAAGGTGAAGGCCTGGTCGAACGTCTGGTGCGTGCCGAGCCAGACGAACTTGTTCGAATAGACCTGGACATCGGGCCGAAAGATCTCCGCGAACGCCTCACGCGAGCGCGAATTGAGCCCGTCGGCGGCGACGACCAGGTCATAGCCCGCCATCAAGGCGGGCACATCATCCGCCTCGCTCTCGAAGCTCAGGTCGACGCCGAGGTCGCGCGCGCGCTCCTGCAACAGCAGCAGCAGTCGCCGCCGTCCGATCCCACAGAAGCCGTGCCCGGTCGAGACGGTTCGCGTGCCGCCGCGCACAACCGCGACATCGTCCCAATAAGCGAAATGCTCGCGAATCGCGGCCGCGCTGAGCGGGTCGTTGGCGGCGAGGTTCTGGAGCGTCTCTTCCGACAGCACCACGCCCCAGCCGAACGTGTCATCCGGCCGGTTGCGCTCGAACACCGTGACCCGATGCCGGGGATCGCGCAACTTCATGCTGATCGCGAAATAGAGCCCGGCGGGTCCGCCGCCGACCACTGCGATCCGCATGCCCTCATCCCGTGCCATGAACGCGAGGGTCTGCCTGTCGCCGAGAAATTTCAAGCCTAAAATTTCCCGTCGCGGCACCGATTTGGCTTGGCGGTCGTTACGGCCGTGCAGTTTCCCCGCGAACCCTGCTACCATCGGGCGGTCGAAGGCCGGAAGCTGCCAGGGCGGAGCGCGCGTGACCGAATATGTCTTCAAGCCGCACGAACGCCCGACCCTGCCGGGATCGCCGGCGACGCCCGACCATCCGACACCGCGGCGCATCGTCTATTTCGTGATCGGCTGCCTGATCGGCATCACCCAGGGCCTGGGCAATGCGCTGGTCACGGTGAACCTCAATTTCGCCCAAGGCACGCTCGATCTCTACACCAACGAGAGCGCGTGGCTGACCGCGGCCTATTTCATGACCAACGTCACGGCGAACCTGTTGCTGGTCAAATATCGCCAGCAATTCGGGCTGCAGCCCTTCATCCGCTATACGCTCGCCGCTTATGCCGCGACCACGCTGATGCATCTGTTCGTCCACGACTTCTGGACGTCGGTACTGGTGCGGGCGATGAGCGGCGTGGCGGCGAGCGGCTTGTCGACGCTGACCATCCTCTATTTCTTCCAGGCCTTGCCCGCGGCGAAGCGGTTGGCCGGGGTGATGATCGGCATCTGCATCCCGCAATTGGCGACGCCGCTCGCGCGCATCCTGTCGCCGCACCTGCTCGAATGGGGCGACTGGCATAATCTCTATTGGCTCGAGCTCGGTCTGGCGCTCGCCACGCTGGCGGCGGTGATGTCGCTGCCGCTGCCGGCGAGCGAGCGCGAAAAGGTGTTCGAACCCGCCGATTTCCTGACCTTCGGGCTGCTCGCGCCCGGCCTTTGGCTGTTGATCGCCGCCTTGTCGGAGGGGCGGATCGAATGGTGGACCGATCAGCCGTGGATCGGCTGGGCACTCGCCGCCAGCGTCGCATTGATCGCCAGCGCGGTGGTGGTCGAGCACCAGCGCGCCAATCCGCTGATCAATACCCGCTGGCTGGCCAGCCGCGAGATCCTGCGCCTGATGGTGGTCGCCGCCTCGATCCGCGTGCTGCTGTCCGAACAGGCGTTCGGCTCGGTCGGGCTGCTCAACGTACTCGGCATGATCAATGACCAGATGATCACGCTCAACTGGATCATCGTGCTCGCCTCGATCGCCGGGCTGGCCACCGCGGTGTTCACCTTCCGCCCCGGCGACGTCGCGCTGCCGATCACGGTCGCGGTGGTGCTGATCGTGATCGGCTCGTTCATGGACGCCGATGCGACCAACCTGACGCGCCCGAGCAGCTTCTACGTCAGCCAGGCGCTGATCGGCTTCGCCTCGCTCTTGTTCCTGGCGCAGGCGATGGTCATCGGCATCGCCCGCACCCTGCTCGCGGGCGGGCGCAATTTCGTCAGCTTCGTCGTGCTGTTCGGCCTCAGCCAGAGCGTCGGAGGGCTATTGGGCAGTGCGTTCCTGGGCACGTTCCAGGTCCTTCGCGAGAAATTCCATTCGCACGAACTGGTCCAGCGCATCGTCGCGACGGATCCGCTGGTTGCTGCTCGGATCAGGGCGAGCGGCGGCGCGGTGGCGGGCGCGATCGGCGATCCGACCCTGCGCGGCGCGCAGGGCGTGGCGTTGCTGGGGCAGCAAGTCGCGCGAGAGGCCAATGTCCTCGCCTTCAACGACGTCTTCCTGCTGGTCGGGGTGCTTGCCATATTGATGGCGATCTGGGGATATTCGATCCGCTGGTCGATCCGGCGGCGCGGCGAAGTGTCGCCGGTGGTGCTGCTCCAGCAGCGCTCGCAACAGGCGGCAGAAGCGCAAGAGGGGCAATGAACATGAGCGACGAGACGAAATCAGCCGCGCCGCCAGCCCCGCCCGCCGCGGCACCGCCGCCAGTGCCGGCGCCGGCGCCCGCCCGCGCACCCGAACCCGACCCGCAGATCGACCCGCCGTCGGGCTGGCGGCCGCCCGCCAAGTCGCGCACCGTGGTGCTGGTCATCATCCTGCGCGCGCTCGGCGCGATCGTGGCGATCCTCTATGCGTGGCGCCTGCCGCCCTTCGCCGGCTGGTCGGAGCGGACCGACAACGCCTATGTCCGCGGCAAGGTGACGATCATCAGCCCGCAAGTCAGCGGCTACGTCACGCATGTCGCCGTCCAGGACTTCGCCGAGGTCAAGGCGGGGCAAGTGCTGGCGACGATCGACGACCGCATGTATCGCGCCCGCGTCGCCCAGGCCCAAGCCAATGTCGCGGCGCAGATCGCGGCGCTGGCCAATTCGAGCCAGGCGCAACGTTCACGCGAGGTCGCGACCGAGGCACAGAATGCCGGCATCGCCAATGCCCGCGCGCAATTGGTCAAGGCACAGGCCGACATGCGCCGTGCCAAGGCGCTGGTCGCCGACGGATCGATCTCGGCACGCGAATTCGACCAGACCCGCGCCGCCCTGCTCGCCGCCGAGGCCGGGGTGCGCCAAGCCCAGGCCAGCCGCGCGATCGGCACGCAGGACGTCCGCACCGTCGTGGTCGGCCGTGCGGGGCTGGAAGCGTCGGTCGAAGCGGCCCGGGCGCAGCTTCGTCTCGCCCAGATCGACCTCGACAATACGATCATCCGCGCGCCCGCCGACGGGCAATTGTCGGAGATCGGCGTGCGCGACGGCGCCTATGTCACCGCGGGCACGCAATTGCTGTCGATCGTGCCGCACAACGTCTGGGTGATCGCCAATTACAAGGAGACGCAGACGCGCGACATGGCGGTTGGGCAGCGCGCGACGTTCAAGGTCGATGCGCTCGGCGGCGCAAGGCTGACCGGCCGGATCGAGAATTTGTCCCCCGCCGCCGGGTCCGAATTCGCGGTGCTCAAGCCCGACAATGCCACCGGCAATTTCGTCAAGGTCGCGCAGCGCATCGCGGTACGCATCGCGATCGACCCCAACCAGCCCAGGGCGGCGCGCTTGCGGCCCGGCATGTCGGTCGAGGTCAGCATCGATACGCGCAACGGGCTGCGGCAATGAAGAGCGCCGCGCTCGCCCCACCATTGGCGCTCGCTCTGGCGCTTGCCGCCTGCGCGGGACCGCCGATCGAGACCGCCAAGGTCCCGCCGGTCGTCCCGCCACCAGCCTGGCGCACCGATGCGGGACCGGTCGCCCCGATCGATCGCGCCTGGTGGCAGGGATTCGGCGATCCGGTGCTGACCGCGCTGGTCGACAAGGCGCTGGCCAACAATACCGACATCGCGATCGCTGTTGCGCGGGTGCGCGAGGCCGAGGCGAATCTCGCCCTGGCGCGGTCGCAATCGCTACCGGCGATCGATGCCGGGATCAGCGGCGGACGATCGCGATCGGTCAGCGCTTTCGGTACGCCGGAAGTCCAAAATGCGGTTCAGCCGCAGGTCCAGGCCGCCTATGAAGTCGATTTGTTCGGGCGCCTCGCCGATCAGCGCGCGGCGGCACGCGACAGCTGGTTCGCGAGCCAGGCGGCGCGCGATTCGACGCGGCTGGCGGTCGCCGCGGCGACGGCGAACGGCTATATCGCGCTGCGCGGACTCGATGCCCGGCTCGACATCGCGCGCGCGACGGTGGCGGCGCGGTCGGAGTCGCTGCGGCTCGCGCGATCGCGCGTCGGGCGCGGTTATTCGCCCAAGCTCGAGCTGCAGCAGGCCGAAGCCGAATATGATGCGACGGCGCAGATCGTCCCGCAGATCGAGCTCGCCATCGCCAAGGCCGAGGACACGCTGAGCCAGCTTACCGGCGAGCCGCCGCAGGCGATCGACCGCGGCCTTTCGCTCGACCGATTGACGGTGCCGGCGATACCCGATGGCCTGCCGTCCGAATTGTTGCGGCGCCGCCCCGACGTGGCGCAGGCCGAATTCCAGCTCGCCGCCTCGGACAAATCGCTGGCCGCGGCGCGCAAGCGCTTCCTGCCGCAGGTCAAGCTGAGTACGAGCGCCGGCGCGGCCTTTTCCTCGCTGCTTGCCGATCCGCTGACGATCTGGTCGATCGGCGGCTCGATCCTCGCCCCCCTGTTCGAAGGCGGGCGGCTGAAGGCCCAGGCCAATGTCGCCGGCGCGCAGCGCGACCAGGCGGCGTTCGCTTATCGCCGCGCCGCGCTGACCGCCTTCCACGAAGTCGAGGACGCGCTGGCCGGCGCCAAGCGGCTCGACGAGCAGGTCACGTTGGCGCGGGCGCAGCGGGACGCGCTGAGCGAAGCGCTGCGGCTGGCGACCAATCGCTATCGCGAGGGCTATTCGCCCTATCTCGAACAGCTCGATGCGCAGCGCGGGCTGCTCGGCGCGCAGCTCTCGCTGATCCAGTCGCGCGCGGACGCGCTGACCGCGCGGGTGCAATTGTTCCAGGCGATGGGCGGCGGCTGGGTGCGCTGCGCCGACGGCAGTGCCTGCACGCCGGATATTCCAGGTTATTGATCGTTCGCGTGTCGCCGGCGGCGCGTGCCGTGTCTATTAGGTCGAGGTGAGCTTCGATCTTTCTTAGCCCCTCCCCTTCAGGGGAGGGGCTTTAAGCTTCCCCGCCGTCAGGCCCGATAATCCGCAGCTTTTTTTTGCCCGCCGGCTTGCCCTGACGCGGTGCTTGCCAGCATGCGCGCACGGCAATGACGTTTCAGATCGATATGGGGGTCGATTCGGCCGGGCGGCCGGCGTGCGTCGACCTCGAGGAGCTTCTCGCCACGCGCCTGCTGGTCCAGGGTAATTCGGGATCGGGCAAGTCGCATCTGTTGCGCCGCCTGCTCGAAGGCAGCGCGCGCCAGGTCCAGCAAGTGATCATCGATCCCGAGGGCGACTTCGTGACCTTCGCCGGCCCCTATGGCCATGTCGCGATCGAGGCGGTCGATTATTCGGTCAACGAGATCACGCGCTTCGC
>NZ_JBQCCN010000127.1:0-6257 GCF_051962185.1 Sphingomonas sp.
CGCCTGGCGGCGGAGCTGGTCGATCATCGCGCCGCGCACGCGGGTGGCGAGATATTGCTCGAACGTCACCTGGCCGCGATCCTCGAAGCCGTGGACCGCCTCGACCAAAGCGACGAGCCCGATCTGCACCAGGTCCTCGACCTCGCACACGCCCGAGATGCTGCCATGGACGTGCCAGGCGATGCGGCGGACCAGCGGCGAATGCTTGCGCACCAAGGCGTCGACATCGGCGCCCGAGCGGCCATAGGTCAGCGGGCCGGGGACGGGCGCCCCTGAGAATCCGGCTTGCGCCGGCTGGGCGTTCGCGAACGCGCTCATCATCGGTTCCGCGCTCATGCCGCGAGCGCCTGCGGAGCGCCGATCACGGCGACGACTTCGACCGATTTCTCTTCAGGCACTTCGAAGAAACTCATCACTGGAGTGTCGGGAAGGCAGGTCTTGACCAGCTTGCGGATCGCGAGGCGGATCGAGGGCTGGACGACGAGCGCGAAGGGCTTGGCCTCGGCGACCAGCGGCGCGGCGGCCTGAGTCAGCGCGTCGACGATGCGGCGGCCGAGATCGGGTTCGATCGTGTGGCGGCGCGACGGGTCCGAGCGGACCGCCTGGCCGAGCAGCCCTTCGAGCTGCCCCTCCAAAGTCATCACGCGCAGCGGCTCGTGCACGCCGCACAATTTCTGGATAATCAGGCCGCCGAGATCGGGGCGGATCGCCTCGATGATCTCCTCGGCATCGACCGTCTTCTGCGCGGCGACCGCGATGGCCGAGGCGATGCGGCGGAATTCCTTGAGGCTGATCCCTTCGGCGAGCAGGCCCTTGAGCACCTGCGTGAGGGTGGTCAGCGGCAGCGGCGCCGGGGTCAGCGCGGCGACGAGTTGCGGATTGCGGTCCTTGAGGCCGTCGAGCAGCGCCTGTACCTCGTCCGCCCCCAGCATCTCCGCCGCATTCTGGCCGAGCTGGTGGTTGAGATGGGTCGCGACCACGGTGCCGGCATCGACCACCAGATAGCCCTGGCCGGTCGCGGCATCGGCGTCGCCCGGCTGGATCCAGGTCGCGTCGAGCCCGAAGGTCGGGTCCTTGGCCTTCTTGCCGCGCAGCTCGCCGACGCCCTGGCCGGTGTCGAGCGCGAGCATCTCCTCGGCCGAGGCCTGGTCCTCGCCGATGACGACGCCGCCGACGATGATGCGATAGGTATAGGGCGCGAGGTTGATGTCGTCGCGAACGCGCACCTGCGGGATGACGAAGCCGAGGTCCTTGGAGAGCTGGCGGCGGACACCGGTGATGCGGCCCATCAGCGGCGCGCCGCGGCGCTCGTCGACCAGCGGCACCAGGCCGTAGCCGATGTCGAGATGAATCTGCATGCCGTCGCTGACCTCGTCCCAGCCGATCTTGGAGAGATCGGGCGCGGGCGCGGCGGGCGCGGGCGGCGGCGGGCGCTTGGCGATCTGGCGCAGTTTCCACGCGGTGAAGCCGGCGATGCCGGCGGCCGACAGCAGCACGAGATGCGGCATACCCGGCAGCACGCCGAGCAGGCCGAGAATGCCGGCGACCGGGGTCCAGGTGCGCGCCGAGCCGAACTGGGTGCCGATCTGGCCGGCCAGGTCCTGGCTCGAGGTGACGCGGGTGACGATCGCCGCGGCGGCGATCGACAGCATCAGGCTGGGCAGCTGCGCGACCAGCGCGTCGCCGATCGCCAGCAGCACGTAATTGTGCGCGGCGTCGCCGATCGACATGCCGTGGCTGACCGGGCCCAGGATCAGGCCGCCGATGATGTTGGCGGCCAGGATCAGCAGGCCGGCGACCGCGTCGCCCTTCACGAACTTGGACGAGCCGTCCATCGACCCGTAGAAATCGGCCTCGGTCGCGACCTCGATACGACGCGCCTTGGCTTCGTCGGGCGTGATCAGGCCGGCATTGAGGTCGGCGTCGATCGCCATCTGCTTGCCGGGCAAGGCGTCGAGGGTGAAGCGCGCCGACACTTCGGACACGCGGCCCGCGCCCTTGGTCACCACGATCAGGTTGATGATGACCAGGATCGAGAAGACGAAGATGCCGACGACGTAATCGCCGCCGATCAGGAAGGTGCCGAACGCCTCGATGACGTGCCCCGCCGCGCTCTCGCCCTCATGGCCATGGACCAGAACGACGCGGGTCGAGGCGACGTTGAGGCCGAGGCGGAACAGGGTGGCGAACAGCAGCACGGTCGGGAACGCCGAGAAATCGAGCGGCTTCTGCGCGTTCAGCGACACCATCAGCACCGCAAGGCTGATCGCGATGTTGGTGACGAAGAAGATGTCGAGCATGGCGGCCGGGATCGGCACCACCATCAGCACCACCAGCAGCAGGATCGCCATCGGGAGCGCCGCGTTGCGGACGTTTCCGCCGAGCAGATTCTTCAGAACAGGCGGCACGCGTTACGCTCCCAGGCTCGCAAGCATCAGATAGGCCAGCCGCGCATTGTCGGGCGTCGGCCGGAGAAGGTTGACCGCGCTGGCATCGGCCGGCGGCGTGGCGGCGCCGGGCTGGCCGGCATTGACCCGCGCCAGCGCCGCCTTGGCCCAGTCGGCCGCGGTACGGCCGGTGTCGCCGTTGCCGGGGATCACCTCGGCGCCGGCAAGACCGGTCGAGGCGGCGAGCGAGGCGAAATTGGCCTTGGCGGTCTCGAACGCGCTGGTGCCGTAGGTCGTCGCGAACGCGGTCGCGCCCTTGCCGTCGAGCGCGTCGGACGCGAGGCTGGTGGCGCCGACCTTGGCCGCGCCCTTGTCGAGCTTGGCGGCGAAGCGCTGGTAGATGTCGCCCAGACTGCGGGCGTTGCCGTTGGCGTCGAAGAAGATCGAGCGGTTGGCGCGCGCCGCCGCCGGGAACATCGCCGCGCCGGAGGCGCCGGGGTTCGACTGCATCGTCCGGAGGAACGACTTGGCGCCGCCCAGCCCCAGGAAGTGCGCCATGTAGAGATCGGTGCCGGTGGCGCCGCGACCCAGCGCGCTTTCCAGCGACGCCTGGTTGTCCGAAGCGAAATTGGCGGCCATCGTCGCGGAGACGTCGGGATTGTTCCTGAGGTTGAGGATCGCGCTCTTCATCTGCGGATCGCTCACCACCCAGCGGTTGCCCGCGCGGGTGATCGCGTTCGACGCCCAGCCGAGTCCGTTTTCGGCCCCGTGCTGCTTGATGATGCCCAGCCACGACTGGTCGATGAACTGGTAAAGCCCGGTCGCCGACGAGGTGCCGGCGCGCGCCGCGGGGTTGAGCCCGCTTTCGAGTTGCGCCTGGCCCAGCAGATAATCGAAATCCATGCCGGTCGAGCGGCTCGCGTTCGCGATCGCCGTCCTGACGCGCTCGACATTCCCGGTAAGTGCTACGACGCCGCCCATAGGCCCTGGCTGGTTACCCCCTGTTACGGGGGACACTCAGCAAGGCGCGTGCCAGGTTTGGTTAACGGGACGTTTTGCCGAGAGAAACTCCCCTCCCGCTTGTGGGAGGGGCTGGGGGAGGGCGTGTCACATCAGCGCCTTCCCCAGGAGGGACATGCCCTCCCCTAACCCCTCCCGCGAGCGGGAGGGGAATAGGATGAAAAATCAGGCGTAAGCCGCCAGATTGCCGCTGGCGCGGTAGCCACCGGCAGCGTCACCGGCAAGAATTTGCAGGCGGCGACGAACATTTGCCGCCAACAGGTTGCAATAGATCCGCGCGGTCTCGTTGAGCCGGTGCGCTTCCTCGGCGAGCTCGCGCACGCCGGGCTCGAGCGTCGGCGTGTCGATCGCGCCCAGCGCCTCGAGTGCGGCCAGCTTGGCGCTGGTCGCCTTGTCGAGCGCTTCGACATCGTTGGACTTCATCGCCGCGATCTCGGCATGAAGCAGGTCGATCACCTTGATCAGGCCATCACGCCGCGTCATCGATCCATTCCCCCCTTAGCGACAACAGCTTGTCCGCGACCTTCTGCGGGTCGGGCTGGAAGCTGCCGTCGGCGATCGCCTTGCGGAACCGGTCGACGCGGCTGGCGTCCACCGGCGGCTTGGCGGCGAGTTCCTGCGCCAGCTGCCCGACTGGGTGCGACGCCTGCATCTGCTGCTCCGGCGTGGCGATGGCCGACGCGATCTTCGCGGCCGCCGCCGCTCCGAGCACCGGAGCGATGCGGGCATTGGGCGTTGAGCCCTTCGGTCCGATCGAGTCCACCATTGTCCAGCCTGTTGTAGCCTGTCTGGATCATCGAACGACCGCCTGCCCAAATTCTTTAAGAAAAATTATTCCGAGCCCGGAATCATGGCTTTACCCGGCTCTACCGCGATCGCCTGGATCGGCGGCCTGCCGTCCTCGACGCGGACCAGCACGCGCGCGCCGGCGGCGGCGTCGGTCGTCGCGACGCCGTCGCGCGTGACCGAGAACCCGCCCTCGCCGGCCACCACCGTCACCGGGTCGCCCCGTTTGATCACGATCACCGCCTTCGCGGCCGGGGCCGTGGCCGGCGCGACCACTACCGCCGGTGACGGCGTCGCCGTCGGCGTGAGCACCGGCACGAAGATGCGCCATTGCGGATCGGGGCAAGTCACCACCACCGAATCGTGCATATCGGTGCGCCAGGCGAGCGACACCATAGGGCAGGTCGCCAGCTTGAGCCGCGTATCGACCTCGGTGCGCGCGCCGCCGACCTCGCCGACCCCGCGGCCGGTGAAGCCCGCCACCGCCTTGTCGATCAGCGTGGTGCTCTGGAAGGTCTGCGCCGCGGCCGGACTGGCCGCGATTGCGAGCGCGAGGAGGAAGGTCGAACGGATCATGGCTGTTTCCTGTCGGGATCGCCGGTGAAACTCATGGTGACGAGCGCCATGCGACGGCCCGTCCCCGGCGTTGATATCATGATGCGGTTGGCGGCGATGCCATGATCGATCAGCCAGGCGACGGTCGCGCGGGCGCGGTCGCTGGCGAGGATCTGGGCGCTGCCCGAGGTGGGATCGATGTCCGCCGGCGTGCCGTCGGTGCTGCCCGCGACGCGCAAGGTCACGCGCGGATCGCGCAGGCTCTCGGTGGCGAACTCGAGCAGGCCATCGGCCGAGGCGATCGTCGCCGAGCCGCGCACGAAGCCGGCGCCGGCGGAGGCGAGCGGGATCGGATCGGCCGCGGCCGTCACCGTCGGCTTGCCACCGAATCCCTGGCGCAACCCCTTGGCCAGCGCCTGGCGATCGGTCGCCTGGATCAGCACGAAGAAACCGACCAGCAACAAGGCGAGATCGGCCAGCGTCCATAGCCAGAGCGGCCGGGCCGGTGCGGGGTCGAGGAGATCGGTCTCGTTCATGCCGAGGCCGGAACGAAGCTGGTCGGAGTCTTGACGCGACTCTTGTCAGCGAGCGCGGCGAGCGGCGCGACCAACCGCGTCCGCTCTTCCGCCTCGGCCCGCGCGCGACGGCGCAGGCGCACCGCGATCGGCATCGCGACGAGATTGGCGATCAGCGCGCCGTAGAGCGTCGCGAGCAGGGCGACCGCCATCCCCGTGCCGATCGCGCTCGGGTCGCTCATCGCCCAGAACATCTTCACCAACCCGACCAGCGTGCCGACCATGCCCATCGCCGGCGCGGCCTCCGCGGCACCGGCCCACATGTCGGCCGCCGCGGCATGGCGCAGGACTCGCGCGCGGCGGCGTTCGTCGAGCAGGCGCGTGATCTCGGTCGCCGTCGCGCCGTCGACGATATCGGCGACCGCGGCCGCGACATCCTTGTCGGCGATCACCGAGCGATCGAGCATGTGCACGCCATGCCGGCGCGCGATGCGACCGAGCGCGGCGACCTGGTCGACCAGCGGCGTGGCGTCGAACGGCTTGCGCGCCAGCGTGCCAAACGCCGCGATGCCGTGCCCGACGTCGCGGAACGACGTGCGAAGCAGGGTCGCGAACATGGTACCGCCGGCCACGATGGCGATCGCGGCGGGATCGAGGAAAGCGCCGAGCGTGATGGGATCCGTCGTCATATGCGCGATGCTTTGCAAGGGCGATGCCAGTTCGCTGGGGCGGTAGCGACAGACCCTCACCCTTCCCACCGCCTGCGGCGGCGAGCCCCTTCCCTCTCCCGCACGCGGGAGAGGGAGGGAGGCGCGAAGCGCCGGAAGAGTGAGGGTCTGTCGCTCCCGGCCTCGCTCCCCGGCAAACCGGCAAAACCGATTGCCGCCACCGGCAAGTCTTTGCCGCTTTCCCCTGCCGCAGGAGGCAAAACCGCCTCCCAGCGGCAATTGGCACGCCCCTTGCTGACCTCTCGCGCAGGATTTTCACGCGAGGT
>NZ_JBQCCN010000128.1:0-11041 GCF_051962185.1 Sphingomonas sp.
GTCTTCTACGGGACGATGGACGGCTGGTTCAAAGCGGTCGACGCCACCAACGGCAAGATCGTCTGGCAGCAGAAGCTCGACAGCGGAATCATCAGCCAGCCGGTCAGCTATCGCGGCCCCGATGGGCACCAGTACATCGCCGTGCTGACCGGGGTTGGCGGCTGGTCGGGTGCGGTCGTCTCGGGTCCGGTCGACCCGCGCGACGGCTCGGCCGCGCTCGGCATGGTCAACGCGATGTCCGACCTGCCCAAATATACGACCGCCGGAGGGACGCTTTATGTCTTCACGCTCCCGCATTGACGTCGCGCTGATCGGCATCGCCGGGCTCGCGCTGACATTGGTCGCCTGCCACCGCGATCGCGACGACCAGGCGCGAGCCGCACTCGAGCGCCCCGGCGTCATCACCAGCGCCCTGTCGCCGGGGGAAGCCAGCAGCCTGGTCACCGACGATCCGCGCGCCGACAAATATTACGACAATGCCGCCGCGGTCGCCGATGGCATGCGGCTCTATCATCAATATAATTGCTCGGGCTGTCACTCGGCGGGCGGCGGCGGCATGGGCCCCGACCTGATGGACAAGGAATGGATCTATGGCGGGCGCCTGACCCAGATCCACCAGACATTGGTAGAAGGACGGCCGAACGGCATGCCGAGCTGGGGCGGCAAGGTGCCCGACGACCAATTGTGGCAAATCGCCGCTTATGTCCGCTCGCTGTCGCTGCCGGCGACGATCGCTGCGAACACCGGCGACACGCCGGGCAAGAATCCCGCTCCGGTGCCCAAATCGGCCGACGCGCATAACGGCTGGGCGCCGCCCCCGGGCACAACCAACGATTACGGCACCACCACAGAGGGACCGAAATGAAGCGATGGGCGATACTGGCCGCGCTCGCTTTGGCCGCGTGCAACCAGACCCCCACCGCTCCGCACGACACGGTGTTCGTATCGGACGAGAAACTCGATCTGCTTCACCTAGTCGACGGCGCGACTGGCGAGGTCACCGGCACGATCCGTACCGGCAAGCGCCCGCGCGGGCAGGAATTGTCGCCTGACGGCAAGTTGCTGTACGTCGCCGCCGGCAATTCGAACCGCATCGACGTGATCGACGTCGCGACGCATCGCCTGCTGCGCTCGCTCCATTCGGGAAGCGATCCCGAACGCTTCGCGGTCAGCCCCGACGGCAAGCGCATCTATGTCGCCAATGAGGATCATTCGACCGCGAGTATCATCGACATCGCCAGCGACAAGACGGTGTGCGAAGTGCCGGTCGGCGCGCAGCCCGAAGGCGTCGGCATCAGTCCCGACAACCATACGCTGATCGTCACCTCGGAAACCGCGAGCACCGCGCACTTCATCGACCCGGCCAATTGCAAATTGCTCGACAGCGTGATGGTCGGCAACCGCCCGCGCGCAGTGCTGTTCCTCAAAGGCGGGCGCGAGGCCTGGGTGTCTTCCGAGCAGCGCGGCACGATCTCGATCTTCGATCCGGCGACGCGCAAGATCATCGACACGATCGACCTGGTCCAGTTGCTCCCCCAGATCGAACAGGTCCAGGCGGTGGAAATGCTGATCACGCGCGACGACAAGCGGGCGTTCGTCGCGCTCGGCCGCGGCAATCACGTCGCCGAGATCGATCCCGCCACACGTAAGGTCGTGCGCACCTTCCCGGTCGGCAATCGCAATTGGGGAATCGCCTTCTCGCCCGACCAGAGCCGGCTCTATGCGGTAGCGGGCCTGTCGGCCGACATGACGATCATCGACCTCAAGACCAACAAGGTCATCCGTACGGTCAAGCTCGGCGGCCAGCCCTGGGGCGCGGTGGCGGTACCATGAAACGCCTGCTGCTCCTCATTACGCTGGCGCTTGCCGGCTGTACCGCCAAGGCGGCACCCAAGGTGCTGACGGTGTGCGCCGATCCCAACAACCTGCCCTTTTCCAATCGCGCCGGCGAAGGCTTCGAGAACCGCATCGCCGGGATCGTCGCGCGCGACATGGGGCGTGAGGTCCGCTACGTCTGGTGGGCGCAGCGCCGCGGCTATGTCCGCAACACCTTGGGCGAACAGAAATGCGACATCTGGCCCGGCGTCGCGAGCGGAGTCGAGATGGTGGCGACCACGCGGCCCTATTACCGCTCGACCTATGTGTTCGTGACGCGCGCCGACCGCGACCTCAAGGGCCTGACGCTCGACGACCCGCGGCTCAGGAAACTCTCGATCGGCGTGCAGATGGTCGGCGACGATGCGATGAACACCCCGCCGGCGCACGCGCTCGCGGCGCGCGGCATGACGTCCAACGTGCGCGGCTTCATGCTCTATGGCGATTATACCAAGCCCAACCCGCCGGCCGAGATCGTCCGCGCGGTCGCCGATCACAAGGTCGACGTCGCGCTCGTCTGGGGCCCGCTGGCCGGCTATTTCGCCAAGATGTCGCCGGTGCAGCTGAGGATCGAGCGCGTCACCCCGTGGCTCGACAATGCGCAATGGCCGATGGTCTACGACATCTCGATGGGCGTGCGGAAATACGACCCCGCCTTCCAGCAGAAGGTCGAAACCATCCTGGCGCGCCGCAAGGGCGAGATAGACAAGGTGCTCGACCGCTACGGCGTGCCGCGCGTCGGTTGAGCACTCACACCATCGCCATCAGCGTCGCATTGCCGCCCGACGCCGTGGTGTTGATCGATGTCGACACTTCATGGACCAGCCAGTCGAGCCGATAGCCGTCAGGCGCCGCCGCCTGGCTCAACACCAGCGGGCCGGGCCGCTTGGCAATGTCGGCCAGCGCGGCCTGGACCGTCTCGGCATCGCCTTCGAGCAAGGCGCCCGCGACGGGCTGGCCGTTGGAAGCCTCGATCCGCGCGGCTACCCCACGCGGCACGCCGGCGACCGTGGCCGCCAGCGCCGGCGCCGCATCGAGCACCGCGACATTGCCGGTGGCGAGCGTCGCGGCGAGCTGGCCGAACAACCCGGCCTTGCTGACCGGCTTGAGCAGAATGCGCCCGCGCGGATGCAGCCCATAGAGATTGTCCTCACCGACCGGCCCGGCCAACGTCGCGACCGCGCCGAGCGGCGACGCGGCGCCATAAGCGCGCGCGGTCGCCGCCGCGTCAGTCTCGCCCTGCGCCTTCAGCCACGCCGCCAGTTCTACCAGCGCGGGATCGGGCGCGTTGCCGGCGTCCATTGCGACCGCCGGTCCCGATACCAGACGACCGAGATACAGCGGCCCGCCCGCCTTGGGCCCGGTGCCCGACAGGCCGTGCCCGCCAAACGGCTGCACCCCGACCACGGCGCCGATCATGTTGCGATTGACGTAGAGATTGCCCGCGCCGATCCGGCTGGTCAGGTCGGCGATCGTCTCGTCGAGCCGGGTCTGGACGCCGAAGGTCAGACCATAACCGGTCGCATTGACCGCATCGACCAGCCGATCGATGCGATCGCGACGATAGCGCAGCACATGCAGCACCGGCCCGAACACTTCGCGGTCGAGCATCTTGAGGTCGTCGATCTCGATGATCGTCGGCGCGACAAACGTGCCCTCGTTGGTTTCCGCGCCGAGCGGCAATTGCTCGACGCGCGCGCCGCCCGCGCGCATCCGCGCGATATGCTGCTCGATCCCGGCCTTGGCCTCGGCGGTGATGACCGGGCCGACATCGGCGCTGAGGCGATCGGTCGGGCGTACCGACAGCTCGGCCAGCGCGCCCTTGAGCATCGCCAGCGTGCGATCGGCGGCCTCTTCCTGCAGACACAATACGCGCAATGCCGAGCAACGCTGACCCGCGCTGTCGAACGACGAGGCGAGGACGTCGGCCACGACCTGCTCGGTCAGTGCCGAGCTGTCGACGATCATCGCATTCTGCCCGCCGGTCTCGGCGACCAGGGGGATCGGCGCGCCATCGGCCGACAACCGGCCGGCGAGTTGGCCCTGGATCAGTCGCGCCACCTCGGTCGAGCCGGTGAACATCACCGCCGCGACCTGCCGCGCCGCGACCAATGCCGCGCCCACCTCACCCGCGCCGGGCACGAGTTGGAGGGCATCGGCGGGCACGCCGGCTTCGTGCAGGATGTCGACCGCTTGCGCGGCGATCAGCGGCGTTTCCTCGGCCGGCTTGGCCAGCACCGGATTGCCCGCCATCAGCGCTGCCGACACCTGGCCGGTGAAGATCGCCAGCGGGAAGTTCCACGGGCTGATGCACACGGTCGGCCCCAGCGGTCGGTGCGCGGCGTCGAGCGTCTCGCGCCCGCGCAGCGCGTAATAATGCAGGAAATCGACCGCCTCGCGCACTTCGCCGATCGCATTGGGCATCGACTTGCCCGCCTCCCGCATGATCAGGCCGAGCAGCGCCGGCATGCGCTGCTGGAGCAGATCGGCGGCGCGTTCGAGGATCGCGGCGCGCTCGGCAACGGGGGTATCGCCCCAGGTCGACGTGGCGGCGCGCGCGACCGCGGCGGCGGCTTCCTCCGTGCTGGTCTCGACCACGGTGCCGACGACATCGCGGCGGTCGGCGGGATTGGTCACGTCGCGCGGCGCATTGGCGGCGGCGATGCCGACGGCGCGCCACGTCTTGCCCTCGCTCTCGACCAGCGCCGCGTCGACCGCCGTCAGCACGCTCTCGTCGCTGAGATCGATCCCGTGGGAATTGGCGCGGTCGGGATAGAGCGCGGCGGGCAAAGCGATCTGCTCGTGCGGCGCGCCCGGCACCGGCATCGCCAGCGCGACCTCGACCGGATCGGCGATCAGCTCGTCGATCGACACTGCGGGGTCGGCGATGCGGTTGACGAACGACGAGTTCGCGCCGTTTTCGAGCAGGCGACGAACGAGATAGGCGAGCAAGGTCTCATGCGTGCCGACCGGCGCGTAGATGCGGCACGGCCGGTCGAGCTTCTTCGGCCCGACCACTTGCGAATAGAGCGGTTCGCCCATGCCGTGCAGGCACTGGAACTCATAATCGCCGGGCGTGAAATCGGGCCCGGCAAGCTGATAGACCGTCGCCAGGGTCTGCGCATTGTGCGTGGCGAATTGCGGGAAGACGTGCTCGCGCGCCGCGAGCAATTTCCGCGCGCAGGCGACATAGGCGATGTCGGTGTGGAGCTTGCGCGTATAGACCGGGAAGTCGGCAAGTCCGTCGACCTGGGCACGCTTGATCTCGGCATCCCAATAGGCGCCCTTGACCAGCCGGACCATGATGCGGCGGCTGGCGCGCTTGGCCAGGTCGATCACGAAATCGATGACGTACGGGCAGCGCTTGCCATAAGCCTGGACGACGAAGCCGATGCCGTTCCAGCGGGCGAGATCGGGATCGAGCGCGAGGCTTTCGAGCAGGTCGAGCGACAATTCGAGGCGATCGGCTTCCTCGGCATCGATGTTGAGGCCGATGTCATAGCTCTTGGCCAGCGCGGCGAGCGCCTTCACCTTGGGCAGCAATTCGCCCATCACCCGCTCGGCCTTGGCGCGGGCATAGCGTGGGTGGAGCGCCGAGAGTTTGATCGAGATGCCCGGCCCGGCGACGATGCCGCGCCCCGCCGACGCCTTGCCGATCGCATGGATCGCGGCCTCGTAATCGCGATAGTAGCGATCGGCGTCGTGCCCGGTCATCGCCGCTTCGCCGAGCATGTCGTAGGAATAGCCGAAGCCTTTCGCTTCCATCGCCCTGGCGCGGTCGAGCGCTTCGCCGATCGTCTGGCCGGTGACGAACTGCTCGCCCATCATCCGCATCGCCAGCTCGACGCCCTTGCGGATCACCGGCTCGCCCGAGCGCGCGATGACACGAGTCAGCGCCGAACTCAGCCCGGTCTCGTTGACGCTTGCGGTCAGCTTGCCGGTGACGACTAGGCCCCAGGTCGCGGCGTTGACGAACAGCGAGCGGTCGCCGCCGACATGGTTCTTCCAGTCGCCCGGCGCGATCTTGTCGCGGATCAGCGCGTCGCGCGTCGCCTTGTCGGGGATGCGGAGCAGCGCCTCCGCCAGGCACATCAGCGCCACGCCCTCACGGCTCGACAGCGCGAATTCCTGGACCAGCGCCGCGACCCCGCTGGTGTCCTTGTCGGCGCGCAGGCCCTCGACCAGTTTGCGCGCGGTGGCGGCAATCGCGGCCCGCGTATCGGGATCTAGCGTCGCCGCCGCGATCATCGGCGCCATGCTGTCGGGCTCGCTGCGGCGATAGGCCGCGGTGATCGCCGCGCGCAGCGGGGTGGGCTGGCGAATGGCGGGTGCGAAGGCGGCGAACGAGAAAGGCTGGTTCATGGTAACGATATAGCGCTTCTAGCCTAGGCAATTTTCCCTCATTCAAGCCCATAGATCGACATTTTCCCTGATTTTTCTTCCTATCGGTGATACGACGACCAGCACTATGGCCACTTCTAGTGAAATAGACGAGTTCGACCGCAAGATCATCGCCGCGTTGCGCGCCGATGGTCGCATGACGATCACAGACCTCGCCGATCGTATCGGCCTGTCCAAGACCCCGACCCAGCTACGGTTGCGCCGGTTGCTCGAGAGCGGGGTGATCCGCGGATTCCGGGCGATCGTCGATCCGCGCCAGCTCGGGCGCAACCACGTCGCCTTCGCCGAGGTGAAGCTGTCCGACACACGCGAACAGGCGCTCAACGCCTTCAACGCGGCGGTGCTGCGCGTGCCCGAGATCGAGGAATGCCATATGATCGCGAGCAACTTCGACTATCTGCTCAAGGTGCGCACCGCCGACATTCTCGAATATCGCAAGGTGCTGGGCGAGCGTATCTCCAGCCTGCCCCACGTCGCCAACACCTCGACCTTCGTGTCGATGGAGACGGTACGCGACTCCGGGTGATCCGCCGGCGCCGCGCGCGTCCTATTTGACCGGCCGGAACAGCAGATCCTGATAGTCGAAGCTGAAGTCGGCGATCGGCGACACCGGCTTCATCGTCACCCGCTCGATCTGGCCCTCGGCGCCCAGCGCGAAGGTGACGTACGGGCGTTCGATATTCCTGTCGGTCAGTTCGGCGACGAACGTGTCATATTGATAATGGACCAGCCGGCCCTTCATGTTGGGCGTCGTCTTGAAATCGATCGTCAGCCCGTCGGCGTCCTTGGCGATCTCGATATTGCCGTACCAGGGATCGGCATAGGTGCCGATATAGCGGTCGAGCGCGAGCGAGGGGCCGACCTTGGCCGGCGCGGCGAGCTTGGTCTCGACGGCGGCTTTGGCGGCGCCGAGCCGGTCGGCGAGATAGGTCGCATAGCGCGTCGGCCAGTCGGCCTTGGGCGCGCCGAGATAGTAATCGAGCAATTCGTACATCAGCCCGAACCGCGCCGGGACGTCTTCCGCGTTGACCAGGATCGAGAAGCCGACGTTCTTCTCCGGGATCAGCACCACGACCGAGGTGAAACCGAACACCCCGCCCGAATGCCAGATGACCCTGGCGCCGCGATAGTCGCGCACTTCCCAACCGAGCGCATAATCGGAGAAGGTCGGCTTGGTCGCGGCGAGCAACGGCGGCGGCGTGCCGATCGGCTCAATCGTCACCGGCTTCCACATTTCCGCCGATGCCGCATCGCTGAACAGCCGGCCGCCACCGGGGATCGCGCCATGCGCGAGCTGGATCTGCAGCCAACGTCCCATGTCGTTGGCGCTGCTCGAGATCAGGCCAGCCGGCGCCAGCGCGCGGCCGAGTTCGTCATGCTCGTCGAGCATGCGCTGGTCGCCCAGCCCGCGCACCGGGCCGCCGGTCCGGGCGTGCGGAAAGGCGCGGTCGGCGACGGTGAAGCGCACGTCATTGTCGCTGGTCGAGTGCAGCATGCCGGCCGGCTTCAGCACATGGTCGCGGACATAATCCTCCCAGCGCTGGCCGCTGACCGCCTCGATCACTTCGCCGGCGACGGCGTAGAGGATGTTGTCATAGGCATAGCCGCTGCGGAAACTGGTTGCCGGCTTGATGAAGCGGAGGCGCCGCACCGTCTCGGCGCGCGACAGGCTGCCGCGCGGCACGGTCAAGAGGTCCCCCGCCCCCAGCCCCAGCCCGCTGTGATGGACGAGCAGGTCGCGGATCGTCATCTCGCGCGTGACCCAGGGATCGTACATCTGGAACCAGGGCAAATGGTCGATGACCTTGTCGTCCCAGCCGATCTTGCCTGCATCGACCAGGGTTGCCAGCGCCGCGCTGGTGAACGCCTTGCCGGTCGAGCCGATGACGAAGATGCTGTCGGCGTCGACCGGGGTCGGGTCGCCCAGCTTGCGCACGCCGAACCCTTTGGCGAACACGATTTTGCCGTTCTCGACGATGGTGATCGCCATGCCCGGCGCGCCCGACGCCTTGCGCACCGCGTCGGCGCGCTCGGCGAAATTCTTCGGCGGGTCGGCGAGCGCCGGCGCCGCGAGCAGCACCAGGGGTAAGGCAGCGCCGATCAGAAGCTTCTTCATGCGACCTCCGGAAATGGCATCCGCGGCCGGGCGAGCCGGTAACCGCAGATCACGAGCAGGGGCAAAACGTAGATGGCGATGAGCAGCCAAGCGAGCGCGCGATAGCCAGAAGCGATCAGCGCGATCAGTCCGATCCGGTCCGCGATCAGCATCGACACTGCGAGCACCACGAAAGCGATCGCGGCGCGCATCGCGACCGGCAGGCCGCCATGGCTCGCGCCGGCGCGAGCGATGCGCTCGTTGATCGCATGGACGCCGCCGGTGCCGCTTTCGAGCAGCGCCGCAAAGATCATCGTTTGGAACACGAGGTGGAAGAGCGGGCTGCCGAGCCGGACCAGCATGAAGTCCGATGGCAGCACTTCCTTTGCGATCCCGGGCAGGAAGGCGCACATGCAGGTGAAGAACAGGAAAGCCGGGAGCATCGCCAGCGGCCCCGAGATCATGCCGGCGATCACTGCGTCGCGATCGCTGGTCAGGTGCCGCGTGACCGGCAGGACGATGACCGCGCCGATGATGTTGTAGCCGGCATAGGTGATGCCGCCGAGCGCCCAGCCCGATGCCGGCGCCGGCGCCGGCGCGGCCTCGAACGCGCCGGCGATCGCCGGGCCGAAATGGTTGAGTGCTAGCACGAGAAAGACCGCGTAAGTCGCGTAAAGCAGGATGGAAACCCAGGCGAACAGCCGTTCGACCGCGACATTGCCGAACGCCACGCACGCGCCAATCCCGGCCATCAGCGCCAGCGTCCCGAGCAGCGGCGGCGCGCCCAGCGTCGCCGCCGCGATCGCTCCCGCCGCCGCGCCGAACACCGCGAGTACGAGAATGACGAACGCCGCATAAGCGACCTCGAACACGATCCAACCTTTGCCCAGCAACACCCGGAAAAAGCTGCGATAGTCACGCGTTCCGGCACGCCGCGCGAACCAGAAAGTGGCGGTCGCGACGAGGCTCCAGATCAGCGTCGCCAGCACCATCGCGACAAGACCGCCCCAGGGGCCCGACGGCAGGAAGAATTCCGCAAGCTCGCGCCCCGTCGCATAGCCCCCGCCGATGACCACCGCCTTGAAGGCGAAACCCGGCAGCAGATAGCGCCGGAACCAGCCGTTGCCGGCAGCGGTCACGGTTGACAGGCGTCGAGCAGGCGCTCGAACGCCGGACCACCGCGGATCGGATCGGCGACCGGGATGCCTAGCCGTTCCGCCACACGCGCGATCTCGGCTTCCGCTTCGGCCTCGCTCAGCGACGCGGTATTCAGGCTCACCCCGGCGCAGCGGATCGCCGGGTTGGTCAGGCGTCCCAGCGCCACGGTCTGCCGGATGACCTCCTCGATCGACGGCAAGGCGAAGTTCGGGTGACCCAATACCGTCGTGCGGGTCGGATCGTGGCAGACGACGAACAGATCGGGCTGGCTGCCGTGGAGCAAGCCGAGCGAGACCGCGGCGTAGGAAGGATGGAACAGCGAGCCCTGCCCCTCGATCACGTCGAGATGGCCCGGCTTCGCTGCCGGGCTCAGCATTTCCGCTGCGCCCGACACGAAATCGGAAATGACCGCGTCGATCGGAATCCCCTCCCCCGCGATCATGATCCCGGTCTGCCCCGTCGCGCGGAACCTGACGTCGGCACCGCGCGCGGCGAGCCCACGCGTGATCGCCAGCGCGGTGTATTTCTTGCCCAACGCGCAATCGGTACCCACGGTCAGCAGGCGGCGTCCGGAGCGCTTCACACCGTTGGCGACCGGAATGTCGGAGGGTGGCGTCCGCACGTCGATCAATTGCCGCTGGTACCGTTGGGCGGTCGCCGCAAGCATGGGAATATCGGCCAGATGGACATGCATGCCCGCGACGATGTCGAGCCCGTCTCTCAAGGCATCGGCGAGCGCGGCGATCCACGTCTCGGGGATCACGCCGCCCGGATTGGCCACGCCAACCACCAGGGTGCGCGCGCCACGCGCGACCGCGACGTCGGGCGTCATCCATTCGAGGCCGGTGGTGACGCTCGCTCCCGGTAGCGACCATTCGCCGACGCAGCGCTCGCCGCTCCAGTCGCGCAGCCCGAACGCCGTCTTGGCATAGGCCGGCTCGACCGTGTCGCCGAGGAACAGGAGGTACGGATGGGGAAGATCCTGCTCTTCGCCATCGTCGGCAGCCCAGTCGAGAGCTGCCGATTGCCGGGTCGTCATCGCGCTCAGAAACCCGCGCTGACCGACAGGCCGATCACTCGCGGGCGTATCACGCCGGTGGTCAGTGCACCGTTGGGCGAGACCGGAAGGCCATTGGCGGTCAGCGATCCAGTCGACGTCTTGCCCTCCGAATTGGTCAGGTTGCGGGCATAAGCTTCGAGGCTGAAGCGGCCGAAGTCCAGCCCGGCGCGCAGATCGAGCGTGGCGTAGGACGGGATCTGGCGCTGGCGCCCGTTGGCGGCGCGGAAGGTCGCGTCGAACCCGGCATTCTGCTTCGACAGAAAGCGCAGCGAGCCGCCGATAAAGGCCTTGGCGTCGCCTCCGATCCGCCAACTGTAGTCCGAATTCCACGATACGCTGTACTTGGGCGTGTAGGGCAAGCGATCGCCCTTCAGCCCGCCGACCAGCGCGGGAGCGTCGCCCGACAATTTGGCATCGGTATAGGCGCCGTTGATCGAGGTCACGAAGCCCTG
>NZ_JBQCCN010000129.1:0-19020 GCF_051962185.1 Sphingomonas sp.
AAGGCCGCTGGACTACGTCGCTTGCTTGCGCGTAGCTTCGGCTACGCGACTGCGCTGCGCTCCTTGCCAGCGGCCTTCGCCGGGCGATCACAGCCCTGCCCCGACCGGACTTGGAACCTCACCACCCCCGAACACGGAGTCGTCACACCATGAAGGCCAACACCATCCTGGAAACGATCGGCAACACGCCGCACATCCGCATCCAGCGGCTGTTCCCCGGTAACGAGGTGTGGATCAAATCGGAGCGCGCCAATCCCGGCGGCTCGATCAAGGACCGCATCGCGCTCAGCATGGTCGAGGCGGCCGAGCGCGACGGCAAGCTCAAGCCGGGCGGCACGATCATAGAGCCGACCAGCGGCAATACCGGCGTCGGTCTCGCTATGGTCGCCGCGGTCAAGGGCTACAAGATCATCCTGGTCATGCCCGAATCGATGTCGCTCGAGCGCCGTCGGGTGATGCTGGCCTATGGCGCGCAATTCGACCTGACACCGCGCGAAAAGGGCATGAAGGGCGCGATCGAGCGCGCGTTGGAACTGATCGAACAGACGCCCAATTCCTGGATGCCGCAGCAGTTCGAAAATCCTGCGAACATCGACGTGCATGTTCGGACGACAGCAGAGGAAATCCTGCGTGACTTCGCCGATTCGCCGATCGACGTACTGATCAGCGGGGTCGGCACCGGCGGGCATATCACCGGCGTCGGCGAGGTGCTGAAAAAGCATTGGCCCGACATCAAGGTCTATGCGGTCGAGCCCGAGGCGTCGCCGGTCATCTCCGGCGGCCAGCCGGGCCCGCACCCGATCCAGGGCCTCGCCGCCGGCTTCATTCCCGCCAACCTGCATACCCAGGTCCTCGACGGGGTGATCAAGGTCGGCAACGAGGAATCGAAGGAAATGGCCCGCCGCTCAGCGCGCGAAGAGGGCATGCTCGTCGGGATCAGCTCGGGCGCGACGCTCGCCGCGATCCAGCAGAAGCTCGCCGATTTGCCCGCCGGCAGCCGGGTACTCGGCTTCAATTACGATACCGGCGAGCGCTATCTGTCGGTCCCCGATTTCCTGCCCGAAAGCTGATCCGCGCGACGTGCCGACCCGCGCGACGGGTCGGCGCCGTCCCGCTGTACGGGAACAAATCCGGCCTCCGGGGTTTTGGCGAGCGACGCTTTGCGCTAAGGGCCTGCGCCCGCGCAACCGCGTGCGGTGCGTGCGCGCCCTCCCTCACCAGGTAATGACTTGACCGAGCCGACGACCAAGACCCCTTCGCTTGCGCTGCGCCTGATGTTGGGCGCGGTGGCGATCCTGCTGGTCGTCCTTCCGGCTGCGATCGTCACGCTGATGCCGCCGGTCCGTCCGGTGCCCAAGGGCGTAGTCATCGTGCCGCGCCGCGTCGTGCCGCGCACCGAACTGCCGCCGGTCGAGCCGGTCGAATTCCAGTCGGTCGACCCCAATGCCGCGCGCGCGTTCAACGCCACTGTCCCCTTCTCGACCTTGCCCAATCCCGCGGCGCGTCCGTTCGTCTTCTCGGGCTCCACCGACGCCCGACTGCGCGCGATCGACTGCCTGGCAGCCGCCGAGCTCTACGAAGCGGGCGACGATGCCGAAGGCGAGCGGGCGGTGGCGCAAGTGGTGCTCAACCGCGTCCGGCATCCCGCTTTTCCCAAATCGGTGTGCGGCGTGGTGTTCCAGGGGTCGGACCGCAACACCGGCTGTCAGTTCACCTTCGCCTGCGACGGCGCGATGAGTCGTTGGCATCCGAGCCCGGTCGCCTGGAAGCGCGCCCGCGACCTGGCGATCGCCGCGCTCAACGGCTCGGTCTTCGCCAAGGTCGGCTATGCCACCCATTACCATACGGATTGGGTCGTGCCGTACTGGAGCTCGAGCCTCGACAAGATCGCCGCGGTCGAGACCCATCTGTTCTTCCGCTGGACCGGTTGGTGGGGCACGCCGGCGGCGTTCGTGAAACGCGTGTCGGGCGTCGTACCCAACATCGCGATGCTGGCCGGCCTGTCGAGCGCGCATACGGGGGCGGTCGATCTCGCCAGTGTCGCCCCGGCCGAGATCGAAAGCGCGCCGACCGCGGGCGAAGCCGGCGGATCACCGCTGTCGATCGATCCCAACAGTTTCCTCGTCACGCTCGACGCCCGTGCCGGCGCCGATACCTTTCCCGCCGTCGCGATGAAGGCGTGCGGCGCGCGCGACTATTGCAAGCTGATGGCGTGGACCGACAAGAAGCACACGCCGGCCAGCCTGCCGCTCGGCCAGGCGCAGATCGCGACCATGTCGTTCAGCTATCTGCGCGACAAGGCGCACGGCTATGAAAAGGCATTGTGGAATTGCGGCCAGTTCAAGCGCGCGTCCAAGGGCGAGTGCATGAAGCTCCAGGTGCTGGGCGTGCCGCAGCCGACCACACCGCTCCCCGGCACACGCCCCCTCACCCCGCCCATGTCGACAGGCAAGCCCGGTGCCGCGCCGTCGACGATGACCTTCTCGGTAAAGCCGACGGCAGCGGCCGCGCCCGATGGGTTGAGCGGCGTGCGGCGAAAGGCTGCCGAGGGAACGCAGCCAAAGCCGGCCGCTACGCCCGTGCCGCGGGCGACCGCGTCGCTTCCCGATCGCCCCTAGGATCGACCGCCTCGCCTTGTTTACCTTGTCATCGCCGACCCGATAACCTCCTTGCACAGCCGATCAGCCGGTGCGCCGCCAGTCAGACGTGCCGGAACATGCGCTCCTTCCCGAGATTTTCGTCATGAGAATGATGTTACACGCCGTCGGCAACGTTATTCCGATTGGACGGAGAAAGCGGCGTGGCGGCGGCGGCCGTTCGGCGAGGGGAGTTGTGTAGCTTATGTCGGGACCCCAATTGAATGCATGATCGCACGTCGAGCGCTGGGTCCGCCCGCTTCGTAGCGCCGCCTTTCGACAATCCTCTTTTTCGCGTCGCGAGCTGGCCCGGTGTCGGCGGTCTGGCGCGGCGCGGTACCGATCAATGGTGGGTCCGGGCGGTCCTGCTGCTGATTGTCGCCCTGGCGAGCCGCGCGCCCTTGTTCGGCAATCCGGTGATCCAGGTCGACGAACAATTCTATCTCTTCACCGGCGATCACATGCTCCACGGCGCCTGGCCGTTTATCGGCATATGGGATCGCAAACCGGTCGGACTGTTCGTCCTCTATGCGGGACTGCGGGCGCTCGGAGGCACGGGTATCCTCAGCTACCAGATCGCGGAGATGCTGTCGGTCGCGGCGACGGCATTCGTCATCGAACGCATGGCGCGGATCATCGCACCGCCATCGGGGGCGCTGTTCGCCGGTATCCTCTACATCCTTTGCCTGCCGATCATGGGTGGCATCGGCGGCCAAGCTCCCGTGTTCTACAATTTACCGATGGCCGCAGCAGCGCTGATCATGTTGCGGCTGGTCGCGGCGGACAGGGAAGATGCCGCCCGCCGCCTGCGCGGACAGGGCGCGCTCGCGATGCTGCTAGTCGGCATCGCCATTCAGATCAAATACAGCGCGGTCTTCGAAGGGTTCTTCTTCGGTGTCGTCCTCATGGCCCTGTCGCTAAGGCGGCGATCTTCGGTGTTCGTCGCCCTTGCCGAAAGCGCCTTGTGGGCATCGATCGCGTTGCTGCCGACCGCCGTCGCCTTTGCCGCCTATTGCCTTGCCGGCCACGGCCAGGATTTTCTCTTTGCCAATTTCTGGTCGATCTTCCTCCGTTCCGGGGATCCTGTCGACCAGACGCTCGGCCGCTTCTGGGGAATGGTCGCCTTCACTGCGCCCTTGATCGTCGCCGGCTGCCTGGCACCGTTCGCCAACAGGGATACCGAGGGACGGTCGGCACTGTATTTCTCCCTCAGTTGGGCGGCATGCGCCTGCGCCGCCGTCATCGCCTTCGGCAGCTATTTCGATCATTACGCGCTGCCGCTCTACGCGCCGCTCTGCCTCGTCGCCGCGCCCCTGCTCGGATTACGCCGCGTCGGACCGCGAGTCGGGGTCGTACTGATCGTCGCCGCCCTGATCGCGGGGACGCTCAACGTGTGGCGCGACGTCAGGAAGCGTGGTGACTGGGCCACGGTCGCGCCGATGGTGGCGATGATCGGCCAGCACCCCAAGGGCTGCGTCTATATCTTCGACGGCGACCCGATCATCTATCATCTCACGCAATCGTGCCTGCTGACGCGCTGGCCCTTCCCGCCGCACCTCGCCAATCGCCGAGAGACCAACGCCTTGGGCGTCAACGCCGTCGCCGAGACTCGCCGGATCATGGAGCAGCGCCCGAGCTGGGTAATCACCACACGCGGGCCCGATAGCGGACTCACCAACCGCGCCGACGCCGCGATCGTCGACCGGGCACTCGGCAATCACTACGCTTTGGTGATGGAAATCCCGATCGGCCCGCGCGTGCGCCAGCTCTACCGGCTCGAGCCGGAGCAGCTGGCGCAGCGTTAACGGCGACGATCAGGCGGTTGCGAACATCTCCGCTGGCAATGCCATCAGCGCTTCCGCCCCACCCTCGATCTTGCGGCGGAGCGCGCCCGCGTCGGGCATGATTCGCTCGGCATAATAACGCGCGGTGATCAGCTTGGCGTCGAGGAACGCCGCGTCGCCCTCGCCCGCCGCCTTCAGCCTGGCCGCGGCGACCGCCATGCGCAGCCACATCAGGCCGACCGCGACGATGCCCATCAGGTGCATGTAGCTGTGCGCGCCGGCCCCGACATTGTTGGGGTTGGTCATGCCGTTCTGCAGGAACCACATGGTCGCCGCCTGGAGCTCGCCATTGGCCTTTTCGAGGCGCGCGGCGAAATCGGCGGTGGCGGGATCGTTCTTGGCCGCGGCGACCTCATCGCCGACCACCTTGAACAAGGCTTGCACCGCGCGCCCGCCATTGGCGGCGAGCTTGCGCCCGACCAGGTCCATCGCCTGGACGCCATTGGTGCCTTCGTAGATCATCGAGATGCGGGCATCGCGGACATATTGCTCCATCCCCCATTCGCGAATGTAGCCGTGCCCGCCATAGACCTGCTGCGCGTTGGTCGCGATGTCGTAACCCTTGTCGGTGCCATAGCCCTTTATCACCGGGGTCAGCAGTCCGACGAGATCAGCGGCGAGTTGCTTCTCCTCCTCACTCGCCGCGGCATGTTCGAGATCGACCTGGAGCGCGCCCCACAGGCAAAGCGCGCGCAGACCTTCGGTCAATGCCTTGGCATCCATCAGCATGCGCCGCACGTCGGGGTGGACGAACAAGGTGTCGGCCTTTTCATTGGGATCGGCCGGCCCGGTCAGCGCGCGGCCCTGGCGGCGATCATGGGCATATTGCACCGCGTTCTGGTACGCCGTCTCGCCGATCGCCAGCCCCTGAAGCCCGACCCCGAGCCGCGCCGCGTTCATCATGATGAACATCGCCGCGAGGCCCTTCATCTCCTCGCCGACCAGCCAGCCTTTGGCGCCATCGTAATTCATGACGCAGGTCGAATTGCCATGGATGCCCATCTTGTGCTCGATCGACCCGCACGACACCGCGTTGCGCTCGCCGAGCGAGCCGTCGGCATTGACCAGGATCTTGGGCACCACGAACAGCGAGATGCCCTTCGAGCTGTCGGGCGCGCCCGGGGTCTTCGCCAGCACGAGGTGGATGATGTTGCTCGTCAGGTCGTGCTCGCCGGCCGAGATGAAGATCTTGGTCCCCGTGATCGCATAGGAGCCGTCGGCCTGCGGCTCGGCCTTGGTGCGGATCAGGCCGAGATCGGTGCCGCATTGCGGCTCGGTCAGGTTCATAGTGCCGCCCCATTCGCCCGACACCAGCTTGGGCACGTACAATTGCTGCTGTTCGGGGCTTCCCTTGACCAGCAAGGCCGCGATCGCCCCATGAGTGAGCCCCGGATACATGGCGAACGCCATGTTCGAGGAGATCATGAACTCCTGGAACGCAGTCGAGACGACATGCGGCATTTCCTGTCCGCCGAACGCGGCCGGAGCGGACAGAGTCCCCCAGCCCGATTCTACGAACCGCGCATATGCCTCCTTGAAGCCCCTGGGCGTCGTCACACTGCCGTCGTCGTGCCGCGTGCAACCTTCGAGATCGCCCGACTGATTGAGTGGGAACAACACCTCGGCGACGAACCGCCCGCCTTCCTCGAGCACCGCGTCGACCGTTTCCGGCGTCGCGTTCTCGAACCCGGGCAGGTTAGCGTAACGGTCGATCCCCAGCACGTGATCGAGCACGAAGCGCGTGTCGCGCACCGGCGGCGTGTATTGCGGCATGGTCAGTCCTTTTGATGGTCGGCGCGCGCGCCCGCTTCGAGGAGCGCGATGAAATCGTTGAGCTCGGTCAGCGCGGCGTCGATGTCGCGCTTCTGGTTGTGGAGCAGGTCGACGCGTTCCTTGCAGCGATCGATCGTCCGCTGGCGCTGCGTGCGCCGCCCGTCGCCGACATCGTAGAGATCGATCAGCTCGCGAATCTCGGTCAGCGAGAAGCCGACGCGCTTGCCGCGCAGAATCCAGGCGAGCCGCGCGCGATCGCGGTGCGAATAGATGCGCTGCGTGCCGCGTCGCTCGGGCGAGATCAGTCCTTCATCCTCGTAGAACCGCAGCGCGCGCGCGGTGACGCCGAATTCCGCCGACAGGTCGGAGATGGTGAAACTGTGCCGGTCGTGGAGCGGCTCGATGGCGGCATAGGACGGTACCCAGGGCATGGCCGCTTTTTTACTCCCGCTTGACGTTAACGTCAAAGGGGATGCGCGATCATTTGTCGGGTGCGCAGAGCAGCCGGCCTTTGCCGTCGCGCAATGCCCCCGCCTCGGACGGCGAATCGCTCATCCGCTCGGCGCTAAGCCCGGCGAGCTAGGCGCGGGGCGAACAGGCTTTCTGGCAGGCATCGGGCAGCCGCCCGGGGACGACGATGCGGTCGCCCTCGAATTCCGCGTCGAACGAGCAGCCTGGGGCGCTGGCGAGATCGACGTGCAGCGTCTCGCCGGCGCGCGTCGCTTCCCCCTGCCCGCTGCAATAATAGGTGTCGCCGTAATCGACATAGAGGCCGATGTGGAACGCCCGCGCGCTCGGCACCACGCAAATGCGGTCGCGATCGCGCTGGTAGAGGCCGGTCGGGTCGGTATTGGCGGGATCGTCGATGATGCCGGCTTCGATCGCGGCGGCTTCGAGGCCGGTGGGCGTGGCGGTGGCTTGGGGAACCGGCTGGCTGCCGTGACAGGCCATCAATGTCAGCAGAGCGGTCAGCGCCCCGACCGTGCGCGCGGATACGCCTCCCCGGCGAAGGCCCGGGCCCAGGATCGGCGCCTTTGGTTGGAGAGGACCTAGCGCCGCATCGGACGTCACGAAACTGGGCCCCGGCCTTCGCCGGGGAGGCGTAAACAGCGGAGAGCCGGCGTTCCGCGCCACTTCAGCCAATCCGTTCCAGCCTGTCCTTCGTCACGCGGCGATAGAAGCACGATCGCTCCCCCGTGTGACACGCCGGCCCCGCCGGATCGACGATCAGCCACACCGCGTCCTGATCACAATCGATCCTGACGTCGCGCACGCGCATCACATTCCCCGAGGTCGCGCCCTTGCGCCACAATTCGCCGCGGCTGCGCGACCAGAAGGTGGCCTCGCCACTCTCCAACGTCGCCGTCAGCGCGTCCGCATTCATGTGCGCGAGCATCAGCACCTCGCCCGTCGCGCCATCGGTGACCACCGCGGTGATCAGCCCGTCGGCACCCCATTTCGGATCGAGCTTGAGCCCGGTTTCGCGCGAGTCGGTCATGCTCCTTCCCCTAGCCCGCCGACGCGTCGAGACAAAATGCGCACAATCCGTGTGACAAAAGCGCGACAAACCGGACAGGCGTCACTATATGGCCGAGCGCCACAGCAGCCCGGACCCCATGCTGACCACGAATCCCTTTGACGACGACAAGCTCCGCGAGGAGTGCGGTATCTTCGGCGTGTCCGACGCCGACGGCGCGGCGGCGCTGGTGGCGCTGGGCCTCCATGCGCTCCAGCATCGCGGCCAGGAAGCCGCCGGCATCACCAGTTGGGACGGCCAGCATTTCCACAGCCACCGTGCGATGGGCCATGTCGCGGGCAATTTCGACAAGGACGAGATCATGGCCGGGCTGCGCGGGCAGACCGCGTGCGGCCATGTCCGTTACTCGACCACCGGCGAAACCTCGCTCCGCAACGTCCAGCCGCTTTATGCCGAGCTCGCCACCGGCGGCTTCGCGGTCGCGCATAACGGCAATATCTCGAACGCTTTCCGGCTGCGCAACGACCTCGTCCAGCGCGGCGCGATCTTCCAGTCGACCAGCGATACGGAAGTCATCATCCACCTCGTCGCGACCAGCTCGTATCGCGATCCGCTCGACAAGTTCATCGACGCCTTGCGCCGGGTCGAGGGCGCTTATTCGCTGATCGTGCTGACCCCGACCGGCATGATGGCATGTCGCGACCCGCTCGGCATTCGCCCGCTGGTCATGGGCAAACTGGGCGAATCGATCATCTTCGCCTCGGAAACCGTCGCGCTCGACGTGGTCGGCGCCGAATTCGTCCGCTCGGTCGAGCCGGGCGAGCTGATCATCGTCGAGGACGGCAAGCTGCGCTCGCTGCGGCCGTTCGGTCAGGCCGCGCCGCGCCCCTGCATCTTCGAATGGGTCTATTTCTCGCGTCCCGACTCGATCGCCGGCGACCAGTCCGTCTATTCGGTCCGCAAAGCGATCGGCGCGCAGCTCGCGCTCGAGGCGCCGGTCGAGGCCGACCTCGTCATCCCGGTGCCCGATTCGGGCGTGCCCGCGGCGATCGGCTATGCCCAGCAATCGGGCATCCCGTTCGAGCTCGGCATCATCCGCTCGCATTATGTCGGCCGCACCTTCATCCAGCCGGGCGCCGAAGTCCGCCGCCTTGGCGTGAAGCTCAAGCACAATGCCAATCGCGCGCTGATCAAGGACAAGTCGATCGTGCTGATCGACGATTCGATCGTCCGCGGCACCACCAGCCTGAAGATCGTCGAGATGATGCGCGAGGCGGGCGCCCGTGAAGTGCATATGCGCATCGCGTCGCCGCCGACCACGCATTCGTGCTTCTACGGCGTCGACACGCCCGAGCGCGAGAAGCTCCTCGCATCGCGCTTCTCGGTCGAGGGGATGACCGACTTCATCCATGCCGACAGCCTCGCGTTCGTCTCGATCGACGGGCTCTACAAGGCGCTCGGCGAAGCCGGCCGCGATGGTCCGGCGCCCAAATATTGCGACGCCTGCTTCACCGGCGATTATCCGACGGTGCTGACCGATTACAGCGACGCACATCTGGACGAGCAGCTCGCCCTCCACCCCGAAGCCGCGGAATAAACGGGATCAAATGACCAAGCGATTCGAAGGACAGCTCGCGCTCGTGACCGGCGCGAGCCGGGGGATCGGCGCCGCCACCGCCAGGGCGCTCGCCGCGGAAGGCGCGCATGTCGTGCTGACCGCGCGCACCGCCGGCGCGCTGGAGGAAGTCGAGGAAGCGATCCACGCCGCCGGCGGTACCGCGACGATCGCGCCGCTCGACCTGATCGAGAGCGACAGCATCGCCCGGCTGGCCGGCGCGGTTGCCGAGCGCTGGGGCGCGCTCGACATCCTCGTGCTCAACGCCGCGACGCTCGGCTCGCTGTCGGCCGTGCAGGCGATCGACTCCAAGGAATTCGCCAAGGTGCTGACGCTCAACGTCAGCGCGCAACAGGCGCTGCTCGCCGCGTTCGATCCGGCCCTGCGCAAATCGAAGCGCGCGCGGGTGGTTGCGATCACGTCCAAGGTCGGCCGCCAGCCACGCGCCTTCTGGGGCGCATACGGCGCGTCCAAGGCGGCGTTCGAGACTTTGGTCCAGGCCTATGGCGAGGAAGTCGAGGGGATCAGCAACGTCCGCGTGGCCGTGCTCGATCCCGGCGCGACCCGAACGGAGATGCGCGCCCGGGCGTATCCCGGGGAGGACCCGGCGAGCGTAAAGCCGCCCGAGGCGGTTGCGGAAAAGATCGTCGAGCTGGTCGCGAGCGACTTCGCGTCGGGGCATGTCGAACAGGTCGGCTGAGAGACTGGGTATTTACCCCCCCCCGCGCGCACCTCCCTACAACCGTCACCCCGGCCTTGTGCCGGGGTCTGCCGGGCGGCAGACTATGCCGGTGCAAGTTGAGCGGACCCCTTGCGTCTATCTTATGGCGAAGGCGTACCACAGCACCCTCCACACCGGCGTTTCCTCAAACCTGGTTGGACGCGTCATCCAACATCGTGAGGGCACGTTCGACGGCTCCACCAAACGATACGGTATCCATCGGCTGGTCTGATACGCGACAGGCGAAACGATGGAGGCGGTCATCAAGCGCGAGAAGCAGATCAAGCGCTGGCCGCGCGAGTATAAATACAATTTGATCGAAGAGCTTAACCCGATGTGGAATGACCTTGCGGTGGGGTTTGGCCTTCCTCCTCTTCGGCCATGACTTGCGGCACGGCAGACCCCGGCACAAGGCCGGGGTGACGGTGGAGGTGTGGCTGCCCCAGTCCCAGCCTTACTTGTCCGCCGCCGCCTCGACTTTCCCCCAGAACGCCGCGCGCGCCACCGACAGTTTCTCCCCCGTCGCCGCCGGCCACGATCCCGACATCACCACGACCAGCTTCTTCGCCGGGTCGACCATGATGCTCTGCCCGAAGATGCCGATCGCGGCGAAGCGGCCTCCGGGCACCGTCCACCATTGATAGCCATAGCCGAACCCGCCCTCGTCCTTGGGCAGCGGCACCTGGTTGGTGGTGGCATGCGCGAACCAGTCGTCGGGCACCACGCCCTTGCCGCCCGACAGCGCGAACAAGCCCATCCGCGCGTAATCGCGCAGCGATACCGAGAGGCAGCAGCCGCTGACCTCGCTGCCCGCGGCATTGGTCATCCAGAACGCGTCGCGCTCCATGCCCCAGGGCTTCCACACCTTCTCGGTCAGATAGTCGGCGAGGGTCTTCTTCGTCGCGCGCTCGACCAACACGCCGATCAGATTGGTCTCGCCGGTCTTGTAGACCCACTTCGTCCCCGGCGCGCTCTCGCGCGGCAGCCTCTTCATGTACCAGACCGTCGGGTCCTGCCCCGCCGGCACGTCGTCGGAGAACATCCGCGCGACGTCGGACTTGGGATCGGTATAATCCTCGTTCCACTTCACGCCCGAGGTCATGGTCAGCAACTGGCGCACCGTCACGCCGTCATAGCCGCCGCCGGCGAGGTCGGGGATGTAGCGCGTCACCGGATCGTCGATCGACTTGATGTAGCCGTCGCGGATCGCCGCGCCGACCAGGGTCGAGGTGAACGACTTGGCGACCGAGAAACTGGTCCAGCGCCCTTCCGGGCCATAGCCAAGGCCATAGCGTTCGAGCCGGACCTTGCCGTCCTGGACGACGATCAGCCCGGCGACGTTGAGGTCAGCCATCGCGGCCTTGACGTCGGCTTCGGCGATCGGAAGCGGCTTGCCGGCGGGCAGCGGGCGGACTTTGCCACCGGCCTTGACGACATGGCCGGGGAAGATCTTCTCCATCTCGCGGAAATTCTGGTCGCGCTGTGCCTGGCTCCAGAACAGCACCTCGGCGCCGACCTGGCGCAATTTGGCGGCATTGTCGGGCGTGACCGTGACCGATTGCGCCGATGCCACGCCCGCCAACACGAGCGCGGCGGCCAGACCTATCCCCTTCATCACCCCTCCTTGACGAGCGTCACCTGCGCCACTTCGATCCCGCCCCCGCGGAATCCGCCTTCGCAATACATCAGATAGAATCGCCACAAGCCGATGAAATGCTTGTCGAACCTCTCCGGCAACTTGCCTGCCGCGACGACCGCGTCGAACGCTTCGCGCCAGCGCTTCAGCGTCTCGGCATAATCGAGCCGGAAGGCATGACGATCGCGCCACGCCAGCCCGACCTTTTCGGCGAGGTCCTGGAAGCGACTTTCCGACAGCAGCATGCCGCCGGGGAAGATGTAGCGCTGGATGAAGTCGACGTTGCGGGCATAGCCTTCGAACATCGTGTCATCGATCGCGATATACTGGATCGCCGCGCGGCCGCCGGCCTTGAGCGCGCGGGCGATCGCGGCGAGATAGTCGGGCCAATATTCCTCGCCCACCGCCTCGACCATCTCGATGCTGGCGACGCCGTCATAGGTGCCCGCAACGTCGCGATAGTCGACCAGCTCGATGTCAACTCCGTCGAGCCCCTGTCGCGCCATCCGCGCTTCGGCATAGGCCTTCTGTTCGGTCGACAGGGTGATGCCATGGACGCCGACACCAGCCTTGGCCGCGGTCTCGGCGAACGAGCCCCAGCCGCAGCCGATCTCCAGGATGCGATCGCCCGGCCGCGTCGCGGTGCGGTCGAGAATCGCCTCGAGCTTGGTTCGCTGCGCGTCGTCGAGATGCTCGTCCGGGCGATGGAAGATGGCGCTCGAATAGGTCATCGTCGGGTCGAGCCACAATTCGTAGAACTCGTTCCCCAGATCGTAATGCTCGTGAATGTTGCGGCGCGCGCCGGCCCGATCGTTGCGATGCGCCTTGTGCCACAGCCGGCGCAACAGCCGCGACAGGCCGTGCGCGCGACCGGTGCCGGCAAGGCTGTGGCGATTGAGCGAGAAGACCTCGAACAGCGCCACCGGGTCGGGACTTTCCCATTCGTTCGCGGCCCAGGCCTCGTACCAGCCCGACGACCCTCCGGTCGCCAGCCGCCACAAGGCACGCCAACTCCTGAGGATGACGATCGCTTCCGGCCCGGGACCGCGGCCGCCGAGCCGGATCGGCGCATCGCGGTCGGGCAACGAAACGGTAATCGCGCCCTGATCGAGGCTTTTGTCGATGCGCGCCAACAGCGGCCGCCCGATCAAGGCGAGCGGTCCTCCGCGGCTGCGCTGCCCCCGGTCAGTCCTCGGCGCATCCATGGGTCGTCTCAAAGCACGTCATGCACGGTTCGCCAAGCGATTCGGGCAGATTATCGTACCTTTTTGCCTGCCGCCAAAGCACGTTCGCGTGCCTCACGGTGCCCGATCAGCTTGGCCGGATAGGCGTTCGGCCGGCACCCGGCTTCCTCCGGGTCGTGGATCGCCGGATCGGGAACGGCGGTGAGTTCGGGCACCCACTGGCGGATATAGTCGCCGGCGTCGAACTTCTCCGACTGCACCAGCGGCGCCATGATCCGGCCCCACATATTGGCGTCGATCCCGGTGCCGGCGACCCATTGCCAATTGACGCTATTGTTGCCGTAGTCGGCATCGACCAACGTGTCCCAGAACCAGCGCTCGCCCTCACGCCAGTCGATCAGCAAATGCTTGATCAGGAACGACGCGGCGATCATCCGCACGCGATTGTGCATCCAGCCGGTCGCCCAGAGCTGGCGCATCCCGGCATCGACGATCGGATAGCCCGTCTCGCCGCGCTGCCACGCGCGCAAATCGTCCCGCGCCGCCTTGCCCGAGCGCCAGGGCAGATCATCGAACCGTTCGCGTCCGTTCTTCGCGCCATAGTCCGGCAATTGCAGGATCACGTTCGCGGCGTAATCGCGCCAGCCGAGCTCGCTCAGGAAAACGCCGACCGAGTCGCCCTTCCCAGCCAGCCGACGCCAGACGTAGCCGGGCGACACCTCGCCGAAATGGAGGTGCGGCGAGAGGCGCGAACTGCCCTCGACGGACGGCAGGTTGCGGCGCTCGTCATAATCCACGACCTCGTCGACGAAATCGTCGACCCGTTCATGGGCGCCGATTTCGCCCGGTGTCCATTCCCCGGCGAACGCCTTTGCCCAATCGGGCTTGGTGGGGAGCAGGTTCCAATCGGCCAGCATGTCGCTCTTCGGCCAGGATGCGGGTGCCGGGATGTCGCGCGGCCGGTCGAGCGGATGAGCGGGCGGCACGACGTCGCGCAGCGCCCGCCAGAACGGGGTGTAGATTTTGTAAGGATCGCCGCTCCCGCTGGCGATCGAGCCCGGCGGAGCGAGGTAATTGCCGTCGTGGCACTCGAGATCGAGTAGCTTGCCCACCGCGCGTTCGGCGTTGCGCCACCATGGTTCGTAATGCCGGACCGCATGGACCACACCCGCACCGACCTCCTCGGCGACCTTGGCGAGTTCCTCGTCGCATTTGCCGCGCCGCAGGATCAGCCGCGATCCCTTCTCCCGCAGCGCCTTGTCGAGCGCGTCGAGACTGTGATGCAACCACCAGCGTGAGGCGGCGCCCATTCGGCGATGCTTCGGCGTTTCGTCGTCGAGGACATAGACGGGCACGACGGGCCCCTCATGCGCCGCCGCCGTCAACGCCTGCTGATCGCCGAGGCGCAGATCCTGACGAAACCAGAGAAGGGTCGGGGCGGTCACGTTGCTGGGTTTCGGAAGAAGACTCGCACAAAGACGCTAAGGCACGAAGATGGTTTCACCGCTGAGGCGCAAAGTAGTTGTTGGCGATCCTACGCACGCCTTCTTTAAAGGTTGCGGCGCCGAAATTCATCAGCAGGCCGAGCGGCAAATCCATCAGCCGGAGATAGGTGATTACCTGCTTCGCATGGACCGGGGCATGGCTTTCGGTCGATTTCAGCTCGATCAGCAATTGTCGCTCGACAACCAAATCGACACGAAATCCCTCGTCTAGAACGAGTCCCTCGTAACGGATTGGCACAATCTTCTGCCGTTCGACATCCAAGCCTCGCGAAGCGAGGCTTTGAAAGAGACAAGCCTCATAGACGGACTCGAGCAACCCAGGTCCGAGCGCCTCGTGCAACTTGAACCCGCAATCGACGGCAATTCGCGCCAGTTCTTCAAGATCGCCCGACAAAGACCCTGCCTCTTCGTGGCTTCGTGTCTTTGTGCGATCTACAGAAAATCACTCGGGCCGCGGCTGCTTGTCGACCTGCCACGTCTGACCCTGGCTCAGCAGTTTCTGCAGGTTGGCAGTCTTGCCTTCGCTCGCCTGGCGGTTCTGGGTGATGACGGCGCTGTCGAAGGTCGGGGCGGGATCGTTGTAGAGTACGCCCAAGGCCATCGGAAACGGCCCGAACTGCATCTCGACCAGCATATGCGCGAGGCCACGGTTGGTCTGGTCATGGACCGCGACGTGCGCGCCTTGCCAGTCGCCGTCGACCACGTCGACGACCTTGAGCACCAGCCGCTCGGTGTCCATCGCTAGGCCCTTGGTGCCGTTCGCGAACAGCAGGGGCTGGCCGTGCTCGACCCATAATTGATGGCCGGGCGCATTGGCCTTGTCGGTGAAGGCCGCAAACACGTCGTCATTATAGACGATGCAATTCTGGAAGATCTCGACGAACGCCGCGCCCTGATGCGCATAGGCCGCCTTGAACACCGACGGCAGGTTCTTGTGCACGTCGATACCGCGCGCGACGAACCGCGCGCCCGACCCCAACGCGAAGGCGCAAGGCCGCGCCGGGCGGTCGACCGAGCCGAACGGAGTCGAGGGGCTGCGCGTGCCGACGCGGCTGGTCGGCGAATATTGCCCCTTGGTCAGGCCGTAAATCTCGTTGTTGAACAACAGGACCTGGCAATTGAGGTTGCGCCGCAACAGATGCATCGTGTGGTTGCCGCCGATCGACAGCGCGTCGCCGTCGCCGGTGATGATCCACACGTCGAGTTCCGGATTGGCGAGCTTGACCCCCGTCGCGATCGCCGGCGCGCGGCCGTGGATCGTGTGGAAACCATAGGTCTCCATATAATAGGGAAAGCGCGACGAGCAGCCGATGCCGCTGACGAACACCGTGTTCTCGGGCCGCGCGCCGATTTCCGGCATGGTCCGCTGCACCGCCTTGAGCACGGCATAATCGCCGCAGCCCGGGCACCAGCGCACTTCCTGGTCGCTTTCCCAATCCTTGGGCAGCGACTTTTGCGGTGGAGTCATGTCGTTCATGGGCGAGTCCTTCAGCGCGACTGCGGCGACAGCGCGCCTGGCTTGGTGTGGCCATCGTCATGGCCGGCAACCGGATTGGGCAATTGCGTGCGATCGGCCGGCACGTCGCCACCCGATCCGCCGGCGAGGATCGCATCGATCGCGGCTTCGATCTCGGCGATACGGAAGGGCTGACCCGAAACCTTGTTGAGCGGCCTGGCGTCGACCAGATACTGGTCGCGCAGCACCGTCTTGAGCTGGCCAGTGTTCATTTCCGGTACGAGGATCTTTTCGTAACCCTTGAGCAGATCGCCCAGATTGGCCGGCATCGGCCAGATGTGGCGCAAGTGGATATGGCTGACGTCGAGGCCGCGGCCTCGCGCCCGCTTCACCGCCTGATGGATCGGGCCGAAGGTCGAGCCCCAGCCGATCACCGCCAGCTTGCCGCCGGGATTGCCGATCTCGATCGCCTGGTCGGGGATCTTGATGCCGTCGACCTTCGCCTTGCGGGTGTTGGTCATTTCCTGGTGGTTGGCGGGGGCGTAATCGATATTGCCGGTGCCCTGCTTCTTCTCGATGCCGCCGATGCGGTGGAGCAGGCCCGGCGTGCCCGGCTTGACCCACGGCCGCGCCAGCTTTTCGTCGCGACCATAAGGCAGGAAGCCGCTTTCCGGCGCGGTCTCGAGGAACTCGACCGGGAACGGCTCATAGGCGCTGACGTCGGGCACTTTCCACGGCTCGGCGGCATTGGCGATGTAGCCGTCCGTCAACAGCATGACGGGCGTCATATATTGCGTGGCGATCCGGCACGCCTCGATCGCCACCTCGAACGCGTCGGCCGGCGAGCGGGCGGCGATGACCGGCATCGGCGCGTCGCCGTTACGGCCATAGACCGCTTGGTAGAGGTCCGATTGCTCGGTCTTGGTCGGCAGGCCCGTCGACGGCCCGCCGCGCTGCGAATTGACGATGACCAGGGGCAATTCGGTCATGATCGCGAGACCGATCGCCTCGCCCTTGAGCGCGATGCCCGGCCCCGACGACGAGGTGATGCCGAGCTGGCCGGCGTAAGAGGCGCCGATCGCACTGGCGACCGCGGCGATCTCGTCTTCCGCCTGGAACGTCGTGACGCCGAATTCCTTCAGCCGCGACAAATGATGCAGGATCGCCGAGGCCGGCGTAATCGGATAGCCGCCGAAGAACATCGGCAGATTGGCGAGCTGTGCGCCGGCGACGAGGCCCATCGAGATCGCCTCCGCCCCGGTGACGGTGCGGTAGAGGCCCGGTTCAGCGGGCGCGGCGGGCACGTAATGCTGCTTGAGCGGCCCCGACAGCTCGGCGGTCTCGCCATAGGCATGCCCGGCATTGAGCGCGGCGATATTGGCCTCGGCGAGATTGGGATCCTTGGCGAACTTGGCCTTGAGCCAGTCGATCAGCGGCTGGCGGTCGCGATCGAACATCCAGAGCGCGAGCCCCAGCGTCCACATGTTCTTGCAGCGCAACGCTTCCTTGTTGCCCAGCCCGAACGGCTTGACCGCCTCTACCGTCAACGCCGAGATGTCGAACGCCAGCACTTGCCACTTCGCCAGGCTGCCGTCGTCGATCGGGTTGGCGTCGTATTTGGCCTTGGCGAGGTTGCGCTCGGTGAATTCGCCGGTGTCGGCGATGACCAGGCCGCCGGTCTTCAATTCCTGGACGTTGGTCTTGAGCGCCGCCGGGTTCATCGCGACGAGCACGTCATAGGCGTCGCCCGCGGTCTCGATCGAGTCCGACCCGAAATTGATCTGGAAGGCGGAGACGCCGAACAGCGTGCCCTGCGGCGCACGGATCTCGGCGGGGAAATCGGGGAAGGTCGACAAATCGTTGCCGGCGAGCGCGGTAGACAGCGTGAACTGTCCCCCGGTCAACTGCATGCCGTCGCCGGAATCTCCAGCAAAACGGACGACGATCGATTCTGCGGGTGGGTGGGCCGACGCCTCTGCGGGCGTCACTTCGTGGACGGCGGTCGCCATGTCAGCACAATATCCTGCGGTCGTGTTCGGGGGTCTCTTATGCGCCGGGCCCCTGGCGGCCAAGGTAGTTACATTACATCCCCGTGAAAACCGTTCTTTGCCATACCGGCGAAACGAAATGTCCCGACGACAACGGATATGATCGACCGCCGACGTTCGTCCCAGCCCCAACCCGTCATCCCGGCCTCGTGCCGGGATCCGCCGGGCAACAAGCCTCACGAATGGCGAAGGCAAGTCGAACTCGGTCGGTCAGTCCAGCCACGGCGAACGACATGACTTGAGGCGCGGCAGACCCCGGCACAAGGCCGGGGTGACGTTGTAATGCTGGGCTGGCGAGAACCCGAAAAAGACGCCAACTCCGTATCAGCCGCGCGAAAATGCTTCCCCCAGCGTCAGGATCGCCGTGACATGCCGCCGCGCGATCGCCAGCACGTCTTCTCCATAACCTCCGCCGACCGTACTCGCGAGCGGCAGTCCGCGCTCGATCGCCAGCCGCGCTACGAGGCGCTCGCGCTGCACCAACCCCTCTTCGGTCAAGGCGAGTCGGCCCAGGCGATCACCGCCGAACGGGTCGACCCCCGCCTGGTAGAGCAGGAGATCAGGCCGCTCGGCATCGAGCATCGGCGCCAGGGTCGCTTCCAACGTTTCGAGATAGGCTTGGTCGCCCAAACCGTCCGCGAGCGGCACGTCGAGCGTCGAGCGCGCCTTGCGCACGGGGAAATTCTTCTCGGCATGGATCGAATAGGTCGCGATGTCGGGATGACCGGCGGTCAGCGCGGCGGTGCCGTCGCCCTGATGCACGTCGCAATCGACCACCAGCACGCGCAGCCCGTCCGCCGCCAGCCGGATCGCGGCGATGGCGAGGTCGTTGAACACGCAATAACCCGCGCCGGTATCTGCGAGCGCATGATGGCTACCGCCCGCGCTGTTGGCAGCGAAGCCGCGGTCGAGCGCAAGCAGCGCGGCGAGATACGTGCCGCCAGGTACGACCTGCGCGCGCCAGGCGACGGTCGGGTTGACCGAAAAGCCGATTCGCCGCTCCTTCTCGCGCGGCACCCGCGCTTCGATCACTTCGGCGACATAATCGGGATCGTGCGCCGCCTCGATCCGGTGCCGCGGCATCGCCTCGGGTTCGAACCAGGCGATGCGATCGCCTTCGGCGCG
>NZ_JBQCCN010000130.1:0-11084 GCF_051962185.1 Sphingomonas sp.
TTCGGCGAGATGGCGCATGACGAGAAGACGCCCCTCACCCATCGCGCTGCGGCGTTCCGGCAGTTGGTCGACGCGGTGTTGTGATGGCTAGCGGCGTGAGATTGGCCCGCGCCGAGGTCAAAGATACGATTGGCCGCTTTCTCGACGGAACTGGCGCGCCATGGGATTGGGACGATTTTGTGTCGTTCACGATCGACGACGCATTTCTCGACGCGATCCGCGTGCTCTGCCTCAGCCTTCCTGAAGGCTTTCCTGCAGTTGCAGGCTCGGCACACTATTGCAACGAGCGCGGGTTGGCGCTGCTACGCGCGATTTCCGAAGCGCTCTAGCGTGGGCTCTCGCCCATGAAATTGCCCGGCTCGGAATAGCGGCACACCAGATAATCGTCGTCGCCGTTGCTGGCGAGCGCGCAGCCGACGCGCTTGGTCGAGTGCCAGATGATCTGGGTGTAATGCCCGACATCGTCCCAATTCCCGGTGGTCGAGAGGTTGGGCATGACGCCGTCGCGGTAGAATTTCTTTTCGTCGACCCACATGCCGACCATCTGCTGATAGCTATAGGCATCCTGGGTACCCATGAAGAGGTTTTCGCCCTCTCCCTCGGGGTCGCTGCCGCGATCGTCGTCGGAGTGGTAGAAGCTGCTCGTCGCGGCGAGGTGATTGGCCCATTCCTGCGCGTCGGCGGCGAGATTGTCGTCCCAGATCATGTCGGGCACGCCGGCCACGCGGCGCGCGGCGTTCTGGCCGTCGAGCATCGCGCGGACGAATGCGGGGCCGCCGGGCCGCGGCATCGGCGCGTTGGCGGTCAGAGGCAGCAACGCTAGCGCAGCAAGGACACGACAGCGGATCACGCTGCCGCTGTTCGCGCGCGCGGCGTTAACGAAGCTTCGGGCGAAAGGCTTAAAGCGCCTTCAACCCAATCACGTTGCCGGGCGGCGCGTAGCGGCAGACGAGATAATCGTCGCGATCGTTGCTCGCGACCGCGCAGCCGACCCGCGTCGTCGTACGCCAGACGATCTGGGTGTAATGCGCCACCGCCTCGCCATTGCCGGTGGTACTGAAATCCGGCGCGGGCCGGTTCACGAACCATTTCCGCTCGTCGATCCAATATTGGATCATCTCGGCATAGGAATAAGCGTCGCGCGTGCCGGTGAAGAGATTCTCGCCCTCGCGTCCGGGGCCCATCGGTTGCGGCGCGTGCTCGAAACGTCGCGTGCGGGCAAGGTCGCGAGCATAGCCCAGCGCATGCGCCGCCAGCCCGTCGTCCCACACCAGCGACGCCACCCCGACCGCGTGGCGCGCGTCGTTGTGGCGGGTGAGCTTGAGTTGGCGACGCAGCGCCGCGCCGCGCGGGGCCGGCGCCGCGTCGGCGCGCGGCTCGACCACGCGCTCGGGCGCGCTTGTACCGCCGCAGGCCGCCAGCGTCGTCGCCATCAGAGCGATCCCGGCTTTCCTGATCATGCGCTCGTCTCCATATGACCGCCCAGATGACCGAACCCCTCGCCTTATACGTCCATTGGCCGTTCTGCGTTTCGAAATGTCCCTATTGCGACTTCAACAGTCATGTCCGCGACAGCGTCGACCAAATGGCGTGGCGCGACGCCTTGCTGAACGATCTGGCGCACGAGGCAAGCGTGCTGCCGGGACGACGGCTGGGCTCGATCTTCTTCGGCGGCGGCACGCCGTCGCTGATGCCGCCGGCGACGGTGGCGGCACTGCTTGATGCCGCCGAGCGCGCCTGGGGATTCGCCGCCGGCATCGAGATCACGCTGGAAACCAATCCCTCGTCGGTCGAAGCCGCGCGGTTCGCCGATCTCGCCGCCGCCGGGGTCAATCGCGTCAGCCTGGGGCTGCAAGCTCTCGATGACCGGACCCTGGCGTTTCTCGGCCGCGCGCATGACGTGACCGAGGGGCTGGCCGCGCTCGACACCGCGCAGACCGTGTTCGAGCGAGTCAGTTTCGACCTGATCTACGCGCGGCCCGACCAGGGGCTGGCCGACTGGCACGCCGAACTCGCCCGCGCCTTGTCGTTCGGCACCGAGCATCTCTCGCTCTATCAGCTGACGATCGAGCCGGGCACACGCTTCCAGACCGAGGCCGCCGCGGGCCGGCTGGTGCTGCCCGATGCCGATCGCGCCGCGGATCTGTTCGAGCTGACCCGCGCGCTGACCGCGAGCGCCGGCCTGCCCGCGTACGAAATTTCCAACCACGCCCGGCCGGGTGCGGAGAGCCGCCACAACCTGACCTATTGGCGCTATCAGGACTATGCCGGGATCGGCCCGGGCGCGCACGGTCGCCGGATTGGTGTCGCGACGCAGCGCCGGCGCAAGCCGGAAAACTGGATGGACGCCGTCGCGCGCAACGGCCACGGCATTGAACAGGAAGACGCGCTCGCCCCGCAGGAGCGCGCGATCGAAGCGATGCTGATGGGGCTGCGGCTGGCCGAAGGGCTCGACCTGGCGCGCATCGCGACATTGGGCGACCGCCCGATCGGCGAGCTTGCCGATCTGCGGGCGATCGGGCGATTGATCGAGCAGGGATTGCTCACGCGCGACGGCGAGCGCCTCCGCGCGACCGAGGCGGGGATGCCGGTGCTGAATGCTATTCTAGGGGAGATTGTCCGGGTGCCCGCGACCGCATGAATCCTCCCCACGCGCAGCGTGGGGAGGGGAACCGCCCGGCGAAGCCGATGGGTGGAGGGGCCGCAGCCGCGAAGCGGCGAGGACGGGGCATTCCCCTCCACCGGCTTCACCGCGGTCCCCTCCCCATCCGCGATGGGGAGGATTTGACAGGCGCTCAGAACCCCGTCGGCGCCGGCGAGATCACCACGGTCGTCCCGCCGCGAATCTCCTGCACTTCGAGCGCGCGTTCGGCGATGCCGTCGCGGCCGAAACGGAAGGCGCCGTCGATACCCGAGAAACCGCCCTTGTCGCGCAGGCGATCCTCGGGAAACGGCGCGCCGATTCGCCAGTCGCGTGCGATGCGGATGGTCAGCAACACCGCGTCATAGCCCATGCTCGACAGGCGATAGGGCGCGGTGCCGAACCGGGCGCGGTATTTGACTGCATATTGGCGATAAAGATTGTCAGGAACGCTGGCGAACCAGGCGCCGTTGAGCGAGGGCTTGGCGGCGACCGACGCTTCCGCGTTCCAACGCTCCGTGCCCAGCACACGCGCGCCGGTTTCGCCGTTCTTGCGCATCAACGGCACGACACCGGCGGCGGCGGCGCCATCGTCGACGATCAGGATCGCCCCCATCGGACCCGCCTTGCCCAGCCGCGCCGCCGCAGCGGCTGCCGACGCGGCGCTATGCTCGTAATTCTGGAGCGAGATGACCTGACCCTTGGCCGCCTCCACCGCCCGCAAGAACGCGGTCGAGGAGCGTTGGCCATAGATGCCGTTGGCGACCAGGCCGCCATACGTGGTGATCCCCTGATCGGCGGCATAATCGACCACGCGTTCGATCGACTGGCCGGGCGAATAGCCCATCAGATACGCGCCCGATCCGGCCAGGCTCGAATCGTTCGAGAAGCTGATCACCGGCACGCCAGCGCGCCGGGCGATCGGCGCGACGATGCGCACGTCCTCGGCCAATAGCGGCCCCAGGATCACCCGCGCGCCATCGTCGATCGCGCGCTGCGCGGCGGCGGCCGCACCGGTCGCCGTGTCATAGGTGGTGATGCGCAGCGAGCTGTTGTTGGTATCGAGCAACGCCAGCTGAGTCGCATTGGCGATGCTCTTGCCGACGCCGGCATTGGTGCCAGTCAGCGGCACCAGCAGCGCGACCATGTGATGCTCGTTGTCGGTCGGCAGGCCGGGCATCACCACGGGGGGACGCGGCGGCGGCGCGACGACCGCGGGACCGGTCTCGACCGGCGGCCCGGTGCGGGGCACGACGCTCGAGCAGGCGCTGAGCACCAGCAGCCCAAACAGGAAAACCGCCCGCTTCAGCTGCGTCAATCGTTGCGGTCGGGTTGCTGGGTCTGCCATGACGTTCCCCTGATGTCTGATGTTCTTATGCCTGGTCTCTACATCGTCGCCACCCCGATCGGCAATCTCGGTGACCTGTCGCCGCGCGCCGCCGAGGTGCTGGCGAACGCGGCGCTAGTCGCGGTCGAAGACACGCGCGTGACGGCGGGCTTGTTCCGTCACATCGGCACCAAGCGGCCGATGATCGCCTATCACGACCATAATGCCGACCGGGTGCGACCCGGACTGGTCGAACGGATGGGACGCGAAGCGGTTGCGTTGGTCAGCGACGCGGGGACGCCGCTGATTTCCGACCCGGGCTACAAACTGGTCCGCGACGCGCGCGCGGCGGGGCATCTGGTGGTGACGATTCCAGGCCCTTGCGCGGCGATCGCGGCGCTGACGCTGGCCGGGCTGCCGACCGATCGTTTCCTGTTCCTGGGCTTCCTGCCGGCCAAGGCCGGCGCCAAGGCGGAGGCGATCGCCGAAGTGGCGAGCGTGCGCGCGACGCTGGTGCTGTACGAATCGGGGCCGCGGCTGGCGGCAACGCTCTCGGCGCTGGCCAAGGAGCTGGGCGACCGCGAGGCGGCGGTGACGCGCGAAATCACCAAGAAGTTCGAGGAAGCGGTGACGGGCACGCTGACCGTGCTCGCCGATCGCTATGCCGACTCCCCGCCCAGGGGCGAGATCGTCGTGGTGGTGGCGCCGCCCGGCGAGGCGCCGCCGGCGAATATCGAAGATGCGGATGCCGCACTGGCGGAAGCGCTGACCAGGTTGCCGGCGAGCAAGGCCGCAGCCGAGGTCGCGAAAAAATTCAATCTCGACCGGCGCGAGCTCTACGCGCGGGCGATGGAGCTGAAGGACTGAAAACTCCCCGCCCGCTTGCGGGAGGGGCTGGGGGGAGGGCTTGTTGCCGGAATGCCTAGGAATAACACGCCCTCCCCTAACCCCTCCCGCAAGCGGGACGGGAATCGAGACAGACGCGCCGCCGAAGCATCCGGCCGTCGCGGCGAGCGGATCGCGGCGTGGTGGTTGCGGCTCAAGGGCTGGCGCATCCTCGACAAGCGCGTGCGCACGCCGGCGGGCGAAGTCGACATCGTCGCGCGCAAGGGCAATCTGATCGCCTTCGTCGAGGTCAAGAGCCGCGCCACCGCCGCCGAACTCGATTTCGCGATCGACGAACGCCGCCTTTCCCGGGTAGCGGCGGCGGCCGAAGTGCTGATGCCGCGTTATGCCGGGCCGGGCGACGATATCCGCGTCGACGTGATCCTGCTGGCGCCGGGCACCAGGCCTCGCCATATCGAGAATGCGTGGATCGGGTGACATAGCCGGATAACACGCCTACACATCAACCGTCATGCCGGCGAAAGCCGGCATCTCAGGCGGTAAAATCCCACGAGACCCCAGCTTTCGCTGGGGTGACGAGCAGGAAAGAGATCGCATGCCCTTGACCGTCGCCGTCCAGATGGACCCCATGGAGTCGATCAACATCGCCGGCGATTCGAGTTTCGCGCTGATGCTGACGGCGCAGGCGCGCGGGCATCGCTTGTTCCACTACACCGCCGATGCGCTCAATTATCGCGACGGCCATGTCTGGGCGAAGGCGCATCCGGTCATCGTCGAGCGCGTCGTCGGCAAGCATTACAGTTTCGGCGAGCCGGTCAGGCTCGACCTGGGCGATGACACCGACGTCGTGCTGATGCGGCAGGATCCGCCGTTCGACCTCGGCTACATCACCGCGACGCATCTGCTCGAGCGGATCGCCGACCGGACGCTGGTGGTCAACGATCCCGCCAGCGTGCGCAACGCGCCCGAAAAGGTGTTCGTGCTCGATTATGCGCGGTTCATGCCGCCGACGCTGGTCACCCGCAGCCTGGAAGAAGCGCGCACTTTTCTGCACGAGCACGGCGCGATCGTGGTCAAGCCGATCCACGGCAATGGCGGCAAGGCGGTGTTCAAGGTCGATCGCGAGGGCACCAATCTGTCGGCGCTGATCGAGGTGTTCAACCAGACCTGGCGCGAGCCGCACATGCTCCAGGCGTTCCTGCCCGGCGTGGCGAGCGGCGACAAGCGCATCGTGCTGGTCGACGGCGAGATCGCCGGCGCGATCAACCGCTTGCCCGGCGAAGGCGAATTCCGCTCGAACCTCGCGGTCGGCGGATCGGCGGCGAAGACCGAACTGACCGCGAAAGAGCGTGAGATCTGCGCGGCGCTGGCGCCCGAGCTCAAGCGGCGCGGGCTATTGTTCGTCGGGATCGATGTGATCGGCGGCGAATGGCTGACCGAGATCAACGTCACTTCCCCCACAGGGATCGTCGCGATCGAGCGGTTCGACGGCGTCGACGTCTCGGCGATGATCTGGGACGCGATCGAGAAGAAGGTTGCCGGGCATGCCTAAATCTCCCCTCCCGCTTGCGGGAGGAGTCGGGGGAGGGCCTGTTTCTTTCTTCGACCAACCAAATCATCCCAACACGCCCTCCCCTAGCCCCTCCCATGAATGGGAGGGGAACAGGTGACCGAATGGTTCCTCCACGGCCTCGAGCAATGGGGCTATGCGGCGATTTTCCTGTGGATGGCGCTGGAGAACATCATCCCGCCGATCCCGTCCGAGGTCATCATGGGCTTCGCGGGGATCGCGGTCGCGCATGGCAAGCTCAGCTTCGCCGGGGTGATGATCGCGGGGACGCTGGGCTCCACCGCGGGCAATTATTTCTGGTACTGGATCGGCCGCAACGTCCCGCTGCAGAAGCTGAAACCGTTCGTCGACCGCAACGGGCGCTGGCTGACGGTCAATTGGTCCGACGTCGAGAAGATCGACAATTTCTTCTTCCGGCACGGCCAATGGCTGGTGTTCGCGCTGCGTTTCGCGCCGTTCGGGCGATCGATCGTGTCGCTGCCCGCCGGCATCTCGAACATGCCGCGCTGGAAGTTCATCGTCTGGACCTTGGCCGGCACGACGATCTGGAACGCGTTCCTGACCGGCGCCGGCTGGTATCTCGGCGCCAATTTCCGCGAGGCGGAAGGCTGGACCGGGCCGGCCGCCGTGACGATCTGCGCGGCGATCGCGGCGTGGTATGTGTGGCGTGTGGCGACGTGGAAGCCGCGGGCTTAGGTCTCCATCGTCATCCCCACGAAAACGGGACCCGTCTCCGGAACGAGCGGGCACATCACCGCGATTGTGCTCGCCGCAACCGCGACCCCAATCCAACCGTCATCCCGGCCTTGTGCCGGGATCCGCCGGGCGACTTGATCATGGGCAAGAGGCTCGAGGGCTCCCCGTGCGGTTCGGCGGACCCGGCACAAGGCTGGGGTGACGACGGTTATTAGGCTGGTTCGGTAGCCTTCGGCCAATCCTGCGCGCCGTATGCGCTGGTCATCGCCGACTAAGCCCGCGGATGCGCGTTGCGGTACACATCGAGCAGATGCGCGGCGTCGACCGCCGTGTAGATCTGGGTCGAGCTCAGGCTGGCATGGCCGAGCAATTCCTGGAGCTGGCGCAGATCGGCGCCGCGCCCCAACAAATGCGTCGCGAAACTGTGCCGCAGCGCGTGCGGCGTAGTACGTTCGGCGAGGCCGAGCCGCGTGCGTGCCGCCTGCACCGATTTCCGGACCACCCCCGCCGACAACGGCCCGCCTTTTGCTCCGCGGAACAGTGGCTCGCGTCGCTCGACCGGCCAGGGCGACGCGGCGGCATAGGCCTCGATCGCGTCGCGTACCTGCGGCAACAACGGCACGATCCGCGTCTTGTCGCGCTTGCCGGTCACCGCCATCGCCTCACCCAGCGGCAGCACCGCGCCGGTCAGCCCGACCGCCTCGCCGATGCGCAGCCCCGCGCCGTAGAGCAGCAGCAATACCGCCCAGTCGCGCGCGGCGATCCACGGCTCGGCGGCATCCTCGGCGACTTCTTCGGCCAGCGCGACCGCGTCGGCCGGGGAGATCGGGCGCGGCACGCCTTTCTTGACGCGCGGTCCGCGCATCCGTGGCGGAGCCTCGTCGCCGGCCGCCCATTTGAGGAAGGTTCGCACCGCCGACAGTTCGCGCGCGGCCGAGGCATTGCCCAATCCCTGCCCGCGCCGGTGCGCGAGATATGCACGCAAATCCGCAGCCGAGACGCGGCCGAGCGCGGCGCGATCGATCTCCTCGCCCCAATGACCGCCAAGGAACTGGATCAGCCGCACCGCCGTCGCTTCATAGGCACGCACGGTATGCGCCGAGCGCCGCCGGTCGCGCGCCAGATGGCGGCCGAAATCGAGCGGCAGCGCGGTCATGGCCGGCGCGGCCGTTGCTTGGCCGAGATCGACTTGATGATCAGGCGCCCTTCCCCGGCGGGATCGATCGGCAGCGCGACGCTGGCGGCGGCCGCATCGATCAGCGCGGCGACCGCCGGGCTGTCCATCCGGTCGCCGATCAGCTTGACGTGGCGAACGGTACCGCCCTCGCCTTCGAGCAATCCTTCGGGATCGGGCAAGGTCGGCCCGTTCGATAGGAACAAACTGACCCAGCGCGGATAACCGGCGACCGAGCAGACGGTCGAGCGCATCTTCTCGCTGGCGCCGAAGGCGATCGCGAGCGCGTTGTAATTGTCGTAGACCAGCACGGTCGCGCCGGGCAGGCGCGCCGCCACCATCGCCACGGCGCGGCGGATCGTCGCCGCGATCTCCGGCGTGTATTTGTCGATGAAGCCGTCGAGCTGTTCCTGCGGGGTCACGCCCGCAGTCTAGCGCGACGCGGGGTCGGCACTCAATCGCCGCCTTGCATTGGTGCGGCCGGGCAATCGCTCGCGCGCCGCCCGGCCGGGATGCGTCATTCGACCTCGGCGCCTTGTTCGTCGGCGTCGGCATCCTCGTCAGCGTCTTCCGCGTCGTCTTCGGCGCTGTCCTCGACAGCAATATCTTCCTGCTCGTCCTCGGGCTGGGTGGCCGGATTCAGCTCGGCTCCGGGCGCTTCGTCGATGTCGGACATCAGGGGTCTCCACAAAGGGATTCGGCCGCGGACTTGCGGCCGAGCCGACGCTGGCACGGCAATGCGTCAGCGCCGTTGCACTCGGGCGCAGCCCGACCGATTGCCGCCTCGATCCAGCGCGAGGTTTCGCGACGGCGCGGCAATCGCCATATGGGGCGCGCATGTCCCGCGCTCGCGTCCTCGTCATGAACTCCGCGCTCGGCCCGCTCGACTATCGCGTGCCCTATGGCATGACGGTCGAGCCGGGGTCGCTCGTCGTGGCGCCGCTCGGCCCGCGCCAGTTGCTCGGCGTGGTGTGGGAGCCTGAGCGGATGCCGTCGGACGCGGAAGTCGGCGACAATCGCCTGCGCAATCTGATCGACGTGCTGCCGGTGCCGCCGCTGACCAATGCGATGCGGCGGCTGATCGAATGGACGGCGGATTATTACCTCGCGTCCCCCGTCTCGGTCGCGCGCATGGCCTTGCCGTCGTCATCGGCGCTCGAGGGTGCACGCACCGTCACGGAATATCGTGCGACCGGGCATGTCCCCGACCGGCTGACGCCGCAGCGCGCGCAGGCTCTCGAGCGGATCGGGGACCGCCAGGGACTGGTCCGCGAACTGGCGACGATCGCCGATGTGTCCGACGGTGTCATCCGCGGGCTGGTCAAGGTGGGAGCGATCGAGGCGGTCGAGGTCGATATCGACAGTCCTTACCCGCTGCCCGATCCCGATCATGCCGTGCCGTTGCTGTCCGACGAGCAACAGGTCGCGGCCGATGCGCTGATCGCCGATGTCGCGGCGCATGGCTTCAAGCCGACCTTGCTCGACGGGGTCACCGGTTCGGGCAAGACCGAAGTCTATTTCGAGGCGATCGCCGCCGCGATCCGCGCGGGACGGCAGACATTGGTGCTGCTCCCCGAGATCGCGCTGACCGAGCCGTTCCTGCAGCGTTTCACCGCGCGCTTCGGCTGCGAGCCGGTGGCTTGGCATTCGGGGCTGCGCCAGTCGCAGCGCCGCCGTGCCTGGCGCGCGGTCGCGACCGGGCAGGCATTGGTGACGGTCGGCGCGCGGTCGGCGCTGTTCCTGCCTTATGCCAATCTCGGCCTGATCGTCGTCGACGAAGCGCACGAGACCAGCTTCAAGCAGGAAGAAGGCGTGCATTACCATGCGCGCGACGTCGCGGTGATGCGCGGCAAGTTCGAGCACATTCCGGTCGTGCTCGCCACCGCCACCCCGGCGATCGAGACGCGCCAGCAGGTCGAGATCGGCAATTACGCCGAAGTGAAGCTGCCTGGTCGCTACGGCGCGGCGGAAATGCCGGCGATCGAGGCGATCGACCTGTTGCAGAACCCGCCCGAGCGCGGCCGCTGGATCGCGCCGCCGCTGGTCAACGCGATCGACGAGACGTTGGCGCGCGGCGAACAGGCGTTGATGTTCCTCAACCGTCGCGGCTACGCGCCGCTGACCTTGTGCCGGACATGCGGGCATCGCTTCCAATGCCCCAATTGCACGGCCTGGATGGTCGAGCACCGGCTGGTCCGGCGGCTGAGCTGCCACCATTGCGGCCATGTCATGCCGACCCCGCACGCATGCCCCGAATGCAAGGAAGAGGATTCGCTGGTCGCCTGCGGGCCCGGGGTCGAACGTATCGCGGACGAAGTGGCGGCCTTGTGGCCGGAAGCGCGCACCGCGATCGTCACCAGCGACACGATCTGGTCGCCGGCCAAGGCGGCCGAATTCGTCAACCGGATGGAAGCCGGCGAGATCGACATCGTGATCGGCACGCAGCTGGTCACCAAGGGTTATCATTTCCCCAATCTGACCCTGGTCGGGGTGATCGATGCCGATCTTGGACTAGGCGGCGGCGATTTGCGGGCGGCCGAGCGCACGTTCCAACAGATCATGCAGGTCGCCGGGCGCGCCGGACGCGGCGAGAAACGCGGCCACGTCTTCATCCAGACGCATGATCCCAAGGCGCCGGTGATGGAAGCCCTGGTGTCGGGCGACGCCGACGCCTTCACGGCCGCCGAGACCGAAGCGCGGCGCGAGGCGGGCGCGCCGCCGTTCGGCCGCTACGCCGCGATCGTGGTGAGTTCGGAGGATCAATCGGCCGCGCACGACATCGCCAAGCTGGTCGGACGCACTGCTCCTCGGGTCGAAGGAATGGACGTCT
>NZ_JBQCCN010000131.1:0-76516 GCF_051962185.1 Sphingomonas sp.
CGCCTCGTTGATCCGCCGCGACCAGCCCTCGTCGTACGCGAACATCTTGTAGGTCGCGAGGACCTCCTCATGCTCGCCGTCGACGCCGAACTCGGCCTGCTGCGCCATGCGGTCGATCTGCTCGCGCATCTTGTCGAACGCCGCATAGACGCGGTGGCGCTCGGCCTCGATGTCCTCGGCGACGGTATGCTCGATGGTGATGCGCGGCTGGTGATAGACGGCGTGGCCGATCGCCATGCCCTCTACCAATTTGAGCCCTTCCATCCGCGTCGCCGCGGTCGATTGCGGGCGCGTGGCGGCGTCGCCGCGCTGGTCGATCAGCCCGGCATTGGCGATCAGCTCGCTGAGCACCATCGCGACCGTCTGCAACGCCTCGATCTCGACATCGTCGTACTTGCGCGGCTCGGCATGTTGCACCGCGAGCACGCCGACCGCTTGCTCGCGGCGGATGATCGGTACGCCGGCGAAGCTGTGGAATTCGTCTTCGCCCGTCTCGGGGCGATAGGCGAAATCGGGATGCGACGCCGCCTCGTCGAGGTTCAGCGTCTCGACATTCTGCGCGATCGTGCCGACCAGGCCCTCGCCCGGCGCCAGCTTGGTGACGTGGACCGCAGCCTGGTCGAGGCCGCGGGTGGCGTAGAGTTCGAGCAGCCCCTCGCGCAGCAGATAGATCGAGCAGACCTCGCTATCGAGCGCCTCACCGATGATCCGCGTGACCGCGTCGAGCTTCGCCTGCGCGCTCGACCGCGCCGCCATCACGTCGTGCAGGCGGACCAGGATTTCGCGGGCGGAAGCGGCGGCGGTGACGGCCATGATGCTGCGCTAGCAGGTTGCTGCGGGGCGCGCCATGACCTGACATTCGAAGAATTGCAGCCGTGGTTCGCAACGGGAGAACGGGCGGTCCAGGATACTGCTCCAACCGTCATGCAGGGCTCGTCCCGGCATCCACCGTGCAGCAAGCGCCGTGCTCGATGAGCATGCGGATCGGTGGATCCCGGCACAAGGCCGGGATGACGTTGGAGAGGCTGAAAGGATTACCGGAAAACCGCCGGATCGACCGTCAGGACGGGCACTTTCGTCGTCGCGGTCGCGGGGATGGCAGGCGAGGCGGCCGCCTGCGGCGCGATCCCGACCGTCACCGGCGCCACCGTCGCGATGCTCGCGACCGGCTGCCGCTGGTAGCGCCACGCGTCATAGGCGCGGAAGAAATCGATGAACGGCCGGTCGAGGTCGGCCAATCCCATCGGCGCATAGGCCGCCAGCCCGTCCGCCGCGACCGCGGGAAGCGTGGTCAGCACGCGATCGGCCGCGGCGCAAAAGCCGTCGCGCGCCGGCGCCAGGGCGTAATAATTGTAGAGCCGGGTCATCGCGTCGTCCCAGGCGTCCTGCGGATCCTTCGCCCCGCTCGATCGGACTTCCTGGAACGCCGCGGCCTGCGCCCCGGCAAAGTCGCCCTTCCGCCCGACGATCAGCGCATTGTAGCGCGCCGCGATCTCATCCCCCGCCGGTCCGCGACACGCTAGTGCCGCGACGTTCAATGCCACCCGCAAATGCCACATCGCCGCCTTCGGGCTCAGCCCCAGGCTCGGCGTCGGATAGCTGCCGTCGGGCAGGGCCGCGGGAATCTGCATGTTGGGACTCGCACCCGCGGGCATCGCGACGGCGACCGACGGCGGCGGAGCGACGATGGGCGGCGCCACCGCGACCGGCGCGGGCGCTCGGTGCGCGCACCCTGCGAGGATCACGGGCAGAACCAGCGCGCGCGACAAGCGAGCCATACGCATCTCCATCACCGCCCCTGGCGGGTCCGCACGATGCGGCGGCGATGGTTAAGATGCGGTTCGCGATGTTCCGCTCAGCGCAGCGGCACGCCCGGCGCGAGCGGCACTGACGCCGAGATCGCGGTCGTCGCGACCGGCCCGTGCATGGCGTCGCCCGGCTCGGCCGCGACGAGGCTCGCCGCCGGCGCGGTCGGCCAGAACGGCTCCTCGAGCGCGGGAAGCGCGGCGCGGGCGAAGCCCGGCAGATCCTGCGCCGGCACGCTTGCGACCCGCGCCAGCGTGTCCTTGGCGGTGGCGCAGAATTGCGCCTGCGCCCCGGGCTGCGCGAAGTAGTTGTAGAGCTTGGTCATGTCGCGCTCGCGCGCGTCTTCCCACGCCGCGCCGTAGCGTGCCTTGTAGTCGGCGCTGACCGCGTCATCGGCCTGCGACAGTTCATCCGCCTGGCCGTGGATCAACGCATTGTACGACGCCACCGTCATGGCTTCATCGGCATCGCGGCAGCCGAGCGCGGCGACGTTCAGGGCGACACGAAGATGCCACAACGCCTCCAGCGGCGGCAGCGTGGTCGACACCACCGCCGGCTGGAAGGTCTGGGCCGCGGTCGGAGCACCCGTCAGCATGGCAGCGGCAGGCAACAGGATGGATAGGATACGCATGGAACAACCCCCCTTTTGCGCCACCCCCGTGGCGCCGGCGGAGGGTCACGCCGACTCGGCTGCCAAGTGGTTGATAGAGGGGATGAAGATGGCGTTCAGGATGAATGTCGGCGCCGGCTAGCCGGCCGCGAGGCCAATTCGTCTCAAAAAAGGCCGATGGATCGATCCGGCGGTTCGCGCATTGACGCAGATCAAAACTGTAACGCAGCCGTACTGATAGGACCGGCTGAAGGCCAAGCATGGAACAGGTGTCGGATGGAGAATTGCGCAACGGGGGTCGACGGACTGGACGAGATCCTGTCCGGCGGTTTTTCGAAGGGGCGCTTGTTTCTGGTCGAAGGAAGTCCCGGCACCGGCAAGACCACGCTGGCGAGCCAGTTCCTGATGGCCGGCGCCGAGGCCGGAGAGAAGGTGCTCTACATCACCTTGTCGGAAACCGAGGAGGAGTTGCGTGCCGGCGCCGCTTCGCACGGCTGGAGCTTCGGCAAGGGGTTCGAGGTATTCGAGCTCGTCCCGCCCGAAAGCCTGCTCGACGACGAGCAGCAGCAGAGCCTGCTCTATTCCTCCGATCTTGAATTGGGCGAGACGACCAAGCGTATCTTCGAGGCGTTCGAGCGCGTGAAGCCGTCGCGCGTGGTGCTCGATAGCCTGTCCGAAATCCGCCTGCTCGCGCAGAGTTCGCTGCGCTACCGCCGACAGATCCTCGCCCTCAAACATTATTTCGCCCACAACGAGGCGACGGTCATGATGCTCGACGACCTGACCGCCGACGTGATGGACAAGACCGTGCACAGCGTCGCGCATGCAGTGATCCGGCTGGAGGAATTGTCCCCCAATTACGGTGCCGAGCGGCGGCGGATGCGGGTGCTCAAATATCGCGGGCGGCGCTATCGCGGCGGCTATCACGATTTCGTGATCGAGCATGGCGGCGTCCGGGTCTTCCCGCGCCTGGTGTCGGCGGAGCATCGCGCCGGTTTCAAGCGCGAGACGGTGGCGATCGACAATGCCGCGTTCAACCAATTGCTCGGCGGTGGGCTCGAACGCGGTGCCAGTAATCTCATCCTTGGGCCGGCCGGCACCGGCAAGTCGCTGATCACGCTCAGCTTCATCCAGTCGGCGATAAAGCGCGGCGAAAATGCCGCGATGTTCGTTTTCGACGAGGAGCTCGGTCTGTTGGTCGAACGCTCGAAAGGGCTCCGCATCGACCTGCAGGCAATGGTCGATTCGGACAGGCTGGTCATCGAACAGATCGATGCCGCCGAACTGACTCCCGGCGAATTCTCCGAACGCGTCCGCGTCTGCGTCGAGAAGCACGGTGCCCGCACCGTGGTGATCGACAGCCTCAACGGCTATCAGGCGGCGATGCCCGAGGAGCAGGCGCTGGTCCTGCATATGCACGAATTGCTGCAATATCTGAACCGCCAGGGAGTCACGACCTTCCTGACCGTCGCCCAGCACGGCCTCGTCGGCGACATGAAGGCGCCGGTCGACGTGACCTATTTGGCCGATACCGTGATCCTGTTGCGCTATTTCGAGGCGCTGGGCCAGGTCCGCCGCGCGATCTCGATCGTCAAGAAACGGACCGGCACGCACGAGGATACGATCAGGGAATTCATGATCGGCGTCAACGGCATCACGCTCGGCGAACCGCTGACCGGCTTTCAGGGCGTGTTGCGGGGCGTGCCGAACCTCGTCGGCGATACCGCCGGGCTGCTCGACATGAGCAAAGCATGAGCCGCTCTTGAACCGCACCATTTCCCAAGGTGCCGTCATCCTGGCACCGCATGGCCGCGACGCTGCGGTGGCCGAAGCGATTCTGCGCGAGGGCGGGCTGGAGGCGACCTCGGTCCCCGACATCCCGACACTGGCGCGGACGTTGCGCGGCGGCGCCGGCTTCGCCATCGTCACCGAGGATGCGCTGCGCGGCGCCGACCTGCGCGATCTCGCCTCGTTCATCGCCGACCAGGCCGAATGGTCCGACTTTCCTTTCATCGTGCTGACCGCGCGCGGCGGCGGACTGGAGCGCAATCCGAGCGCGGTGCGGCTGCTCGAAATCCTCGGCAACGTCACCTTTCTCGAACGGCCGTTTCATCCGACCACGCTGCTCAGCCTGGCCCGTGCCGCACGGCGCGCACGGCTGCGGCAATATGAGGCGCGCGAACGGCTCGACGACATCCGTGCGGGCCAGGAACGGCTGCGTGTCGCTCTGGCCGCGGGCGGACTCGGCGCCTGGTCGATCGAGCTCAAGACCGACGACCTGAGCGCCTCGCACGAGAGCAAGGCGCATTACGGGCGCGGCGTCGAGGATTCCTTCACTTTCCCCGAACTTCTCGCCTCGATTCACCCCGACGATCGCGACCGCATGCGGGCGGCGGTGCACGAGTCGATCGCCTCGGGCGATGATTACGACATCGAATATCGCTGTCTGTGGCCCGATGGATCGATCCATTGGGTGCAAGTCAACGGACGGCTCGAGCGCGACTTGCGCGACAAGCCGGTGCGGATGGTCGGGGTGACGCAGGACATCACCGCACGGCGCCAAACCGAGAGCCGCCGCGCGGCCTTGCTCGCGCTCGGCGACGGCCTGCGCCACATGACCGACCCCGCCGAGATGTCGTTCTTCGCCGCCCAGATTCTCGGCGAGACATTGGGAGTCAGCCGTGCGGGGTACGGCGTCATCGATCCGGTCGCCGAGACGATCACGATCGAGCGCGACTGGAATCGCGCGGGGACCGAAACGCTCGCGGGCGTGCTGCATTTCCGCGATTATGGATCCTATATCGAGAACCTGAAGCGCGGCGAGACAGTGGCCATCGCCGATGCGCGCAACGATCCTCGAACCGCCGACCGGGCCCACGCGCTAGAGGCGATCCACGCCCGCGCGGTACTCAACATGCCGGTGGTCGATCATAACGATTTCGTCGCCTTGCTCTATCTCAACGACAAGAATCCGCGCGACTGGAGTGCCGCCGACCTCGCCTTCGTCCGCGACGTCGCCGATCGTACCCCGGCGGCGATCGAACGCCGCCACGCCGAACTTTCGTTGGCCGAGCTCGCCGGCTCGCTCGAACGCCAGGTCGAGGAACGCACGCGCGAGAGCGAAGCGGCGCAGGAGCAACTTCGCCAGGCGCTGAAAATGGAGGCGGTCGGCCAGCTGACCGGCGGACTGGCGCACGATTTCAACAATCTGCTGACCGGCATCTCGGGCAGCCTGGAATTGATCCAGTTGCGCATGCGGCAGGGCCGCTCGGGCGAAGTCGACAAATATATCGAGATGGCGCAGGCCGCGACTCGCCGCGCGGCGGCGCTGACGCATCGCCTGCTGGCGTTCTCGCGCCGCCAGACGCTCGATCCCAAGCCCACCGTGATCAACCGGCTGATCGCCAACATGGACGACTTCCTGCGCCGCTCGGTCGGGCCCGCGGTCGAGGTCGAAGTGGTGCAGGCGGCGGGGCTGTGGACGACGCTGATCGATCCCAACCAGCTCGAGAACGCGCTGCTCAACCTCTGCATCAACGCGCGTGACGCGATGCCCGACGGCGGGCGCATCACGATCGAGACGGCGAACCGATGGCTCGACCCGACCGCGGCGCGCGACCGCGGCCTTCCGCCCGGCCAATATGTCGCCTTGGCGGTCACCGACACCGGCACCGGCATGTCGCCAGAGACGATCGAGCGCGCGTTCGACCCTTTCTACACCACCAAGCCGCTGGGCGAGGGCACCGGGCTCGGGCTGTCGATGATCTATGGCTTCATGCGGCAATCGGGCGGACAGGTGCGGATTTATTCGGAGCTCGGTCGGGGCACGACGATGACGCTCTATTTCCCCCGGGTGCTGTCGGAGGACGAGGACCACAGCATTGGCGAGGCGCGGCGCGAGGCGTTGCCCTCGGCGGAAGGCGAGACGGTGCTGGTGGTCGACGACGAACCGGCGGTCCGCGCTCTGATCGCCGATGTCCTGGTCGATCTCGGCTATAATATGATGGAGGCGAGCGACGGCGCCGCCGGGCTGGCCCTGCTCAAGGACCATGCCGGGATCGAATTGCTGGTGACCGACGTCGGCCTGCCCAAGGGGATGAACGGCCGCCAGCTGGCCGACGCCGCGCGCGTCGAGCGGCCCGACCTCAAGGTGCTATTCATCACCGGCTATGCCGAAAATGCCGTGATCGGCAACGGCCGGCTCGGGGACGGAATGCACGTCCTGACCAAACCGTTCGCGATGGACGCGCTGGCCAACCGGATCCGCGAATTGATCGCGGGGTAGCGGCGACTACCGCTCGCTGCGAAGCGAGCTGTCTGCGGTCGGGCTGTCGAACGGATCGATGCGCGATCGCGCGGTTATACTTTTTTATATCGCAATACGATAGGAATGCTGCGAAAGGCCGTCGGCACGCCGCCCCCGCGCGTTTGTCAGGAAGCGACCAATTTGAGCAACGACCGCATCGATCGCCGGCTGGGCGATTTCACCACCGAGCCGCGCGTTCTGCTGATTTCGCTGATCGCCGTGATCGTCGCGGTGGCGGCCTTGTTCAGCGGGATCGCGCTGCTCGGGCTCATTCGGCTGTGTACCAACCTCGCCTATCTCGGCAGGTTCAGCTTCGCCAACCTCAACCTGGGCGATCACCAGCTCGGGCTGTCGTCGGTGCTGGTACCGGTGATCGGCTCGCTGATCATCGGGCTTATGGCGCGGTACGGCAGCGACAAGATCCGCGGGCACGGCATTCCCGAAGCGATCGAGGCGATCATGCTCGGGCGCTCGCGGCTCGACATCAAGGTGGCGATCCTCAAGCCGATCTCGTCGGCGATCTCGATCGGCACCGGCGGCCCGTTCGGCGCCGAGGGGCCGATCATCATGACCGGCGGCTCGATCGGGTCGCTGATCGCGCAGGCGCTGCCGGTCAGCGACAACGAGCGCAAGACATTGCTGGTCGCGGGCGCCACGGCGGGCATGACCACGGTGTTCGGTACCCCGATCGCGGCGATCATGCTCGCGGTCGAGCTGTTGCTGTTCGAATGGACACCGCGCAGCTTCGTGCCTGTCGCGGTCGCCGCGATCATCGCCGAGATCGGCCGCACCGCGCTGCACATGCCGGCACCACTGTTTCCGTTCGAGGGCGCGATGGCGATCGGGGTCGAGGGCCTGGCCGGCTGGGTGTTCATCGGCATCGCCGGCGGGTTGCTGTCGGTCATCCTGACCCAACTCGTCTATGCGTGCGAGGACGGGTTCCTCAAATTGCCGATCCACTGGATGTGGTGGCCGATGATCGGTGGGCTGGTCGTCGGCATCGGCGGGCTGGTCGACCCGCATGCGCTGGGCGTCGGCTATGACAATATCGCGCGGATGCTGGCCGGCGGGGCGATCCTCAAGATCGCGCTGTTGCTGCTGGTGGTGAAGGCGGTGATCTGGGCGGTGGCGCTCGGGTCGGGCACGTCGGGCGGCATCCTCGCGCCGCTGCTGATCATGGGCGGGGCGATGGGCGCGGCGCTGAGCGGCTGGCTGCCGGCGGCGAGCCCGGGCTTCTGGGCGCTGCTGGCGATGGCGGCGACGATGGGCGGCACGATGCGCGCGCCGTTGACCGCGACCTTCTTCGCGGTCGAGCTGACCGGCAACACCCACGTCTTGCTGCCGTTGATCGCGGCCTGTGCGACCGCGCATCTCGTCACCGTGCTGCTCATGAAGCGCTCGATCCTGACCGAGAAGATCGCCAGGCGCGGGCACCATATCGTGCGCGAATATCGCGTCGATCCATTCGTGCTGACGCGGGTCAGCGACGTGATGACGCGCGACGTGCAATCGGTGCCGGGTTCGATGACGCTGCAGGAGGCGGTGAGCTTCCTGACCGCGCCTGAGCGCCGCCACCCGAGCTTTCCGGTGGTGGGCGAGGACGGCCGCGTGCTCGGCATCATCGACCCGCCTTCGGTGATGGGCTGGCGCCGGGCGGGCAAGCATCGCAAGACCAGCCTGGCCGAGTTGCTCGCCGGGGCGCACATCATCGTCGCCGATCCCGACGAATATCTCGAAAGCCTCGCCGAAAAATTGATGAAGGCGAACATCGCGCACCTGCCGGTGGTCGCGCCCGGCACCGGGACGCTGGTCGGCTATATCGGCTGGAAGGATTTGATGCGCGCACGAGTGAAGGTCCGCGACGAGGACCGCGACCGCACCGCCTTCCTCGGCGCCGCGATCAACCGCTACCGGAAAGCTGCGAAGGAATAGTGCCAAGGCGACGCCGGCATAGTTGCCCGGGTCCCGAGGACATCCGACGCCAGGTCAGGCGTGATTGGTGCAGCGGTCCAGGAATCGCTGGATCGCGGCGCGCGCATGCGGATCGAGCGCGGTTTCCGCACTATTCGCGGTGACCGCTTCTTCGATCTCCTGCGCCGCGATGCCGACTTCAGGCTCACCGAATGTCGCGGCATTGCCGGCCAGTTTGTGCGCTTGTTCGCCGAGCGCGCGACGCGCTTCGGCGGTGGGAGCCGCCATGGCCAGAAGTGTCCGGGCGGCGCCCTCCACTTCGCGGCGACGCATGAGATAGCGGTCGCGCAGCGAGTCGATCAGGGCTTGCTCGTCCGAACGGTCGCTCGCCGCCTCACGCGGTGGTAGCCAGGCCTGCAGCGCCTCGCGAAGCGACGGGAGGCGGATGGGTTTGGTGAGATGCGCCTGCATGCCGGCGGCGCGCGTGGCGGCGATATCCTCGTGATGGGCGTTGGCCGACAACGCGATGATCGGTAGCACCGTCGCGTCGATCCCGCGCGACCGCAACGCCCGCGCCGCCTCGATGCCGTCCATGACCGGCATCTGGATATCCATCAGGACGAGCGCGTAAGGCGCGCCCCGTTCCCGGGCCTGTTCCACCAGTTCGATCGCCTGGGCACCGTCCGACGCGATGTCGACCGCGCATCCCAGGCGCTGGAGCATCGCCCGGATCAGCATCTGGTTGATGTCGTGATCCTCCGCCACCAGGATCCTGGCGCCGTCGAAATCGACCTTTTCCTTCGGTGCAGCGGGCGGTGGCGGCGGCGTGACGTCGCAATGCGCTTCGAGCGGGACGACCAGCGAGAATCGGCTGCCGCGGCCGAGCGCGCTGTCGAGGGTGAGCGACCCGCCCATCAGCCGCGCCAGCTGCGCACTGATCGCCAGCCCTAGTCCGGTGCCGCCGAAGCGGCCGGCGGTGCCCGGTTCGGCCTGGACGAATTTGTCGAAGATCGCGGCCTGGCGGTCGGGGGCGATGCCGGGGCCGGTGTCCTCGATGCTGACTTCGAGCCGCGCATTGGGCAGCGCGCGAGCGACCAGGGAAACCGATCCGGATGTGGTGAACTTGACCGCGTTGCCAAGGAGATTGAGCACGATCTGCCGCAGCCGGAGGCCGTCGCCGATCGCCATGTGCGGCAAGGCGGGATCGATCGCCGCGTCGAGCGCCAGACCCTTCTGGTTGGCCGAAGGGCGGACGAGATTGAGACAGGCGTTGAGCGCGTGCGCCAGCTCGAACGGCTCGCTGACCATGTCCATCAGCCCGGCTTCGATCTTGGACAGATCGAGTATGTCGTTGAGCAGCCGCATCAGCGCCCGGCCGGAATCGGCGATCATCCGGACCTGACGGCGCTGCTCGCTCGGCAATTCCGCGTCGAGCAGCAAGTCGACGAATCCCAGGATGCCGTTCATCGGCGTCCGGATCTCGTGGCTCATGTTGGCGAGAAACGCCGACTTGGCTTCGTTGGCGAGCTCGGCGGTCCGCTGCGCCGAAAGATCCTCGACCACCGACACAAAGAAGTCGGCCTGTCCGGCGTCGTCGCGGACCAGCGAGACCGTGAGCATGATCCACACGATCGATCCGTCCTTGCGGACGTACCTCTTCTCGATCGCATAGGAATCGGCTTCGCCCGCCAGCAGGCCCGCCGCGCGCCGGGCTTCCTCCAGATAGTCGTCGGGATGCGAGATGTAGCGGAAGTGCAGCCCGATCAGTTCGTCGCTGTCATAGCCCGAGATCGCGGCGAAACGGTCGTTGACCAGCAGGAAGCGGCCATCGGGCGAGACGTGGGCGATGCCGACCGCCGCCTTGTCGAACGTGGCCGCGAAGCGCCGCAGCGCGTCGTTATGCCCGGCATTGGCCAGACCGGTGATCGCCGGGCCCGCCACCAGTCGCGCGATGTCGAGATCGGCGTCGCAAAACGCGTTCGGGTCGCCTGAATAGGCCTTGAGGACACCGGCCACTTTTCCTTGATAGGGCAAGGGAACCAGGATCATCGAGCGCACGCCGACCCGTTCGCAAGCGACGCGGTCGACACGATCGTCGACCTCGCTGTCGTGACAGATTTGCGGCTGGCCGGTGGCGATGCACCGCCCCGACAGGCTGCCGCGAAGCTTGAGACGGAGGCCAAGCTGCAGCAGGGCGGCCCCGCTCGCGGCGCGATAGACCATCTCGTCGCCTTCGCGAATTTCGATGATCGCGCCGGTCGCCGCGGGCAGGATGTCGAGCGTCCGCTCGACCACCGCGTCGGCGATGCGGTCGAAGTCGGCGGCGCGCGCGGCGACCGTTTCCTGCAAGGCGAGCATGGTGGGCAACCATTGCGGGCGATCAGCCATCTACATCCTCCTGCCGACGCCTCGCCACCCGGATCGGGAAGCCGGTCGGTCGTGCCGTCATTGCCGCGCGAACCCGGCGCGACCGGCGCTGGCCCAGCGCGTGTCCTTCTTGAAGAACCGCCAGGCGCCGTAAATGCGAAAGGCCAGATTGGCCTGACGGTATCCGAGATTCTCGATGACCGCAGCCAGCCCGATCAGCGCGAGATCGCGTGCGCTCGGCATGCGCCGAAGCTGCACTTCCTCGAGCGCGAGCGTGCCCAGGCTGAGCGCGGTGCCGAACAGCACGGTGATCGAGAAGAAGGCGACGACCACCGTCCCCGACTCGATGCCCATGAAATAGAGCAGGGGAATCAACAGATAGCCGAACAGCTCGCACGGCGGGCCGAGCACGTCCTCGATCACGATCAGCGGGAAGGCGACCATGCCGATCCGGCCGTAGCGCGGGTTGAGGATCATCCGGGCATGGCGCGTGATCGTCTCCATCGCCCCTTGCTGCCACCGGGCGCGTTGGTTGCGTAGCCCGCGCCAGGACGCCGGCGCTTCGGTCCAGCACACGATCTCCGGCACGAAAGTGATGCGATAGGGCTTCTTTTCCTCGCGCATCTTGCGGTGGAGCCGGATGACCACTTCCAGATCCTCGCCCACGGTGTCGTGGCGATAGCCGCCGATATTGACCAGCATCTCGCGCCGGAACATGCCGAACGCGCCCGAGATCAGCATCAGCATGCCGAGTTCGGCATTGGCGATGCGCGCGGTCAGGAACGCCCGGAGATATTCGAGGATCTGAAAGCGCGGCAGCCAGCTTCGCGGCAAGCGGATGTCGCGGACGTGCCCGCCCTCGACGACCGAGCCGTTGGCGATGCGGATCGCGCCGCCCACCGCGAGCAGGCGGCCGTCGTCGGCCATGAACGGTTCGGCCGCCCGCAGCAGGCCGTCGGGTTCGATGATCGAATCGGCGTCGATGACGCAGACCAGCGGCGCCGCGGCAAAGCCCAGCCCGGCGTTGACCGCATCGGCCTTTCGCCCGTTCTCCTTGTCGATGAGGATCAGATTGGCATAGCGCGCCGAGCCGTAGATGCCCCTGACCCGCGTCTGTTGCAGTGTGGCGATCTGCTCGCGCTCGATCGGGCGCATGTCGAACCCGTCGATCAGCGCTGCCAGCGTGCCGTCGCTGGAGCCGTCGTTGACGACGATCACCTCGTGATCGGGATATTCCAGCGCGAGAAGCGCGCGGACGCTGTCGTTGATCGACAATTCCTCATTGAAGCATGGTGCGATCACCGAGACGGGCAACGCGAGGTCGGCGTAGCGGGTCCACAAATCGTAGGAACGTGCCGCCGGACGGATCCGTGTCGCGAAGACGCGCGCGGCGAGCAGCAGCTGGATCGTCGATACCAGGTTCCGGATGGAGACGACCAGGAAGCACAGGATGCTGATTGCGATCAGGGTGGTGATGCCGACGGTACGGGCGGTCTCGAGAATGGCGGCCGCGTTCATGCCACCCCCAGGGCCTGCTCGGCCTGTTGCGCGCGCAACCGCACCCAGGGCGAGGGATCGCGCCGCAGGCGGGCGATGGCCGGCAGGCCCGCCCTGAGGTCGAGCGATTGGCACGCCCGGATCGCCCGCGCGCGGACGGTCGGCTCGGGATCGTCGAGCAAGTCGACGATCCATCGCGACGCCTTGGGATGGCCGATGCGGCTGGCGGCATCGATCGCCGCGACTCGGACCGGCGGATGTGGATCGCGCGCGGCATCGACCAGCAGGTCGAGCGCGGCATAATCCTCGGTCCAGCCGAGCGCGTCGACCACCAGTGCCCGGATCGGCGCGGGAAGATCGGCCGCGACGATCGCGAACAGTTCGGCCGGCCGCCGTGCCGCGAGCATCCGGAACAAGGCGCGGTGCAGCGGCGTGATCGGCGCCTCGGCCAGCCGCAATTGCGCGATCAGCGTGTCGGGCGGCGGCAGTCCATCGATCCTGGCCAACGTGATCGCGGTTTCCAGCCGGACATCCTCGTCCCGCTCCTTCGCCAATGCGTCGCGCAACGTGTCGACCGCACGGGGGCCGCCGATCGTACCGACGAGCCTGATCGCCTCGACGCGCTTGCGACGCGAGCCGCGACCGACCTCGCGCATCGCGCGATCGAGCAGATGCTGTTCCTCGACGAACGAGATCAGCCGATCGCGATCGTCGCCGCGCACCAGCTGGCCGATATTGCCGATCGCGGCGAGGCGCGCCCGCGGCTGGGCACGATCGAAGGTCGGGCGGGCGATCGACGGGTCGCCGATCAGCGCCATGATCTCGCGCGTCAGGTCGCGCATCCGCGCGAGTTCGCGCGCGCGGCCGCGCTCGCGCCGGTCGCGGCGCATCACCAGGAACAGTAACAGCCCGGCCATGCCCAATGCGCCATAGAGCGAGATCAGTTCGGCCAGCCTGGCGACATGATCGCCCGGATCGATCCCGTGCATCGCGTCAGAACCGAAGCTGGAGGCCCAGCGAAGCTCCGGTTCGCCTGTAGCTCGCCTTGCGTCGTTCGTAATCGACCCCGAGGCGCATCGTCAGCCGGTCGGACAGGTGCAGCGAACCGCCGGCGAAGGCGGCGTCGACCCGGCGCGTGATCCCGGTCTCGGTGTCGGGATAGGTCGCCGCGCCGGCATAGAGGGTCGCACCGCCGGCGAATTCCTTGTCGATCCGCGACGACACGCCGGTGCGGTACGTACCCGCTTCGTCCCACATATTGATCATTCGCGCGGTCACGCTGAACCCGGCCGAGCGCCAGTCGATGCGCGCGCCGGGCTCGAACGCGACGACGGCGACGCCCTTGCCGTACCACGCCCGCCGCACGTCGGCGAGGAGAGTCAGCCCCTGTACGACCGGCGCCTCGACGCCCGCCGCGACACTGAAACGCTCCCGAAAATCGGCGTTCGGGGTGCCCGCGAAGGCGAGATGACCGAGAAACCCGCCACCGAAGCGATGATCGACGCGCGCTTCGATCCGCGTGTCGATCATCGTCTGGCGATCCTCACGCTCGGCGGTCAGCGTCGCAACGGTCGTCGGGCCGAGCGGGGCGAAGGCGGCGAGGGTGGTCGTCGACCAAGTGCGATCCTCGCCGCCGTCGATGGCGACATGCGACAGCGCCTCGCCCAGCGAGATTCCCGACCGACGAGCGGCGGGCGCGTTCGATTGCGCGGTGATCTGCTTCGCGTCGGCATTGCCCGGGTCCCTCGCCACGATCGCGGCGACCTCGGCGCGCGAGGCGTCGCGATCGCCCGACCAGAGGTAGGCACGGGCCAGCGCCGCCTTGATGTCGAGGTCGGCGGGCGCCAATTGCTCGGCGCGCCGCAGCGTCGCGATCGCTTCGGGATAGCGATGGTCATAGGCGTAGGCGCTGCCCAGCAGGCGCAGGATTTCGGGATCGTCAGGATGGGCCGCGCGCGCCGTCTCCAGCGTCGCGATCGCCGCCCGATCGTCCTGGCGCTCGATCGCCGCGCGAGCGGACGCGATCATCGCCGCGCGGTCGGCCGCCGGTGCGGCGGGCTGGGCCTGGGCAGCGAGCAGCAATGGCAACACCATGGAGGCCATCAATCGCCGCGCCCGGATTTGAGGATGGTGCCTACCCGGGCCACCAGTTCGTCGGGGATGAAGGGCTTGGTGAGATAATCGCGGGCACCGGCCTTGAGCGCGGCGAGCACATCGGCCTGCGCCTTGCGCGAGGTCAACATCAGTACCGGCAAGTCCGGTCGCTCGTCGGCGAGCGAGCGCAATACGTCGGATCCCGACATCACGGGCATCATCGCGTCGAGCACCACCAGATCGAAATCGCCGCTGCACGCGGCATCCAGCGCGGCCGCGCCATCGCCGAGAATGGTGACGTCGTGGCCCGCCGCCTCCAGCTTGAAACGCACCAATTCGCCGAGCAGGTCGTCGTCGTCGGCAACCAGGATTCTCGGCATACGCATTCCCCCGCTAGGCGAACGATGATGCGCCTAGCACGGTGTCGGCGATTTATCTTTGATTAGCGGCATGTTAGCCGCTTTTTGCGATGAGCCGCCGGCCCAGTCCGGCGAGTCGTGAAGCGACCGATGCGGCCAATTCAGTCAGATGGCGACTTCAATGGATCGTCTCGCCCCGTTCGCACATCGCGACGAATTTCGCGATTCGCGCGGCGCGTGTTTCGGGTCTCTTCGCGGTTTGCACGCGGTAGAGGATGGCGTAGCGATTGGCCCCGACCAGGGTGTCGAAGAACGCCCGCGCCTTGGGCGCCGCGTCGAGCGCCGCTTTCAGGTCGTCCGGCTCCGCGGCGGTGGAGGCCGGCGCGTAAGCGGCATCCCACCGGCCGTCTGCCATGGCCGCTTCGATCTCCGCCAAGCCGGCCGGCGTCACACGGCCCTCGGCGATCAGCGCTTCGGCACGCTTGCGGTTGTTCTCCGACCATTTGCTGGTGCGCTTGCGCGGGGTGAAGCGGGTCAGGAACCAGGCCTCGTCATATTTGTCGATCTGGCCGTCGATCCAGCCGTGGCACAGCGCGGCGTCGATCGCCTGCGCCTTGGTCAGGCGCGATGCATGGTTCCCCGCCTTGGCGATCTTGAGCCATACGCCCTTTGCGTTGCCGTCCGCGCTCGCCGCCAGCCATGCTTCCCAAGCCGCCGCGTCGGCGAAATCCAGTATCGGTAATCCGCCCCGTTCGCTGTCCATCGCGTACTCCTGGCCATCGCTTGCACCCCTCTTGACATCGCTGGCCTTGACTCCTCAATTACTGTGTATCATACAGTGTATGTCACACACTATGTGAAGCACAGTCCATGCCGACCGATGACGACCTGTTCGAGAAATTGCGCATCGAGCTGCGGCGCGGGTCGCTGGTGCTGGCTGTGCTGGGGGCGCTGCGCGAGGAACGCTACGGCTACACATTGCGCCAGACGCTGGAGGAGGCCGGCCTGCCGATCGACGAGGGCGCGCTCTACCCCTTGCTCCGACGGCTCGAATCGCAAGGCCTGCTGATCAGCGAATGGCGCGAGGAGGCGAAGCGGACCAAGCGCTTCTACCGCCTGTCGGTCGACGGCACCGACACGCTGGCGGCGTTGCTCCACGAATGGAACGCGATTTCCGAATCGATCCTGCGCCTCACCGAAAAGGACATATGAGATGGACCTGATCGACCGCTATCTCGCCGCGATCGCGCGGCGGCTGCCCGCCGATAAGGCCGAGGACATCATCGCGGAGATCCGCGACGACTTGCTCACGCGCCAGGAAGCGCGCGAGGAGGCGCTCGACCGCCCGCTCGACAAGAGCGAGGTCGCGGCACTGGTCAAGGACATGGGCCATCCGCTGATCATCGCCTCGCGCTATCGGCCGCGGCAATATCTGATCGGGCCCGACGCCTTTCCGTTCTTCGTCATGGCGTTGCGCATCGTCGCGATGTTCCTGGTCGTGGTGTTCGCGATCGATGCCGCCTCCGGCGTGGTGTTCGGTCATGTCGATCCGATCCGGGCGATCGCCCGCGCCTGCACCGACATCCTGAGCTCGGCGATGCTCGGTTTCGGTACCGTGGTCGCGATCTTCTACGCGCTCGAGCGCGGCGGTTTTCCGGCCGATTATCTCGCCAAATGGCGCCCGCAGGAATTGCCCGAGGTCAAGGACAAGCAGCCGAGTACCTGGGGGTCGGCGTTCGAAGTCGCGATCGGCGGGTACTTCATCCTGTGGTGGTGCGGGCTGGTGCCTTTCCCGACCTATTACGGCAATGTCAAAGGGCTGGTGCTGACACCCGACCCGGTCTGGGCGAGCGTCTGGTGGCCGGTGTGCGCGCTGATGGTCGCGCGGTTGATCTATACGATCGTCCAGTGGCTGCGGCCGCGGTGGAAGGCGGTGCGTGCTGTGCTGTCGGTCGGGACCGCGGCGGGTGGATTGGCCTTGTGCGGGGTGATCTATCGGGCCGGCCATTGGCTGACCGCGAGCGGGACGATCACCCATGGCGACATCGCCGCCATCGATCGCAGCGTGAACTTGGCGATCCACTGGGCGATCGTCGTGGTCGGGGCGATCTGGGTGTGGCAATGCCTCCAGGAACTCTGGCTGCTCGCCACGTCGCGCCCGCCGATGAAGCCCGCCGCCTGACTCGACGCCAGCTGGCGGGCGGTCGCGCCGCGATGTAAAAGTGGCGGCGCGCATCGTGCGCGACCGGGGACTGGCCGATGAAGATTGTGCTTCTTACCGTGCCGCTGCTTCTGTCGGCCGTCGGATCCCCGCCGCCGCCACCGCCACCTGCCGGCCCGGCCTGCAACGTGATGATGAGCGTCATCGATCCCGATCCCGGCGGCACTAATGTCCGCAAGGCGCCCGGCGGCGCCGTGATCGCGACCCTGCGCACGTCGCGCAATGTGGACGACTGGCTGGAAGTGCATATCGTCGCCCAGGACGGCGACTGGTTCCTGATCGATCGCGCCGATCTGGTCGGCGACGACAGCCGGACGGTCTATCGCGGCCGGGGCTATATGCATCGGTCGGTGCTCGGCGCCGACGGACTGATCAACGGCGAGCCGATCCGCGCGGACCACGATGCCCGTAGCCGGCAGATCCTCGCGTCGGAGGACCCCGACCAGCAAGTCCATGTCCTGGCATGCTGGGGCGATTTCATGCAGATCCGGGTCAAGCACGGCATCGGCTGGACCAAATCGCTGTGCCTCAACCAGCGAACGACCTGCGCCTGAGCCCATCAATTAGGGATCGTCCTGGGGCAGGGGCTCGACACCAATTGTTCCGGCACTGGACCAGTCTCCAGCCGCGCCTTAGTGGGCCCCCTTCAAACCTGCGGGGAGCGGATAATGGGGGCTTGGGGCGCGATCATCATGGGCTTTTTCGGGTCGGTCTTCGCGACGCTGACTCTGGCCCTGCAATATCACCTCGGCGGCGCGATGCTGGCGGTGCCGTTGGTGCTGTTTCTCGTCATCGCCGCCCTGGCCGCGCAGACGCTCCGCCAACCCGGGCACGGCATGGCACCCTCGCCGCGCGCCAGGCGAGTCATCATGTGGAGCAGCATCGGCGAGGGCGTCGGCATTTTCGTCGCCGTCAATCTCGTCCGGAACCTGCATCGGCCGGATCTGCTGCTGCCGGCGATGGCGCTGGTGGTCGGCCTCCACTTCCTGCCGATCGCCCGAGCCACACTCTTCAGGCCCTTTTACTGGTTGGGCGGGGCGCTGATCCTGGCGGCGGTCGCGGGCTTGCTGGCGCCGACGCCGCTCGGCGACACAGTCGCCGGCCTTGCCGCCGCGGGCGCGTTGTGGATCGCAGCGCTGCTTGCCGTCCGCCGCGATCAGCGGGCTCGCCGCGCCACTATGGCCTGACGTTGGCACCCGACATCGCGAGTTAGCGCGGGCGCGAGGGGAAAGCTTCCTCGCTGAGTGAAGCTACGCTGCCCGCTTCTCCAGCGCGTGCGCGGCTTCACCCATCAATTGCGCGATGATGTCGGCGACCGGCTCTTCCTGCTTGACCATGCCGACCGACTGGCCCGCCATCAGGCTGCCATGCTCGACATCGCCGTCGATCACCGCGCGGCGCAGCGCCCCGGCCCAATAATGTTCGATCTGGAGCTGCGCCTCGGCCATCTCGACCGCGCCCTCGTTGAGCGCCTGCGCGACCTCGACCTGCTTGGCGGTGAACAATTCGGTGCCGGCGTTCTTGAGCGCGCGGACCGGGATGACCGGCAGGCGCGGATCGATCTGGACGCTGGCGACGGCGTCGCGCGCGCTGGCGCGGAAGAACGCCTTCTTGAAATTGGGGTGGGCGATCGATTCGGTCGCGCAGGCGAAGCGCGTGCCGAGCTGGACGCCCGCCGCGCCCATGTCGAGATAGCCGGCGATCGCCTCGCCGCGGCCGATCCCGCCGGCGACGAACACCGGCACTTGCTCGGCGACCTCGGGCAGGATTTCCTGCGCCAGCACGCTGGTCGAGACCGGGCCGATATGCCCGCCGGCCTCCATGCCCTCGACGACGAGCGCGTCGACGCCCGATCGGATCAGTTTCTTGGCCAGCGCCAGCGCCGGCGCGAAGCAGATCAATTTGGCGCCGTTGGCCTTGATCGCGTCGAGCGATCCCGCCGGCGGCAACCCGCCCGCCAGCACGACGTGGCCGACGTCGTGCTTGTTGCAGACCTCGATCAGGTCGAACAGCATCGGATGCATCGTGATCAGATTGACGCCGAACGGCTTGTCGGTCAGCGCCTTCGTCCCGGCGATTTCCTTGTCGAGCAACTCGGGCGTCATCGCCCCGCACGCGATCAGCCCGAAACCGCCGGCATTGGACATCGCCGCGACCAGGTTGCGCTCGCTGACCCAGGACATCGCGCCGCACAGGATGGCGACCTCGCAGCCGAGGAAATCGACGCCGCGCTGCATGCGGCGCTGGAGGCGCTCGGCGCCGATCGAGGAAGAAGCATTCATGACGCCGGCCTAGCCTTGGCCGGGGGTTTGGGGCAAGCCCGCGTCATGCGGCAGGAAAATACGCGGCTGACCGTCCGGACGCCGGGTCAGGGATTGCACGACTGCACCGACGCGATCTGCCGCTGGGTGGCGGAGAGCGGGATCGCTACCGGCCTGCTGACGGTCTTCATCCGCCACACCTCGGCGTCGCTCGTTATCCAGGAGAATGCCGCCCCCGCCGCGCGGCGCGACCTCGAACGTTATTTCGCACGGATCGCGCCCGAGGGCGGCGAGTATGAGCATGACGACGAAGGGCCGGACGACATGCCCGCGCATCTGCGCGCGGCGCTCACGCAAGCGAGCCTGTCGATTCCGGTGGTGGAAGGGCGCCCGGCGCTGGGGACGTGGCAGGGCATCTATGTATTCGAGCACCGCCATGCGCCGCATGCGCGGACGCTGGTGCTGCATGTGATCGGGGAGTGAAGGCCGAGCATTGCTATAACCGTCATCCCCGCGAAAGCGGGGACCCATCTCCTGCGTTATCCGCCACTACGTCTGGCGCATTCTGGGCCGCTGATGGGAGATGGGTCCCCGCGTTCGCGGGGATGACGCTAAAGAATCAGGCAACTGATCGGAAAGCGTTGCTTGGCCAAGCAGCGCTTACGCCGCTTCCTCCGCATCCAGCCCATAGGCCGTATGCAGCACCCGCACCGCGAGTTCCGTCTCGTCCTCGTGGATCAGCACGCTGACCTTGATCTCGCTGGTCGAGATCGCCTGGATGTTGATCCCGCGCTCGCCCAAGGTCGTGAACATCTTCGACGCGACGCCGGCATGGCTCTTCATGCCGACGCCGACCACCGAGATCTTGGCGACGCGGGTGTCGTGGACCAGTTCGTCGAAGCCGATCGCCTGCTTGGCGGCGGTCAGCGCCTGGATAGTGCGCGCGAGGTCGACCGCGGGAACGGTGAAGGTGACATCGGTCGATCCGGCATGGCCCGCCGTCTGATGGGCGATATTCTGGATGATCATGTCGACGTTGACATTGGCCTTGGCCAGCGGTTCGAAGATCGCGGCGACCGATCCCGGCGTGTCGGACACGTTGGTCAGGGTCAGCTTCGCTTCGTTCTTGTCGTGCGCGATACCGGTGATCAGCTGGCGCTCCATGTCGTCGATCTCCTCTTCGCCCACGATCATCGTTCCGGGCAGCGTGTCCGCCATCGGGGCGTCGTCGCCGGTGAACGACGACAGCACCTGGACGCGGACATTTTCCTTCATTGCCAGGCCCACCGAGCGCGTCTGGAGCACTTTCGCCCCGACGCTCGCGAGCTCGAGCATTTCCTCGTACGTGACCTTCTTGAGCTTGCGCGCCCTGGGCACGATGCGCGGGTCGGTGGTGTAGACGCCGTCGACATCGGTATAGATGTCGCAGCGATCGGCCTTCATCGCCGCCGCCACCGCCACCGCCGAGGTATCCGAGCCGCCGCGGCCTAGCGTGGTGACGCGGCCCTGTTCGCCTTCGGCGCTGTCGGCGACGCCCTGGAATCCCGGAATCACCGCGACCTCGCCCGAGGCGAGCGCGCGGCCGAGCGCCTCGGTATCGATCTCCTCGATCCGGGCCGAGGCATGGGCGTCGCTGGTATGGATCGGCAATTGCCAGCCAAGCCAGCTTCGCGCCGGTACGCCGATCGCCTGGAGCGCGATCGCCAGCAGCCCCGACGTGACCTGCTCGCCCGCCGAGACGACGACGTCATATTCGCGCGGGTCGTAGAGCGAGGACGCCTCGCGGCAGAAATTGACCAGCCGGTCGGTCTCGCCGGCCATCGCCGAGACCACCACCGCGACCTGGTTGCCGGCATCGACCTCGCGCTTGACGCGATTGGCGACGCTGCGAATGCGCTCGATGCCCGCCATCGACGTGCCGCCGAACTTCATGACGATACGGGCAGGGGTCGAGGCCATGGGACGATCGCGGGTCCTTGGGTGGAGAAGGGGCGCCTGATAGGAAGGCGCACCCCTCAGCGCAACCGTAACATCCGCAACATTTTCTTTGCCCCGGGATCATTGGGCGACAGCCGGACGATCGCGATCCTTGCCGCGATCGACCACGGACCCTAGAGCGGGACCATGACGGCAGCGACGACGATCGACCCGCAGGAAGCCGCGCATTTCGGCAAGCTCGCCAGGGATTGGTGGGACGCAAAGGGCTCGTCGGCGATGCTCCACAAGCTCAATCCGCCACGGCTGGGCTATATCCGGCAGCAGCTCGACGCGCATTGGGGCGGCGACATGGCGAGTTATACGCCGCTCGCAGGCAGGAAGGCGCTCGATGTGGGGTGCGGCGCCGGCTTGCTCTGCGAACCGCTCGCCCGGCTGGGTGCCGAGGTCACCGGGATCGATGCCGCGGCGGAGAATATCGGCGTGGCGCGCGCCCATGCGGTGCAATCCGGGCTGACGATCGACTATCGTACGGGCAGCGTCGAGTTGCTGGGCGGCGAGCGCTTCGACCTCGTCACCTCGATGGAAGTGATCGAGCATGTCACCGACCCGGCGGCGTTCGTCGCCGGGCTGGCCGGCGCGCTGGCCGAGCGCGGGATGATGATCCTGTCGACGCCCAACCGCACCGCGCTGTCGCGGCTGGCGATGATCACGGTCGGCGAGGGCAGCGGGATGATCCCCAAGGGCACCCACGACTGGAGCAAATTCCTGACTCCCGACGAGCTCACCGCGCTGGTCGAGGCGGCGGGGCTGACGGTGGTCGACGTCCGCGGCCTGACCTTTTCGCCGGGCAAGGGCTTCGCGGTAGGGGACGACACCAAGCTCGATTATTTCCTGACCGCGGTGCGTGGCTAGGCGATAACCGGCGCCTTCACTCCCCGACCATCGGCGCGTCGCCCCTCGGGTCGCGTCGGATAAGCGACCCGAAACATTTTCGCCGCCCGCCCGGCGCGCTTGATGTGGCGCGTTCGTGTCGGCTCCGGTACGGACGCGATCATGTTGCTACGAATGATGCGCGGGGGACAGGCGGGCGCGCCGTTGATCCTGGGGCTGATCTTCCTGTTCGCCTTGCTGTCGGTGCTGCGGCCGGTCAATCATGACGAGAGCCAATATGTCGCCGCCGCGATCCTGGCGGGCAACGCGCTCCCGTGGCGCGACTTCGCTTATTTCCAGACGCCGCTGCAGCCGATGCTGTTCGCGCCGTTCGCGGTCGGGATGGGCGCGCTCGCCTGGCCGGCGCTGCGCGTGCTCAACGCGGTGCTGGGCGCCGTGGCGGTGCTGATGGTCGGGCGTGCCGCCAAGGCCGCCGGCACCACGCCGCGAATGGCGATCATGGTCGCGACCTTGTTCGCCGGGACCGACATCCTGCTGTTCAGCGCCGGCACCGCGCGCAACGACGCGCTGCCCGCCGCCGCTTTGGCCGGTGCGCTGGTGCTGATGGTGCGCGCGGCGCGCGGCGAGGGATCGACGGGGCAGGCGCTGCTGACCGGCTTCCTGCTCGCGCTCGCGGCGGGGACCAAGATCAGCTACGCAATCCCCGCTGCGGCCTATTTCCTTTGGGCATTGCTCGACCGCCGGCATCGGCCGGTGATGATCGCGCTCGGCGCGCTGCCGGTGGTCGCCTTCGTCGGCTGGATGGTGGCGCAGGCGCCCGAGGCGGCGCGGTTCGAGGTGCTGACCTTCCCCGCGCTGGCGCCCGACCAGATGTATCGCGACGCCGGCCGCGCGTTCAAATTGTCGCTGGGGTTCAAGGCGATCGATACGTTCAAGTTTCTCGCGCTCGGCACGGCGCTGCCGGCGATCGTCGCGGTCGCCGCGCGCTGGCGGCGCGACGAGCAGGGCCTAGCGCGCCTGCTCGACGTGATGATCCTCGCCGGCCTCGTCGCGGCCCTGCTCCCCGAGCCGACCTGGCGGCAGTATCTGTTGCCGGTGCTGCCGCCCCTGTTCGTGCGGCTGGCGCTGCTGTGGGAGATGTCGCCGCCCGGCCGATGGGAAAGGATCGCGTTCGTGACCTTCTTCTGCGCCGGGCTGGCCCCCTCCGTCGAGGCAGTGGTGCTGACCGCCTTGCATGGCGCGCCGATGGCCAATGCGGTGACCGATGGCGCGCGGCTGACCGTGGCGATGGAAAAGCAGGGGGTGACTGGCGCGGTTGCGACCCTCTCGCCGCAATATGTCGCCGCGACCGGGCGATCGATCGATCCGCGTTTCGCCGCCGGGCCGTTCTATTTCCGCAGCCACGACCTGCTCGACCCGGCGAGCGAGCGGAAGCTCAATCTGGTCTCGGCCAAGACGCTCGACACCGCGACCTTGCCCCAGGCGGTGCTGGTTGGGGGCGATGCCGATGCGGAAGGCGGCGACGCCGCGCTGGAAGCGAAACTGGCGGCCGCCGCGGCGCCGCGCGCGGTCGGCATCGCGCGGTTGAACGGGAAGTTTACGCTCTACGTGCTGCGCTGAGCGCGACGCCGTCGCGGGCGTCGATCAGCGACTGGTAATAGGCCATCAGGTCGACGGCATGTTCGCGATCGGTCCGCACCCGGCCGGCGGCGACCACCGCCGCCTTGCGCAGGATCGCCGGCTCGCGCGAGAACAACCGAAGGATCGCCTGCGCCGCCGAACCGGCATTGCGGGCGCGAGAGGTCTCGCTGGTCAGAGGATCGGCGACCTCGGCGCAACCGCCGGTGTCGGGGACGACCAGCGGCAGGCCCGACGCCATCGCCTCGGACGGCACCAGCCCGAACGGCTCGGCCTCGGAGCCGTGGATCAAGCCGTCGGCGCTCGCCATGATGCGGGCGAGTTCGTTCCGCGCGTAGACCGGGCGAAACAGGCGGATATGCGGGTTGCCGTCGATCCGCGCCTCGAGCTTCTTGCTCTCGGGCCCAGTGCCGAGCAGCATCAGGCCGACCGGCAATTTGTCCCCGGCCATGCGCACCGCGTCGATCACCAGCGGCCAACGCTTCTCGCCGTGATGGCGGCCGATCCCGATCAGCAAATGCCCCTCGGGCGGCAGGCCGAGCTGGCGCAGCATGGCGGCGCGCAGCCGCTCGTCGCGCAGATCGGGTGAGAAATGGCTGCGTTCGATGCCCAGCGTCATCGCCGCGTCGACCCGCACGCCACGCCGCGCCATCCGTTTCTGCAGCGCGGGACCATTGGTGACGACGGTATCGTAGAGCTCCAGGAAGCGGTTCATGTAGCGTGCATAGATGAAGCACGCGTTCTCGATCTGCTCGGGCGCCGCTACGCCTTCGAACCAGCGCATCGGATAGGCGGCGATATTGTCGTTATGCATGAAGAACGACTTGAGCGCGGGGCCTTGCCACTTGCCGACGATCCAGGCCGGGCGCCATGGCGACGAGGTCTCGACCACATCGGGCTTCAGTTCGTCGAGCCAGCGCCAGATCGGTTCGTAGCGCGAGAACAGGCCATAGTTCTTGTCGAACGGCAGCCCGGGCGACTTGACGTAGATGACCTTGCCGCCGCCGGCGCGTTCCTCGACCCGGTCTTCCTTGCCGCAGGCGATGCAGACCAGTTCGTGGCCCATGTCGGCCATGATCGCCATCTTGCGATCGATGTAAGTGCGGACGCCGCCGCCGGTCGGCGAGTAGAATTCGTTGACGTCGACGACCAGCATCGCCGGCGCCTCAGATCTGGCGCCTGATCACCGCCTGGGCCGCGAAGAAGGCGGCGAAGGCGACATGGACGACCAGGGTCAGCGCGGTGGTGAAGGCGATCAGGTTGGACAAATCGTTGCCCGCGCCGATGATCGCGGTGGTCATGGTGGTGAAGACCAGGTCCTTGTTCACGAACGGCAGCCGCGACACCAGCATGCGCACCGCCGACAGGATCAGCCATGCGCCGATGCCGACCCCCGGCAAGGCGAAATGCCAGGCGAAAGCGATCAGCAGGCACCCGGCCGAAAGGCGCATCGCGTGCACCCAGAAGATCCACCACAAGGTCTTCCGGTCGAGCGAGAATACCTTGCGAGAGAAGATCAGGAACGGCAGGCACATCGCGATCACGACCGGGATGCCGACGAACAGGCCGGTGTAGTAACGCTCGGGCAGCACCTGGAGCGCGAAGGGCAGGGCGAGCGCGGTCATCACCAGCGTCATGATGTTGCCCGAGATCGCGGAGAGGATCGAGACGTCCTTGACCGCGCCGAAGGGCGCGGCGACCATCGACGCGCGGGTTCGCGCCCAGGCGTAGAAATAGGCGTCGCCCGAATAGCCGACCACCGCCTCGTTCGCGATGCGCTTCTTGATCAGCGCGCCGAACCCCTCGAGCGGGATTTTCCACAAGCGGCGAAAGATGATGTAATCGCCGGTCGGCGGCGAGATGTAGAGCAACGCGAAGACGATATAGTAGAGCCAGGAATCGGGCGCGGCATGGCTGAGGCCGGCCAGGCCCGAGCCGAGCAATTGCTTGGCCAGACCCGCGATCATCGCGAGGCTCAGCACGCCGGCGATGATCATCGGCCAGCGGCTCTTCAGCGTCTTGACGGGTTCGAGCCCGGCGAGATCCTCCGCTGCATCGGCAATCTTCGGTGCCAGTTTGGCGGCCGGATTGGTGGATGCCCCGACAAAGCCGCTGTTCATCGACGCTCCAACATCAGTGTGTCCAACCGGGGGCAAATCCATACAAATCGCGACCTGCCCGGAAATCATGGCCGCTTAACGGCAACGCACGAGAGCGACAATCGACCCTGCGATAGGACGGTCGCCGCGAATGCTGCGCGATTTGGGGGTGGCAAGACCGAATGGCAAGTATTATGTTGCATTGCAGCATCGGTTGGGCGGTAATTTCATCGCTCTGCCGCAATTTTTTCGTGCTTGAGAAACTTTTGCCACAAATCGGAGTTAGCGGGCGCATTCATGCTCAGTCCTTACGCCCCCGTAAGAATCCTGACTTTCGCTCACAGCTTGAAAGGCGGTGGGGTAGAGCGCGCGATGCTACGCATGGTCCGCGGTTGGGTCGAATTGGGGCAACAGGTCACGCTCGTCCTGAGCGACGCGCAGGGACCGCTTGCCGCTGAAATCCCCGACGGCGTGCGGCTGATCGAGCTCGGTACCACGCATCTTGGCATGATCCGCGCTCTGCCCAACGCGGTTAAGGCGGTCGCCCCCGATCTCGTATTCTGCCCCGGCAATCATTATTCGAGCGCGGTCGCGTGGTTGAAGCTGCGGCTCGGCCGCGATTGTCCGCCGGTGGTCGGCAAGGTCTCCAACCGACTCGATCGCGACGACCAGCATTTCCCGGTCGCGCAGGGCTATCATACCTTCCTCAGGACCTATCCGAGCTTCATCGACCACCTGATCGCGATGAGCCCCGCGATGGCCGAGGAGACGGTGCGCATGACCGGGATCGGCGCCGATCGCGTCAGCGTCATCCCCAATCCACCGAGCGCCGAACCGATCGGCGTGCCGACGCCACCTCTGCCCGGTGCCGATTATCTGATCGGGATCGGCCGCCTGACCCAGCAGAAGCGCTGGGATCGGGCGATCGACGCGCTGGCCCGGGTCGAACGGCGCGACGCCAAGCTGATGATCGTCGGCGAGGGCGAGATTCGCCACGAACTCGAGAATCAGATCGACACGCTGGGCCTGCGCGCGCGCGTCCATCTGCCCGGCTATTCGACCAACCCGCGTCCCGCCCTGGCTCAGGCGCGCGCCTTGGTGCTGACGTCCGATTTCGAGGGCGTTCCCGGCGTGCTGCAGGAAGCGCTGGCGCTCGGCACGCCGGTGGTCACGACCGAATCGAGCGTCGCGATTCGCGAGATCGTCGCGCATCCGCATCTCGGCAGCATCGTCCCGACCGACGATCCGGCTGCGCTGGTCTCGGCGTTCGACCATTGGCTCGCCCCCGGGCGCCCCCGCCCCGATCCGGTGCCCGAGCGCGGCCATGATTCGGTCGAACGCTATGTCCGGCTGTTCGAGGAACTGGTGCTCGATCGCAAGCTCAGCCGGCTGGGCTGAACCGGTCCGGATGCGCCGCGGCGACCGCCGGGTGTGCCGTCAGCGCCGCATCGATCGCCACCAGTCGCGGGAAAGCGTCGAGCGGGGTTTCGAGCCGCCGGGCATTGTACATCTGCGGTACCAGGCAGACGTCGGACAAATCGGGCGCGTCGCCGCCCATGAACCGCCCGTCGCCGGCCATCGCCTCCAGCGCGGCGAATCCCTCGAGAATCCAGTGGCGGTACCAATCGTCCCGGCCGGCCTGGTCCACCCCCATCTCGTTCAACCGGCGCAGGATGCGCAGATTGTCGACCGGGTGGATGTCGGCGGCGATTACCAGCGCACGCTGCCACGTCTTGGCGCGCGCGAACGGATCGGTCGGCACGAGTCGCGGCTCGGGAAAGCGCGCGTCGAGATAATCGATGATCGCCAGGCTCTGCCCGATGACATGGCCATCGATCTCGAGCGTCGGGACCAGCCCTTGCGGATTGACCGCGCGATTGTCCGGCGCGACCTGCTCGCGCTTGAGCAGGTCCACCACGTGGCGTTCGTACGGAACCTGCTTCATCGCCAGCGCGATGCGCACGCGATAGCTCGCCGACGAGCGCCAGTAATCGTGCAGGCGGATCGTCACAGCATCCCCATCCCGGCCGCGGCGGCCTCCGCATCCTCTTCGGCGGTGCGTTCCGAATTGCGCTCGAGCGCGACCTTGATCATCGCGGTGAGCGGATCGGCGAGCGCGAGGCCGAGCACGCCGAACAGCGTCGAGGCGAGGATCTGCATCGACAGCGTCAGCGCCGGCGGCAGGTCGACCGTGCGCCGCGCGACCAGCGGGATCACCACCCAGCCGTCGAAGGTCTGGATGACGAAATAGATCACGATCGCCCACAGGCCCTTGTCCATTCCCGCACTGAACCCGACCGAGATCATCAGCACGCCGCTGACGAACGCACCGATATTGGGGATGAAGGCGAGCATGCCGGTGATGATGCCGAGCACCAACGCCATCGGGATGCCGGCGATGCTGAGCGCGATCCACATCACCACGCCCTCGAACGCCATGCCGGCGAGACGTCCGGCGAGCAGCCGGCGAAGCTGCGTCGCCATCCGGCCCAGCGTCAGCGCGAATTCGGCGCGATAGTCGCTGGGCACCATCCATTGCAGGCCGCGGTCGTAGATACGCGGCTCCATCGCCACGAACAGCCCGATCACCATGATCATGAATAAGGTGGTGATCGCGCCGAGCGCGGTACCGATCCAACTGGTCAGCTTGCCGACCGACCCCAGCGCCTGTTGCGCCAGCCCCTTGAGATCGTCGGCGCCGGGCAGGATGCCTTGCATCGCCGCCCATTCGGACAGTTTGTCGGCCTGGATCTCCAGCGTCGCCTGGAGTTGCTTGAACTGCACGACGATGCCCGCGCCGGTCTGATAGACGGTGGTGCCGATGAACAGGATCGTCAGCACGACGACGATCAGCAGCCGCCAGCCGCGCGGGATCGGCAGGATGCGGCCGAGCAGCCGCACGCCGCCATCGAGCATCGAGGCGAACACCAGCCCCGCCAGGATGATCAGGATCGGCTGGATCAGGATGACCACCAGCGCCATCGTCGCGGCGAGTCCCAGCCACACCGCGGCGCGACGCAATTCGCGCCGCGTCTCGGGATTGCGCATCTCGTGCGGGCTGGGCTCGGCGACCAGCGTCTGGGGCTCGTCCGCCACGCTATTTGTCTCGTGCCGGATGAAGCGAAATGCCCGCGCGGCCGCCGCGCAACCCGTTCCACCAAGTCAGCGGGTTCCAGGTCGCGTGGCCGTTCTTGGAGAAAGTGATGAACTCGGCACGGCCGCCGATATATTCCCACGGCACCGGGCCGCCGAGGCCGCCGAGATCGAGCGAGATGCGGCTGTCGGCCGACCGCTCGCGATTGTCGCCCATCAGGAAGACATGGTCCTTGGGGACGACGATCGGCCCGTAATTATCGCCCTCGTAATAGAGCGGGCCGGTCCCTGGTTCGCCATGGGTGAGGTCGACGGTCTCGTAGCTGCGGCCGTTGGGCAGAGTCTCGCGAACCAGCGGCAGGCGGCAGGTCTGCTTGCCGGCCGGGCCTTGCAGCCCGCCGGGAATGTCGCACGTCGTCCCCTGTTCGGGCGCGGGCAGCGCCATCCCGCCGTAATCGGCGACGTCGACATAATGGAGCGGCCCGCGCTTGACCGGCACGTTGTTGATGACGAGGACGCCGTTGCGCACTTCGATGCGATCGCCGGGCAAGCCGACGACGCGCTTGATGTAATCGGTGTTGCGCCCGGGCGGCGTGACGATGACGACGTCGCCGCGCTCGGGCATGCGGCCGAACAGCCGGCCATGGACGAACGGCAGCTGGACGCCCCAGCTCTCTTCCTGCCTGTGCTGGACGAGGCTGTGCCACATCGCGACCGGATTGGGGATAGTCGGGGAAATGAACGACCAGCCATAAGCGTATTTGGTCACGACCAGCTGATCGCCGACCAATAGCCCCGGGAGCATCGATTCGGACGGGATGTAGAACGGCTTGGCGATGAAGCTGTGGAAGCCGAGGACGGCGAGCACCAGCCAGAAGAGGCCGGCGATCTCGCGCCAGGTCGCCCTGGCACGCGCACGCCATTTGTCGCCGGCCGGCGGGCCGGCGGCGTCCGCCGGTGCCGTCGCGGGCTCGAATTCTCCGTCGTTCAACGCCAACTCGTCACTCATCCATCGTTCCCGGTCTCGTTCGGCCCGATAGCATCATCCGACGCCGGCCGCGCCTCGATCACCACGAAGGCCTGCGCCCAAGGGTGATCGTCGGTAAGTGTTACATGTATATAAGACACGTGGCCAGCCGGCGTGAGCGCGTCAAGCCGCGCGCGGGCGCCGCCCGTCAGCGCCAGCGTCGGCGCGCCCGATCGCGCGTTGACCACGCCGAGGTCCTTCATGAAGACGCCGGCCTTGAACCCGGTGCCGACCGCCTTGGAAAAGGCTTCCTTGGCGGCGAAGCGCTTGGCCAGCGTACCCGCCTTGGTGAACGGGCGCCGATTCGCCTTGGCGCGCTCGATCTCGGTGAAAACGCGATTCTCGAATCGTTCGCCGAAGCGGTCGAGCGAATTCTGGATCCGCTCGATGTTGCAGAGGTCGGAACCGAGGCCGATGATCATCAATCCTCCCCGTTTACGGGGAGGGGGCCCAAGACGCGAAGCGGCTTGGTGGAGGGGGCGGGCACCAAGCGATTCCGAGGAGGCGAACCCCCTCCACCACGCGGCTGCGCCGCGCGGTCCCCCTCCCCATGAAGGGGGAGGATTTGCGGGATTACCCTCACCGCGCCTCATCCATCAGCGCGCGCATCCTTCTCACTACCGGCGCGAGCCCGTCGAAAATCGCCTCGCCGATCAGGAAATGGCCGATGTTGAGCTCGCGAATCTGCGGGATGGCGGCGATCGGCACGACATTGTCGAAGGTCAGGCCGTGGCCGGCATGCGGCTCGATCCCGTTCTTGGCCGCGAGCGCGGCGGCGTCGGCGATTCGCTTGAGCTCGACCGCGCGTTCCTCGCCCTCGAGTTCGCAAAAGCGACCGGTGTGGATCTCGACCACCGGTGCGCCGAGGCTGAGCGCCGCTTCGATCTGGCGCGGGTCGGGTTCGATGAACAACGAGACGCGGATATTGGCCTCGCCCAAGGCGCGGACCATCGGCGCCAGGTGATTGTGCTGCCCGGCGGCGTCGAGTCCGCCCTCGGTGGTGCGCTCCTCGCGCTTTTCGGGCACGATGCACGCCGCATGCGGGCGGTGGCGCAGCGCGATGCCGAGCATTTCGTCGGTCGCCGCCATTTCGAGGTTGAGCGGGATGCCGAGCTCGGCCGACAGCCGGGCGATGTCGTCCTCGGTGATGTGACGGCGATCCTCGCGCAGATGCGCGGTGATGCCGTCGGCACCCGCCTCGGCCGCGAGCAACGCCGCGCGCACCGGGTCGGGATAGCCGGAGCCGCGCGCGTTCCGGACGGTTGCGACATGATCGATGTTGACGCCCAGCCGCAGGCGATCTGATAGGGAACCGCTCATCCGGGCCCCAGATACGGGCGTGGTTTGCGGGGCGCAACGCCGGCTTGTCGCTAAAAACGACTCCCGCGCCTTGAAGATTGCGACGCGAGCGGCGTATAGGCCCGGGCCAGACGGGCAAAATCCGCGACTGACCGGGCCGCCATGGCGGCTCAAACGACAAACGGGGTGACGCGACGACATGCGCTTTTTGGGTGTGAAAACAGCGATGCTGGCGGCGGGGCTGATGCTCGCCGGCGCCGGCCAGGCCGCGCCACAGGCGCCCGCGGCACCGCCGCCCGCGACCGCCGCGACGACGGCGGCGACCAGCGCCGCACCGACGGCCACGACCCCTGCCGCCGCGACTGCCGCCAAGGCGACCCCGGCCGCCGCAGCGACGCCCGCCGCCAACGACCCGCTGCTCGCGGTCGACGGTGCGCCCGCGATGAAGATCGATCCGACGATCGGTCAGCCGATTCCGGGCGGCTGGAAGCTCCAGCCGCAGGTCACCGACAATGGCCGGTACGCCGCCTGGATGCACAACGCGATCCTGTTGCCGGTGATCGTCGCGATCTCGGTCCTGGTCCTGTTCCTGCTGCTGTTCGTGGTGGCGCGCTTCAATCGTCGCGCCAATCCGGTGCCGTCGAAGACCGCACACAACACCGTGATCGAAGTGATCTGGACGCTGGTCCCGGTCATCATCCTGGTGCTGATCGCGATCCCGTCGATCGGCCTGCTCTCGCGCCAGTACAAGCCCGCGCCCAAGAACGCGATCACGCTGAAGGCGACCGGCAACCAATGGTATTGGACCTATTCCTACCCCGATAACGGCGGGTTCGAGATCACCGCCAACATCCTCAAGGAAAAGGACGAGGCCGCTCCCGGCGAGCGCGCGCGCACCGACGCCGACGGTCCCCGCCTGCTCGCGGTCGACAACCGAGTGGTGCTGCCGGTCGGCGTACCGATCCGCCTGATCACCACCTCGGCCGACGTGATCCACAGCTGGACCATCCCCGCCTTCTGGATCAAGCTCGACGCCGTCCCGGGCCGCCTCAACGAAACCAGCTTCACCATCGAGAAGCCGGGCGTCTATTTCGGTCAATGCTCGGAACTGTGCGGGCCGAAGCACGGCTTCATGCCGATCGCGGTCGAAGCGGTTCCGCTCGACGTCTTCAACAAATGGGTCGTGGCCAAGGGCGGCAAGGTCGCCGGCGCGCCGGACGCCGCCGCGGCGGCTCCGGCCACCACGACCAACGCGACGACCCCGGCCGCTCCCGAGGGCCCCGTCGCCGGCAACGCCGCCACGCCTGCTCCCGTCACGAATCAAGCCGCCACCGCCAACCCGGCGGGCGCCGGCAACACCGGAAACTGATCAATGAGCGATATCGCCCTCACCCCGAACGCCTTCGAGGCGCATCATGGCCATGAGGAGCACCACCATGGTGCCGATCACAAGCCGGGATTCTTCGCTCGTTGGTTCATGTCGACCAACCACAAGGATATCGGTACCCTGTACCTGATCTTCGCGATCACCGCGGGGATCATCGGCGGCACCATCTCGGGGCTGATGCGCGTCGAGCTGGCCTCGCCGGGCATCCAGCATCTCGGCCATTGGGCGAACATCCTCAACCACATCCGGGGCGGCGGCGACGTCAATCTCGACCAGGCGCGCCATTTGTGGAACGTGCTGGTGACCGCGCACGGCCTGATCATGGTGTTCTTCATGGTCATGCCGGCGATGATCGGCGGCTTCGGCAACTGGTTCGTGCCGCTGATGATCGGCGCGCCGGACATGGCGTTCCCGCGCATGAACAACATCTCGTTCTGGCTGCTGGTGCCGAGCTTCTCGCTGCTGCTCGCCTCGCCCTTCTTCGGCGGTGCCGACGGCGGCGCGGGGACCGGCTGGACGCTCTATGCGCCGCTCTCGACGCAAGAGGCGGGGCCATCGGTCGACATGACGATCCTGTCGCTCCATTTGGCGGGCGCGAGTTCGATCCTGGGCGCGATCAACTTCATCACCACCATCTTCAACATGCGCGCGCCGGGCATGACCCTGCACAAGATGCCGCTGTTCGTGTGGTCGGTGCTGGTCACCGCGTTCCTGCTGCTGCTGGCGCTGCCGGTGCTCGCCGCGGCGATCACCATGCTGCTGACCGACCGTAACTTCGGCACGACCTTCTTCCAGGCGGATGGCGGCGGCGACCCGATCCTCTACCAGCATCTGTTCTGGTTCTTCGGCCACCCCGAAGTGTACATCATGATCCTGCCAGGCTTCGGCATGATCAGTCAGATCGTCGCGACTTTTTCCAAGAAGCCGGTGTTCGGTTACCTGGGCATGGCCTATGCCATGGTCGCGATCGGCGTGGTCGGGTTCATCGTGTGGGCGCACCACATGTTCACCACCGGCCTCAGCGTGAACACCAAGATGTATTTTACCGCGGCGACGATGGTCATCGCGGTTCCGACCGGCATCAAGATCTTCTCGTGGATCGCGACGATGTGGGGCGGCTCGCTCAGCTTCAAGACCCCGATGGTCTGGGCGCTCGGCTTCATCTTCATGTTCACCGTCGGCGGCGTGACCGGCGTCGTGCTCGCCAACGGCGGCATCGACGACAACGTCCAGGACACCTATTACGTCGTGGCGCACTTCCACTACGTGCTGTCGCTCGGTGCGGTGTTCTCGCTGTTCGCGGGCTTCTATTACTGGTTCCCGAAGATGTCGGGGCGGATGTACAGCGAGTTCCTCGGCCAGGCGCACTTCTGGGTGTTCTTCATCGGCGTGAACGTGCTGTTCTTCCCGATGCACTTCCTCGGCCTGCAGAACATGCCGCGCCGCTATCCCGACTATGTCGATGCCCAGGCGTACTGGAATCACATCGCGTCGGATTACGGCTACACGACGATGGCGATCGGCATGGGGATTTTCTTCATCAACCTGATCTACGCCCTGTTCTTCGGCAAGAAGGCGCCCGACAATCCCTGGGGCGAAGGCGCGACGACGCTCGAATGGACGCTGTCGAGCCCGCCGCCGTTCCACCAGTTCGAGACGCTGCCGGTGATAGATGCGGGTGATTCCCATCATCATTGATCGGTAGCCACCGGCAACGATCGCGCCCCGGATATAATCCGGGGCGTTTTCGTTTCGGCGCAACGGCTTTGCACTCCGGCCAGAGCCGCCTATAGGCCCCTCAACCCATGACTACCGAGACGATCGCTCTTCCCGCCGACTGGCGCGATTTTCTGGCGCTGACCAAGCCCCGCGTGATGACGCTCGTCGTCTTCACCGGCCTGTGCGGCATGCTCGCGGCGCCGGTCGCGATCCATCCGGTGATCGGCTTCGTCGCGATCCTGTGCATCGCGCTCGGCGCGGGCGCGGCTGGTGCGCTCAACCAATGGTACGAAGCCGATATCGACGCGCAGATGAAGCGAACGCGCGGCCGGCCGCTTCCGGCGGGGCGGATGAGGCGCGACTCGGCGCTGCACTTCGGCGTCGGGCTGGCCGTCTTCTCGGTGCTGCTGATGGGTCTCGCGACCAATCTGCTGGCGGCCGGCATCCTGGCGGTGTCGATCCTGTTCTACGTCTTCATCTACACGATCTGGCTGAAGCCGCGGACGCCGCAGAACATCGTCATCGGCGGTGCCGCCGGCGCGTTTCCGCCGTTGCTCGGCTGGGCCGCGGCGACCGGCAGCGTCGCGCCGCTGCCGCTGCTGCTGTTCGCACTCGTCTTCCTGTGGACGCCGCCGCATTTCTGGGCGCTCGCGCTGTTCGTGAAGACCGATTACGCCAATGCCGGCATCCCGATGCTGCCGGTGGTGGCGGGCGAGCGCGCGACGCGCACGCAGATCGGGCTCTACACCATTCCGATGGCGGTGGCGGCGATCGCTCCCTGGCCGCTCGGGCTGACCGGCGCGATCTATGGCGGGGTAGCGGTGGCAGCCACCGCGTGGGTCGCCCTGTTGGCGGCGCGGATCACGTTCCGTACGACCGGCGTGGACGATCGCATGCGTCCCGAAAAGCGGCTGTTCGCTTATTCGATCGCCTATCTCTTCATTCTGTTCGGCGCGGTGGTCGTCGATCGGTGGCTGGCATGACGCCGGACGAACAGAGGCTCGCGGCGCAGCGCCGCAATGCGCGCGCGCTGGCGGTGGTGCTGGGCGTGCTGGTGGTCCTGATCTTCGCGCTCGCGATCGCGAAGATCGGTTTGGGGTGGAGCAAATGAACCGGACGACTCGTACCGCTCTGTTCGCCGTCCTCGGCCTGTCGTGTTCGACCGGTCTCGCCTGGGCCAGCGTCCCGCTCTATCGCGTGTTCTGCCAGGCGACCGGGCTCAACGGCACCACCGGCCGCGCGCTACGGGCGCCGGGCGCGGTCGACGGCAAGGTGACGGTGGCGTTCGACACCAACGTCGCGCCGGGCATGAAATGGGCGTTCAAGCCCGAACTCGAATCGGAGACGATCGACATCGGAGCGCGCGACATGGCGTTCTTCACAGCGACAAACCTGTCGAACAAGACCATTACCGGTACCGCGACGTTCAACGTGACCCCGGCGCAGGCCGGCATCTATTTCAAGAAGATCCAGTGCTTCTGCTTCACCCAGCAGACGCTCAAGCCGGGCGAGACGCAGCGCATGCCGGTGATCTTCTTCGTCGATCCGGCGATCCTCAAGGACCCGGACGGCCGCGATATCCAGACCATCACGCTCAGCTATACGTTTTACCCGGTAGATTCCGCGAAAACGCCGAGCTAGAGGCCTAATCAAACAAGTCTAACGGGGACCGACATGGCCGGCGCCAAGAACCACGATTATCACATCCTGCAACCCGACCCCTGGCCGCTGATCGGCGCGATGTCGGCCCTGGTGCTCGCGTCGGGCGGCATCATGTGGATGAAGGGCGCGCACCTCGGTCCGCTGGTGTTCGGGATGGGCGCGATCCTGGTCCTGTTCACGATGTTCTCGTGGTGGGCCAATGTCATCAAGGAAGCGCATCAGGGCGACCATACGCCGGTCGTGCAGCTCCACCTGCGCTATGGCATGGTGCTGTTCATCGCGTCCGAAGTGATGTTCTTCGTCGGGTGGTTCTGGGCGTTCTTCGACTTTTCGCTGTTTCCCGCGCCCGTGATCTGGGACGCGGCGAGCAAGACCGCGAGCCTGGCGACCGAGAATGTCGCCGCCGCCTCGATCTGGCCGCCCAAGGGCATCGAAGTCATCAACGCCTTCGAATTCCCGCTCTTGAACACGATCATCCTGCTGCTCTCGGGTACCACGGTGACCTGGGCGCACCATGCGTTGATCCACAACCAGCGCGGCGGCGAGAAGAAGGGCCTGTGGGGCCTGATCGGCGTCGGCGAGAATGACGGCGTCAAGAAGGGCCTGTGGCTGACGATCGTGCTCGGCGTGCTGTTCAGCTCGATCCAGGCATACGAATATGCCCACGCGCCGTTCCCCTTCAAGGGCCTGAACTATGGCGCGTCGTTCTTCATGGCGACCGGCTTCCACGGCTTCCACGTGCTGATCGGAACGATCTTCCTGACCGTGAACCTGATCCGCGCATACAAGGGCGACTTCACGCCGAAGCAGCATTTCGGCTTCGAGGCGGCAGCCTGGTACTGGCATTTCGTCGACGTCGTGTGGCTGTTCCTGTTCATCACGATCTACGTCTGGGGCGGCTGGGGCGCACCCGTCCACGCCGGCTGATGGAAGAGGCGCGACCCGACGCGGGCGCTCGGCCCGTCGCGGTCGCGCCGGTCGAGGTCGCGCTGAAGGGATTGTGCCCGCGCTGCGGCGCGCCGACGCTGTTCGCGGGCTGGATACGCTTCGCCGATAGCTGCAAGGCCTGCGGGCTCGATTTCTCCGCGTTCAATGTCGGGGACGGGCCGGCGGCATTGCTGATTCTCGTCCTGGGCGGCGCGATCGTCGCCGCGGCGATCGTGCTCGAGCTGTCGCTCTCACCGCCTTTCTGGGTCCATGTGTTGATCTGGGTGCCGCTGAGCGCGGCGGCGGTCGTCGCGGCGTTGCGCGTCTCGAAAGCGGGACTGCTCGCGCTCGAATATCGCAACAAGGCGCGCGAGGCGCGCAGCGAGGACGCGCGATGAAACGGTTTCCGATCATAGCGACGATCCTGGTCGCACTGGCCGTCGCGGCGATGATCGGCCTCGGCTTCTGGCAATTGCAGCGCCGTGTGGAAAAACTCGCCGAGCTCAAGGTGCTCGCCGCCAATCCGTCGCTGCCGCCGATCGCCTTTCCCAATCCGCCGATCGGCGACAATTTGCTGTTCCGGCGCGCTGGCGCCTTTTGCCTCAAGCCGGTCAGCCTGTCGCTGCAGGGCGCGGGCAAAGCCGGCTTCCGGGTGATCGCGCGCTGCGCCACCGGCGCGGAAGGCCCGGGTTTTTCGGTCCAGCTCGGCACCACGCCGGACGCAGCCTACAAACCGCAATGGAGCGGCGGCAAGGTCAGGGGCATGATCAGCCATGCGCCGTCGAGCGTGCCGTTGATCGCCACCCTGTTCGGCAAGGCTCATCCGAAGGAACTGATGCTGGTCGCCGACACCCCGCCGGCTGGGCTCAAGGCCAACGAGATGCCGAGCATCGACTCGATCCCCAACAATCACCTGGCCTATGCGGTGCAATGGTTCCTGTTCGCCGGCGTCGCCTTGGTCATCTATCTGCTGGCGCTGCGCCGCCGCGCGCACAAGGGGTAACGATGCATTATGTGAGCACGCGTGGGCGGGCGCCCGCGCTCGGTTTTCGTGAAGTGACCTTGGCCGGGCTGGCCAACGACGGCGGCCTCTATCTGCCCGAGGCATGGCCGGCGTTGGGCCGCGGCGCGATCGCCGCGCTGGCCGGTCTGTCCTATGTCGAGACCGCCGTCCGGGTGATGGCGCCGTTCGTCGGCGACGCGCTGAGCGAGGACGAACTGCGCGATCTGTGCACCCAGGCCTATGGCCGCTTCTCGCACGACGCGGTGACGCCGCTGGTCCAGCTCGATCACCAGCATTGGCTGCTCGAGCTGTTCCATGGCCCGACGCTGGCGTTCAAGGACGTCGCGCTGCAATTGCTCGGCCTGCTGTTCGAGCGTTTCCTCAAGGGCAGCGACCAGAAGCTGACGATCGTCGGCGCGACCAGCGGCGATACCGGATCGGCGGCGATCGACGCGGTCGCCGGACGCGACGGGGTCGAGATCTTCATGCTCCATCCCAAGGGCCGGGTGTCCGACGTGCAGCGCCGCCAGATGACCACGGTGCTGGCGCCCAACGTCCACAATATCGCGATCGAGGGCAGTTTCGACGACGCCCAGGCGATGGTGAAGGCGATGGTCAACGCCACTGTCGCGGGCACCGGGCCGCTCGGGCATCTGACGCTGTCGGCGGTCAATTCGATCAACTGGGCGCGGCTGATGGCGCAAGTGGTCTATTATTTCTACGCCGGCGTCCGGCTCGGCGCGCCTGAGCGGGCGATCGCCTTCTCGGTGCCGACCGGCAATTTCGGCGACGTCTTCGCCGGCTATGTCGCCGCGAAAATGGGCCTGCCGGTGGCGAAGCTGATCGTCGCGACCAACGTCAACGACATCCTCCATCGCGCGCTATCGAGCGGCGATTATTCGGCGGCCGGCGTGGTGCCGACCCCGACGCCGTCGATGGACATCCAGGTCAGTTCCAATTTCGAGCGGCTGCTGTTCGACGTCGGCGGTCGCGACGGCGCCGCACTCGCGGCGCAGATGGCGGGATTCGAAGCGTCGAAGGCGATGCGCCTGACCAACCGACAGCGCGAGGGCGCGGTGGCGTTGTTCACCAGCGCGCGGATCGACCAGGACGACATGTCGCTGGCGATGCGCTGGGCCTGCGAGCGTGCCGGGCAAGTGATCGATCCGCACAGCGCGATCGGGCTGAGCGCGGCGCGCCAGGCGGCGATCGACGCGCCGATCGTGACGCTGGCGACTGCACACCCGGCCAAGTTCGGCGACGCCGTCGAGCGCGCGACCGGCGTGCGGCCGGTACTGCCGGCGCGGGTGGGGGATCTGTTCGAGCGGGCGGAGCGATACGAGACGCTGCCGGCGACGTTCGATGCGGTGACCGAGTACGTTGCGCGGACGGCAGCATGATCGACACGCCCTCACCCTTCCCATCGCTGGCGCGATGGGCCCCTTCCCTCTCCCGCATGCGGGAGAGGGAGGGAGGCGCGCAGCGCCGGAAGGGTGAGGGCATGTCGAGGGCTGCCGCATGAACCTCCACACCATGATCGGCGAGCCCTGGGCAGATTACGGGCTGATCGACTGCGGCCACGGCCGCAAGCTTGAGCGCTACGGCCGCTTCCGCTTCATCCGCCCCGAACCGCAAGCGATGTGGGCGCCGGCCAGCGCCGAGTGGAAAGCCGATGGCGAGTTCATTCCCGGCTCCGATGAAGAAGGCGGCGGGCGCTGGCAATTCACCGGGCAGGTCCCGCGCGACGGTTGGCCGATGACATGGGGCGACGTCGGCTTCACCGCGCAGACCACGCCGTTCCGCCATCTCGGCTTCTTCCCCGACATGGCGCCCGTATGGAGCTGGATGCGCGAGCGGCTGGCCGGCGTCGAGGAGGCCGAAGCGCTCAACCTGTTTGGCTATACCGGGGTCGGTACGCTGGCGCTGGCGTCGCAGGGCGTGAAGATGGTCCATGTCGACGCCTCGAAGAAATCGGTCGAGGCCGCGCGTGCGAACGCGCGGCTGGCAAGACTCGACGATCGTCCGGTGCGGTGGATGGTCGACGACGCGACCAAATTCGCCGCGCGCGAAGTGCGGCGCGGGCGGCGCTACGACGGCATCTTGCTCGATCCGCCGAAGTTCGGCCGCGGGCCGGAGGGCGAGGTGTGGCGACTGGAGGAAGGCCTGCCCGGCCTGATCCAGGATTGCCGCCAATTGCTCGACGACCGCTCGCGCTTCCTGTTCCTGACCGTCTATGCGGTGCGCATGTCGGCGCTGGCGATCGGCGAATTGGTCAGCCAGGCATTCGCCGATCTGCCGGGCAAGGTCGAAGCCGGCGAACTCGCGGTGCGCGAGGAAACGCGCGGGTTGTTACTGCCCACCGCGATTTGGGCGCGGTGGAGTCGCTGACCCCATTAATAATCGCCGGATCAACTTGGTGCCACGTCACCGCCAGCGTGTTATCGGGACGCATGGGTGTTTTGCACAAGTCCGCTGCTTCGCTCGGGTTTTTCGGGGATGAACTCGACCCCGACGAAATTACCGCGCGGTTGGGCTGCGAACCGCAGGTGGGCGTCCGAAAGGGTGGAATCTGGTTAACGGCACGCGGGGCTGAGAAGGTGGCGGGTACCGGATCGTGGCGGTTGAGAGTGGATCGCCGCGAGCCTGGCGACCTGGACGGCCAGATCAATGAACTGTTGGACGGGTTGAGCGACGACTTCCCTATGTGGCGCGCCCTCGCGCAGCGGTTTCGTGGCCGGATATTCTGCGGTTTGTTTCTCGCTGGCGGTAACGAGGGGCTGACGTTGCAATCCCGAACGCTGGAACGTCTCGCTGAGAGAGGATTGCTTCTCGACCTGGATATCTACGGCCAGGGAATGTTGGATTGAGAGGGGTCAGGGCGCTGGCTAATCGAGCCCCGCCCGGATTGCGGCCCCCGCCACGAAGGGCGCCCCCGCGACCAGCAGCAGGCTGACCGCGCCCAGCAATTTGAACGCGCCGATGCCGCCGTCCAGGCTGCCGGCACCGAAGATCAGCAGCGGCACCGCGAGCGGCAGCAACAGCAGCCCCGCGATCGCGCCGGCGCCGCGCAGGCCGGCGACCAACGCGCCGGTGGCAAGCGCGAGCGCGGCGAGGCCGGGGGTACCGATCAGCAGGCCGATCTCGACGCGGAGGAGCGTGTCGGGCGTCAGGTCGAGCAGCGCGGCGGCGGGGAGGGCGGCGAGCAGGATCGGCGGGGCGAAGGCGAGCCAATGCGCGACCAATTTGGCGAAGGCGATGGTCGCGGCGGACTGGCCGCGGGTCAGCAATTGGTCGATCACTCCGCTGGCGAGATCGGGGGCGACGAGGCGTTCGATCGGGATCAGCGCGGCGAGCAACGCCGCCGCCCACAACACCCCGCCACCAACCCGCGCGAGCAACCTGGCGTCGGGGCCGACCGCGAACGGAAACAGGATTGCCACGAGCAGGAAGAAGGCGACCGGCAGCAAGGCGCCGCCGCCGATCCAGGCGCGCCGCAGGTCGCGGAGGATGAGCGCGGGCAGGCTCGACGTCATTCTGCGCCTCCCCGGAAAGCGATCGAGAGATCGATCGTACGCGCGCCGGGCAGCGCGATCGGCGTGTGACTTGCCACCAGCACTGCTCCGCCCGTGTCGCGATGCCGTGAGATCGCGCTTTCGAGCAATCGCAATGCCGCGATATCCAGACCATTGGCTGGTTCGTCGAGCAGCCACAGCGGGGCGCCGCTCGCGACGACGCGTGCGATCGCGGCGCGGCGGCGCTGGCCGGTCGAGAGCAGGCGGACGGGAACGTCGGCGAGGTCGCCGAGCGCCAGGGCATCGAGCGCCCGGCCCACGTCGCGCCCGCCATCGAGCTTGGCCCAGAAACCAAGCGCGCGGGCGAGCGGCAATTCCTCGTCGAGCGACGCTTGCTCGGTCAGCAGTGCGCGGGCGGCATCGCCGGCGATCTTCCCGGCGACCGGCCGCAGCAAGCCGGCGGCGAGCCGGATCAGGCTCGACTTGCCGACGCCGTTGGGGCCCGTGATCAACGCCGCGCCGCCGGCCTCCAGCGCGAACGACAGGGTCTCGAACAGCACGCGTCCGCCGCGCACGCAGGTCACCGACTCGAACGTCAGCATCCGCTGCCCTTTTCGTCGCCCCCGCGAACGCGGGGGCCCAACCCGGATCCTCGCGGCCAGTCCGACCGATCGGCGATGGGTCCCCGCTTTCGTGGGATTGGCGGCGATAGGGGATACGGGCGATCGATACCCCTCACGCCTCGTCCTCGAGCCGGTGCATGTCGTCGTCGCTCAACCCGAAATGGTGCCCCACCTCATGAATCACGATGTGCCGCACGAGCGTCGCCAGGTCCTCACCGTCCTCCACCCATTCATCCAGGATCGCGCGGCGATAGAGATGGATGCGGTCGGGCAGGGCGCCCGATTCCATCGACGATTTCTCGCCGATCGGCCGGCCGTGATAGACGCCGGTCAGGTCGAACGGGCTCTCGATGCCCAGCGCGTCCAACGTCTCGTCATCGGCGAACTCCTCGACGATCAGCACGATCTCGCCGATGTGGCGGCGAAACGCGTCGGGCAGCGACGCCAGGGTTTGGCGCGCGATCGCCTCGATCTCGTCCGCGCTCGGCGCTCGCCGTGCCTCTTGCCCGCTCATGCCGAGCGGCATAGGCCGTTATCCATCGCGGCGGCAAGCAACGGGAGACAGCCGATGGTCGAGCAACTGAGCGACGAAGAGCGCGGCGAGGCGCTCGATGAGCTCGACGAATGGGATTATGACGAGGGCCGCGACGCGATCAGCCGCAGCTTCACCTTCGACGATTTCAGCGAAGCGTTCGCCTTCATGACGCGCGTGGCGTTGCTGGCGGAGAAGCACGACCACCATCCCGAATGGTCGAACGTGTGGAACCGCGTCGACATCACGCTGACCACCCACGACGCGGGGGGCCTGTCGCACCGCGACGTGACGATGGCCGAGGCGATCGACGACCTGGTCGATTAGGCGCGTCGCTGCCGCTCGCAGATCTCAGGACGGAATGGCTACCCGGTTCGCTCGCCGCGCCTGACGAAACAGCAGGTAAAAGGCGAGGATGTGCGTGATCATTAAGAGCGGCACATAGAGGACCGGGACGAGATACGCCGCACCGAGATCGCCCGCCGCCTCGGGAAGGCCGAGCCGCACCGCGTGGTAATAGTCGATCAGCAAGTCGCCGATTCCCGTGACGTTGAAGGCGATGGTGAACGCCCAGAATAACGGCCGCACCCGGGACGTCGCGAGCGCCAGCAACGCGAGCAGTCCCGTCAGGAAATCCCCATAAGCGGCAACGACGGCAAATTCGCCGGGAAGATGCGGGCCGACCACGCCGGGTACGATGAACACCAGCCCGAAGAAGCGAAAGCCGTGCAGCGTGGCGATGGCGCGATGCACCGCTTCGGGCGGCATCGTTCTCGCCCGTGGCAGGCCGTAACCGGCCAGCCACATGAGCCACGCGACATAGCCCAGCACCATCTGAACCTGGAAAATCATCGCCACCGGCATGTGCGGCTCCTCGTCCGCGCTGGGTCCGTCACCCAAGCGTGTCGGGGCGAAGTAGGGGCCGTTTTCGCGGCCGACTATCGGCGATATGATGCACGAGCCATGAAGCAGAACTTCACAATTCGGCAAGGCGCGGTGGACGGCGTCGAGGTCTTCCTGAGCGTCGCGCGGCACCGCAATTTCCGGCGGGCGGCGGCCGAACTCGGGGTGACGCCCTCGGCGGTCAGCCAGTCGATCCGCACGCTCGAAGCACGCATCGGCGCGGCCTTGTTCCTCCGCACCACGCGCAGCGTCGGCTTGACCGAGGTGGGCGAGGCTTTCCTGGAGCGCGCCGGGCCGGCTTTCGAGCAACTGGTGGCGGCTGGCGAGATTGCCCGCGATCTGGGGCAGAGGCCGTCGGGCCGGTTGCGCCTGTCGGTGCCGCGCGCCGCGGTGCCGTTGCTGCTCGAACCCCTCGTGGCCTCGTTCTGCCAGGCCTATCCGGACATCGAAGTCGAGCTATCGGCGAGCGAGGAACTGGTCGATATCGCGGCCGCGGGGTTCGACGCCGGCGTGCGACTTGGTCAGTTCGTCGCGGCCGACATGGTGGCGGTGCGGCTGACGCCGCCCTTCCGGCTCGTGGTCGTCGCGAGCCCGGCCTATCTCGATCGCCGTGGGCGGCCGGCACGACCCGAGGATTTGCGCGGCCACGCCTGCCTGCGACTACGCCGGTCGGGCGGTGCGCTCGCGCCCTGGGCGTTCGACGATGACAATGGCGCGGTCGAGATCGACCTGCCGGGTCCATTCATCGCCAACGATTACCCGACCCTCGTGGGGGCGGCGGTCGACGGCCTGGGACTAGCGCAAGTCCCCGCGCCGGTCGCTGCCGAGGGACTGGGCCTTGGCCGGCTGGAGGCGGTGCTCTCCGATGTCGCCCCGACCGTTCCCGGCCTGTTTCTCTATTACCCTAGCCGGCGGCAAGTCTTGCCCAAGCTGCGCGCCTTTATCGACCACGTAAAGGATCGCGGCGGAGCGGAGACGGGGGATACGATTTATCGTGGTTGATCAGCGCTACGACCTACATTCCTTGATCAATCGGCCGAGCATCGGACCAGGCGCGAACGCGACTTGCCAGGTGCCGACGCGATAGGCGATGCGATACTTCGCTTGAGCGAAATAGTCGGTGAATTTCGGGTCGTTGATGAAAAGCGAATCGCCATGCTCAGCGGGTTCGCTGGGCAGCGTCCAGCGACGGGAATCTATTTCCAGCGAAAACGACCGAGCCGACCGATCATAGTCGCCATTCACGAGCAGGAAGATCGGGACGCCGCTGCACAACGCCATGAAATGGTCCCTGCCGTTATCGTGGAAGCGATAGAGAGCAGCGCCGGATTTGTCTCTCTTTTCAAATCTGTAGTGCCACCCCGCATTCCGCCATTGCGTGTCGGCCGAGGGCATCTTCCGATCGGATCGAGTGCAGGAGGCCAATCCACAACAGACGATGAGAGCGGTCAAGGCAAGCTTGTGTAACACTGTATCATAATATGTCGAAAAGGGGCGATCATCGCAATCGCCGACGCACGAGCTTGATCAGTCCCCACAGGATGACGCCCCCCCATGGTATCGCCAGCCAGTCGATCCAGTCGGGGCCCGTTGGGATGCGGAGACGGTCGACAAGCAGGATGAGGATCAGCAAAGCGACGACGTGCGCCAGGACCAGATAAAAGCTGGTGCGCGGGACTCTCCAAGCGGCGACGCCCGTCCCGTCGGCCAACAACGTCGCCAGCGCCGAGATGATCGCGATGAGCAGGAACAGGCTGCCACCGGCGACGATGGCCATGCCGAGCAGCAGGCCGTCGAGCCGGAAGGAGATGTCGCTCACCTCCTGCCGCCTATTCCGGGCTGGCGATCCCGCGCCGCATCATCTTGCGGAGTTGGCCCGGCATCCAGCGCGCGGCGAATTTCATGCGGAACGCGGTCTTGCCGACATAAGTGTGGACGTGGTCGCCATGGACCGCGTTCCACGCCGCATCGGCGACATCGGTCGCGCTGCTCAGTTCGAGGCCGGCCTCGGTCACGGTCTCGCGGATATTGCGGTTGCTGCCCTCGATCGGGCCCTGGAGCAGCGGCGTGTCGATGAAGGCGGGGACGAGGTCGCGGACCTTGATGCCGTCGCCATGCCATTCGCCGTCAAGCGCCTCGGTCAGCGCACGCACGCCGAACTTGGTCGCCGAATAGACCGACAGGCCGGCCGATCCGTAAATCGCCGAGGCCGACGCGGTGTTGAGCAGGCACGACCCCGGCGTCTTCGCCAGATAGCCATGGCCGATCTTGGCGCCGTTGAGCACGCCGACCAGGTTGATCTGGACGACGCGGTCGAGGTCCTCGAAGCTCATCTCGGCGATCGGGCCGCCGGTGCCGATGCCGGCATTGTTGAACAGCACGTCGAGCCGGCCGCCGGTCTTCGAGGTGAAGTCGTCGAGGTCGTTCCGCCACGAATCGCGGTCGCGCACGTCCATGATGTACGTCTCGCTCATGCCTTCGGGCAGCAGCGCGGCGGTCTCGGTCAGGCCTTTGGCGTTGACGTCGGCGAGCCCGACGCGCCAGCCCTCGCGCGCGAAGCGTTGCGCGACCGCGCGCCCGATGCCCGATCCACCGCCGGTGATGAAGATCGCCTTGGTCGTCATGCGCCCTCCCCTGATTTCGGCTTCGTCGTCATGCCGGCCTCGTGCCGGCATCCACCGTGCCTCTCGGCGCAAGGTTTGCGGCACGGTGGACCCCGCGACAAGCCCGGGGCGACGAATTCGAGCGTTTGACCCCGCGCCGATGGTTCAGCACAACGGCGCGGTGAGCGCGCAAGGCCCCTCCGTCGCCCTGTTGGGCGTGACCAAAACCTATTCCGGCGGGACGGTGGCGGTCGACGACGTAACGGTCGAGATCGCCGGGGGCAGCTTCGTCGCTCTGGTCGGCAGCTCGGGGTCGGGCAAGTCGACGCTGCTCAAGACAATCAACCGGCTGATCGCGCCGAGCAGCGGCAGCATCGCGATCGACGGGCAGGCGGTCGACGCGGAGGACCCGTTCCGGCTGCGGCGGCGGATCGGCTATGTGTTCCAGAACATCGGGCTGTTCCCGCATCTCTCCGTTGCCGAGAATGTCGCGATCGGCTTGCGGCTCGAAGGCGAGAAGCGGCCGGGTGAGCGGGTGGCCGAGTTGCTCGACCTGGTCGACTTGCCGGCCGACGTCGCGCGCCGGATGCCCGACGCCTTGTCGGGCGGCCAGCGGCAACGGGTCGGCGTTGCACGTGCGCTCGCGACCGAGCCGCGGCTGCTGCTGATGGACGAGCCGTTCGGCGCGCTCGACCCGGTGACCCGCGACCAATTGGGCGGTGCGATCCGCGCGCTCCACGACCGGCTCGGACTTACCACCATCATGGTCACCCACGACATGGCCGAGGCGTTGCTGCTCGCCGACCGCGTGCTGGTGATGGACAAGGGCCGGATCGTCGCCGACGCGGCGCCGCGCGCGTTGCTGGCGGGTGAGGGCGGCGCGATCGCGCAAGCATTGGTCGCGGTGCCGCGCGAGCAGATGAAACGGCTCGGTGCGCTGGAGATGGGGGAATGAGGGGAATTCCCAATTCCTCCCCGGAACGGGGAGGGAGACCAAGGCGCGCAGCGGCTTGGTGGAGGGGGCCCGCGACCAACGAGCAACGAGCCAGGAGGCGAGTAAGCGGAAGGCCCCCTCCACCACGCGGCTGCGCCGCGCGGTCCCCCTCCCCGTTCCGGGGAGGATTTTTTAAGTGACCGACTTCCTCGACGCGCTCGCTCGCGTGCCGGACTTGCTCGCCCAGCATCTGTTGCTGGCGATGAGCGCCCTGGTGCTCGGCATCCTGCTCAGCCTGCCGCTGGCGGTGTGGTCCGCGCGCGTGCCTCTCGTCGGCCGTATCGCACTTGGGTTCGCCAGCCTCGTGCAGACCATCCCCAGCCTGGCGCTGCTCGCGCTCTTCTACCCGATCCTGCTGTCGCTCTCGGCGCTGGTCGGCGGTGGCATTCCCGCACTCGGTTTCCTGCCCTCGCTGCTCGCGCTGACGCTCTATGCTCTGCTGCCGATCCTGCGGAACGGGGTGACCGGGCTCGCCGGGATCGATCCGGCGGTGATCGAGGCAGCCGACGGCGTCGGCATGACCGCCTGGCAGAAGCTGCGCCTGGTCGAGGCTCCGCTGGTCGCCCCGGTGCTGATGGCCGGCATCCGCACCGCGGCGGTGTGGACGATCGGCGCGGCGACGCTGTCGACCACGGTCGGCCAGCCGAGCCTGGGCGACATGATCTTCGCCGGACTGCAGACGCAGAATTGGGCATTGGTGCTGGCTGGCTGCACCGCCGCCGCGGGGCTGGCGCTCGCGGTGGACGCCTTGCTCGGGGTGATCGAGCGCGGTATCGCGCGACGCCGGCGGGTCGGCGCGTGGATCGCGCTCGGGATGCTCGCCTTGGGCGTCGTCGTTGCGCTGCTTCCAGTCCTGCCGGCGCGCCAGGCGACGATCACGATCGGCGCCAAGGGCTTTTCCGAGCAATATATCCTGGCGCGCGTGATCGGGCATCGGCTCGAGGCGGCCGGGTATCGCGTGCGCTACAAGGAAGGGCTGGGGTCGGGGGTGATGTTCGCCGCGCTGACGTCGAGCGATGTCGACGTCGCGGTCGACTATACCGGCACGATCTGGACCAACGAGATGAAGCGGACCGACATGCCGTCGCGCGACGCGATGCTGGCGGCGATCCGGGCGTGGCAAGGCCGGCAGGGCCTGAACCTGCTCGGGCGGCTGGGGTTTGAGAACGCTTATGCCTTCGCGATGCGCAGCGATCGGGCGAAGCAACTGGGGATCGCCAGCCTCGACGATCTGGTGGCGAAGGCGCCCGAGCTGGACTTCGGCGCCGATCTCGAATTTCTCGAGCGGCCCGAGTGGAAGGCGGTGCGCGCCGCCTATCCGATCCGCTTCGGCTCGGCCAACGCCTACAACCCGACCTTCATGTACCGAGCGCTCGAAAGCGGGCAGGCGGACGTTATCTCGGCTTTTTCGTCCGACGGGAGGATCGCGGCGGACCGGCTGACCGTGCTGAGCGATCCCAGGGGAGCGATCCCCAATTACGACGCGATCCTGACGATCGCGCCGCGCCACGCCGGGGATGCGCGGATGATCGCCGTGCTCAAGCCGCTGATCGGCAAAGTATCGGTCGAGGCGATGCGGCAGGCGACTTACATGGTCACTCGCGATGACGGGAAGGTCAGTCCCGACGCGGCGGCGCGGTGGCTGGAGAAGCGGGTGGGGTTGTAAAGGCTTGGCGACGCGCGAAGCCGCGTCGTCGGTCGGCGCCTTGTGGCGCCGCCGGCCGGGCCGGCCTCTCTCCCGGAATAGCGTCGCTATTCCGGGGGACGCTCCGCCTTAAAAGAACACCTTCCTGATGCTCAGCTTGATCGTCCGTCCCATCGGGTCGAGATAATCGGGCTGGTAGCTGATCGGCGTCTGGCCGTTGGCGTCGCGGACGCGCTGGCGGCTGTCGAGCAGGTTGCTGACCCCCAACGTCACCCGCATGCCCGTCGCCCAGGGGTTCTTCTTGATGAACTTGAGTTGCTGGCTCAGGTCGGCGAACAGCCGCACGTTGAGCGTGCCCAGGCTCGAGAAATCGAGCGTGTTCGGCGTTCCCGGCGTGCCGCCCAGCACGCGCGTGCCGCTCTGCCAGTCGCCCGACAGCCGCACGCCGATGCCGTTGTTGGAATAGCCCGCCTGCATCTCGAACTCGTGACGCGATTGCCCGCCCGAGCCGATCGCGCCACCGTTGAGCAGGTCGATGGTCGGCAGCGTCGGCGAAATCTCGACTCGGTCGGTGAAATGCCAGGTGTGGTAGAAAGCGAATTGCAGCCGCCCACCGCCGCCGCCGAACGCGCCGCGCCCGCCGCCACCGCCGCGGAAGCCACGGCCCCCGCCGCCGAAACCGCCCCCGCCGAAGCGTCCGCCGCCCGGGCGCTCACCGCCGGTCGCGCCGTTCTGCGGCGGTGGCGTGCCGGTCGCATTGGGATTGCTGCCGTCCTGCGGCGGCGTGCCCGTCGTATTGGGATTGGCCCCATTGCCCTGGGACTGCCCGCCACCACCTTGCGGCCGCTCGCCGAAGCGGCGGCCGCCCGGCAGGCGCAGGCCCTGGAACGGATTGGGGCCGGTACCGGCGCGGAACGCCTCGACCTCTTTCTGCAGCTTGGACTTGATCGGCTTGGAGATGTTGAAGCCCCAGCGCAGCTCCGACCGGTCGGTGCGCGCGAAATTGACCGATCGCGTATCGATCGAGGTCAGGTCGCCGTCGGCGTCGCGCGTGAAGCGGCCAGGGAAGGCTGCCTCGACCGCCGCCGTCGCCGCCGGGAAGCCGGCGATCGCGTTGCGCACATGCGATTCGATATAATTGGCGGTCAGTGTGAAGTCGGTCTTGTCCCACGGTTTCAGCGTCAGCCCGAGCTTGAACGTATGCTTGCTGTCCGCCCTGAGGAACGGATTGCCACCGGTCGTGCTGGTGACGTTGACCGTCTCGCCCTTCACGTAATCGAACACGCGCACATTCGGCGTGACCACGACCGGGTTGGCCAGTTGCGCGGCGGACGGGGCGTCGTCTTGGTCGGTGACCGACGTGATCAGGCGCACGCCATGGATCGGCTGCCAATTGGCGCCATAGCCGCGCGTCGTCAGCGTGCCGAAGTCCGACAATTGATGGACCGCGAGATTGCCGTTGATCGAGAGGTCGCCGAGGAAGGCGAGGACCTTCTTCGACGAACTGGCGATCGGCACGTCGATGTTGATTTGGCCCGATGCTTCGTTGCGCCGGGTCGACCCGGCGGTTGAGGTCGCCAGCGCGCTTTGCGTATCGAACCGGTACGACTGACTGTCGAGGCTGGACAGCGAGCCGCCGACGCGGATCGCGGTCGAGATCTCGCCGGCGGGCAGCTTGATCAATTTGCCGTTGACCAGCGCGTCGACCGTGCCGCTGTTCGAGGTCGACTGGCCGCGATTGGCCGGCGCGATGGGATAATCGAGCGGGTCGATCGGGCCGAACGGATTGAAGCTGGGGTCGCCGGCGGCGAGCCGGGCATTCAGATCGTGGACGATGAAGCCGGTCTCGCCGAAATTCTCGCTGTCGATGCGATCGTAATTGGCGGTCAGCGACCAGCGCCATTGCGTCCCGAACTGGCCGTTGAAGCCGGTACCGAGGTGATAGGTCAGCGCCGAATTGCGCTGCCTGAGCGGATCGAAGCCCGTCGCGACCCGGTCGATCTCGGTCGTGCCGGGCGCGGTCGAGAACGGATTGCTCGCCGGCAACGTGAGATCGAACGTCGGCAAACCCTGCGCGCCGGTCGAATCGGTATATTGGAACGAGCCGTTGATCGTCGCGTTCACCCGGCCCAGCGGGTGCGCATAGACCAGGTTGGTCTGCAAATTGCGGCTCGACGAGAGCAAGGTGCGGTAGGGGCGCTGGTCGAAGTCATGGTTGAGATCGACGGTGCCGGGCGGCGTCGGCGTGCTCGCCAGCGGCAGGATATCGCGCTCGTTCTCATAGAGCGGCGAACTCTGGCTGTAGCCGACATGCAGGCTCAAGCGATTGTCGCGGCGGATGGTGACGACGTCGAGCGTGCCCGACGGCGTGTTGCGCCCGCCCTCCGTCGCGACCTGGTCGCCGAGCTCGCTGGTGATCGCCTTGAAACGTGGGCGCAGGACGATGTTGACGACCTTCTGGTCGGCCGAATAGCCGTATTTGAGCGCGACTTCCTCGGGCAGGATGTCGACGCGCGCGATCGCCTCGGTCGGCAGGTCGCGAATCTCGGCGAAGCTCGAGATGCGGCGGCCGTTGAGCAGCACCACCGGCGCGCCGCCCGAGCCGCGGTCGCTGCGGATCTGCGGCGCGAGCTCGTTCAGCAGGTCGCTGACGCTGTTGACGCCATAGGAACGGACGTCGGCCGGGCCGAGCGATTGTTCGGGCGGGATGTCGCCGACCACCGCGCCGGGCAACGCGCGCGAGCCGGTGACGACGATGTCGCCTTCGTCGGAGCCATCGTCGTCCGATTGCGGCGCCGCGGCGGGCGTCGGCGTCGGGGCCGGCGCAGGGTGGGGAGGGGGAGCAGGGGCAGTTTGGGCATGGAGTGCGACCGGGGCGCTGCCGGCAAGCAACAGGGCAAGGCTGAACGAACGACGCATTTCTATTCCGCTACTGGTCGGGAGCAGTGGACGCCACTACATTCCAATTGTCGCAGAAATGTGCCGTTTCGGTGCTTGTTCCACACCGCGCGGCGACTCCCGGGAGAAGGCAATGCGGATCACCGTCAACGGCGAAGCGCGGGAGGTCGAGGCCGACATCCGCACGACCCTGCTCGACCTGCTGCGCGAACATCTCGGGCTGACCGGCGCCAAGAAGGGGTGCGACCATGGCCAATGCGGCGCCTGCACGGTGCTGGTCGGGGGGCGGCGGATCAATGCCTGCCTGACCTTGGCGGTGATGCACGACGGCGACGACGTCGTGACGATCGAAGGGCTCGGCACGCCCGACCGTCTCAGCCCCTTGCAGGCGGCGTTCCTGCACCATGACGGTTTCCAATGCGGCTATTGCACGCCGGGGCAGATCTGCTCGGCGACGGGCATGCTCGATGAAGTGGCGAAGGGCTGGCCGAGCCATGTCAGCGGCGATCTCGACCAGGTCGCGCTGACCGATGCCGAGATACGCGAGCGGATGAGCGGCAACATCTGCCGTTGCTCGGCCTATCCGACCATCGTCGCGGCGATCCGCGAGGTGGCCGATGGCGAGGGCCTGGTCGCGGAGGCGGCGGAATGAAGCCGTTCGATTATGCGCGCGCGGCAAGCGTCGAACAGGCGCTGGCGGCGGGCGTTGATGGCGGGCGCTACATCGCCGGCGGGACCAATCTCATCGACCTGATGAAATTGCAGGTCGAGACGCCCGCCAAGCTGGTCGACATCAGCCGCCTGGCGCTCGATCGCGTCGAGGAAACGGAAGGCGGCGGTATCCGCATCGGCGCCCTGGTGCCCAATAGCGACCTCGCCGCGCATCCTTTGGTCCGCGGCCATTATCCGATGCTTAGCCGCGCGTTGCTGGCGGGGGCGTCGGCACAATTGCGCAACAAGGCGTCGACCGGCGGCAATCTGCTGCAGCGAACGCGCTGTTATTATTTCTACGAGACCGCGGCGGCCTGCAACAAGCGCGACCCCGGCAGCGGCTGCGCGGCGATCGGCGGGTTCAACCGCATCCATGCGGTGCTCGGCATTTCGGACAAATGCATCGCGACGCATCCGTCGGACATGGCGGTGGCCTTGCGTGCGCTCGACGCAATGGTGGTGACGGCGTTGCCCGGCGGTGAGGGACGGCGGATCGCGCTCGGCGATCTCTATCGGCTGCCCGGCGACACGCCCGAGGTCGAGACCGACCTGCGGCCGGGCGAATTGATCGTCGCGATCGAACTGCCCGCGCCCCCACCCGGCCGCCAGCTCTATCGCAAGGTACGCGACCGCGCGTCCTATGCCTTCGCGCTCGTGTCGGTCGCGGCGGCGGTGGCGGTCGAGGACGGCGTGGTGACATCGGCGCGGCTGGCGTTCGGCGGGCTCGCGCCGATGCCGTGGCGCAGCGCCGAGGCCGAGGCGGCATTGGTCGGTCGGCCGGCCGGGACCGAGGCGTTCGAGGCGGCGGCCGATGCGCTGCTCGAGGGCGCGCGCGGCCATGGGCATAACGACTTCAAGATCGTGCTCGCCCGGCGCACGCTGATCGCCTGCCTGCGCGACCTTACGGATTAGCGACCGCGTCGGTCGCCGCCATTTCGACCGGCTGGCGACCGCGCCAGTCGGTGCGCTCGGCGCTCTTCCATGCGGCGTGAAGCCGGGCGTGCCCCGCCGCCAGGCCGATACGGTCGGCGGTCTCCGCCCAGCCGTCGCCGATCGCGGTGAGGCGGACGGTGGCGGGGCCGGGCGGCAGATCGTCGAGCCAGCCGCTGATCGCGGTCGGGTTGAGCAGCGCCAGCCCGAGCGTGGTCAAGGCGATCACGCCACCGGTCCATTGGAGCGTGGCGCGGCCGTTATCGCCCTGGTCGGGCAGATCGGCGGGAAATTCGTAGAGGTCGGACACCGGCTTTCCCTTTAGAAGCGGAAGTAGATGAAGGGCGCGATCCCTTCGAAGCGCATCGCATCGACTACCAGCATCGCCGCGACGAACGCCCCGGCGAGCGCCGGCGCGGGGAGCGCCCGCAGCCGCTCGGCGAGCCGCGCCATCGAATCCCAGCGCAATGCGTGGATGGCGAGGCCGAAGGCGATCAGCACCACGACCAGCGGCGTGACGGTGATCGCGCCGGTCGCCGGGGCGACGATCCCGCCGAGGTAGGACAAAGCATCGCCGAAACTCGCGGCGCGGAAGAAGATCCAGCCGAGCGTCACGACATGGAAGGTCAGCACCACCTTGGCCCAATGCGGCAGGACGATTTCGCGGGTACGCGGCGAGGTCGCCCAGACGCGCTCGACCACCAACGCCGCGCCGTGCAGGCCGCCCCAGATCACGAAGGTCCAGGCGGCGCCATGCCACAGCCCGCCGAGCAGCATGGTGATCATCAGGTTGCGATAGAGCCTGGCCTTGCCGCCGCGGCTGCCGCCCAGCGCCTCGATATAGAGGTAATCGCGCAGCCAGCGCGACAGGCTGATATGCCAGCGCCGCCAGAATTCCTGCAACGAGGCCGAGCGATACGGCCGGTCGAAATTGCGCGGGAAGCGATAGCCGAGCAATGCCGCGATACCGATCGCCATGTCCGAATAGGCCGAGAAGTCGCAATAGATCTGGACCGCATAGCCATAGGCCGCGAGGATCAGGTCGAGCGAGCCGTGCGCCGACGGCGCGGCGAATACCGGGTCGACGAATTGCGTCGCGAGTTCGGAAGCGATGACCGCTTTTTTGAACAAGCCCCAGACGATCAGCAGCAGCCCCATCGACACCATGCCGCGATTGAGCTTCGGGGTCTGCTGGAACTGGGGCACGAGGTCGGCGGCACGGACGATCGGCCCGGCGACGAGATGCGGGAAGAACGACATCAACAGCAATATGTCGAGCAGCCGTGCCGCGGGCACGCGACCGCGATGCACGTCGACAACGTAGCTGATCCCCTGGAAGGTGAAGAACGAGATGCCGACCGGCAGGATGACCTGCATCAGCGGGGCGTCCTGGCCGATGCCGAACAAGGTCAACAGGCTGCCCGCCTGTTCGGCGAAGAAGTCGAAATATTTGAAGAAGCCGAGCGCCAGCAGATTGGCCGCGACGCCGCCGATCAGCAGCGCCTTGCGGATCCGTTCGACCTCGCTTCGCGCGATCAGCGCTGCGACGCCCCAGTTGATCAACGCCGAGCCGATCAGCAGCGGCACGAACCGCCAGTCCCAGGCGCCGTAGAATATCCAGCTGGCGACGAGCAGCAGCAATTTGCGCCATTCGGTCGACCGCGCGGCCCAGACCGCGGGGAACACGACCAGGAAGAACAGGCCGAAGGTCAGCGTCGGAAACAGCATCGCGTCACTCGCTCATCGCAGCGTCGAGATTGGCCTGGAGGCGGGCGGCGAGCGCCTGCCCGCCGGGCCAGCGGAAATGCACATGGTCGGGGCGCATCAGCGGCGGTACCGCGTCGGTCCAGCCGCGCGCGGCGCACGGCCCGCCCATCGCCGCTTGCCAGTCCCAGAAAGCGATGCCGAGCTGGCGCGCGACCTTGCGCTGGATGCCGCGCACCGCGTCCAGCGCGGGCGGGGCGAACAGCGGCGGGCTGCCGGGATCGGGACAGCCGACGACCGTGCCTTCGGCATTGGTCCTGAGCGCCTGGTTGCGCGTCAGTGCATCGGGTGCGCCGAGCAGCAGCAGCGGGACGCCGGGCGCGAGCGTCCGCAGGCGATCGATCTGGCCGCGCAGCGTCGCTTCATAGACCCGCGGGTCGAAGCGCGGCGAGAAGCCTTCGTTGGTACCGAAGGCGAGCACGATCAGGTCGGGGGCATAAGCGCGCAATTCCTCGGCGATCACTGCGTCGTCGGTGCGCGCAAAATGCCGAAGTTGCGCGCCGATCACGCCCAGATTGGACAGCGCCATCCCGCCCAAGTCGCGAAACACCGCCAGCGAGGTGATCGTCGCCGGGCGATCGCCGGCGGTGATCGTGACCGACGCTTGCGCTCCCCCGCTCCGGATCGTGGTGCAGCGCGGAGTCGGCACGGGCGCGTCGAGCGTGATGCGCTGATCGATCCGGCCGACATGCACGTCCAATGTCGCGGCATTGGCGTCGGCGATCGCGCACAGCACGACACGATCGAAATCCATCGCCGGCACGTCGGTGGTGAGGCCGATCGTCGCACCCGGCTGGAGCGAGGTCAGCGAATAGCTCGACAGGCCAAGCGGGACGGCGGCGTTCTCCGATCCCTTGCCGAAGGTCGCCGCAACGCGCCAGCCGGACGACATCGACACGGTCACGCCGCGCGTGATGTAGCCCTCCCACGGCCGCCCCGGCGCGAGCACGCCGCGCCCGCCACTGCCGTAGCGCGCCTGGAGCAGGTCGCGCCATGCCCCGGTCAACACGTCGCCCGCGGTATGGCTGTCGCCGATCTGGACGATGTGCACCGGGCGCGTGCCGGGCGTCCGCGCGCGCGCCGCCTCGAGTTGCGCGAACACCGGCTTGAGCGTCGCGAGATTGCACCCCGCGCGGTCGCAATCGCTGGCGGTCGCGGCGGCGGGAAGCGTCAGCAGCATCGCGGCGGCCAGGCGCTTCACCGCGCCACCTCGGGAGCGGCGGCCGGCGCGTCGACGGCACGCGTCGCGTCGACATAGTCGCTGATCCGCGCCGCCAGCCCCTTGGTGATCAACAGATAGCCGGGCATCGACATATGGATGCCGTCGCCCGCGCGCATCAGCACGGGCGCGCCGGTTTTCGCGTCGGGCAGATAGGCGGCATATTGGCCGCTCTTGTCGGCGGCGAGCGGGCGGGTGTCGATGAACGGCACGTCGAGCCGCGCCATCTCGCCGGCGTAGAAAGCGTTGACCGCGCCGATATCGGCATCGGTTCGTGCTTCGCGCATCCGCGGCAGCCCGACCCAATAGACCATCGCATGATGCCGCCGGAGCAGCGCGACGAAGCGGTCGAGCCGCGTCGCGATCTGCGCCTTCCAGCGGTCGCCGAGCAATGCGGCGTATTTGCCGTCGTCGGTGATGATGTTCTGCGCATCGTTGGCGCCGAACGATACGATGGCGATGTCGACCGGATCGGCGCCCAATTGGTCGGCGGTATGCGCCTCGACGTTGAAGCGCTTGTACGCGGCGAAGCCGATCGCCGGCTGGCTGTATTTGACGACGTCGAACCCGGCGTGGGGCAATTGCCGCTGCAACCCCCACCAGATCCCGTCGCCATAGGAATCGCCGAACACCGCGACGCGGACCGGACGGCCCTTGCGCAGGGTCGCGACCAATTGCTTTTGCGGGGCGGACGCACAGAAACGCGCGGCGGCCACCTCGGGTGGCGCGGCGTTCGTCTTGGCGGGGATGGTGCAGACGGGGAACTTTACTGTGGACGCGCCAGAACCCGCGTGACCGGCAAAGCCGAAACCTATCGCGGTTCCGGCGCATACACCAAGGAGGAGGACCGCGGAGCGGTCCACTATTATGAATGGCAATGGCATGGTGAACCCGTTAGCTCGAGTACGGCGTTCAGATACGACGTTGCTTTCGGATTCGCAACAACAATTTGCTTAATTGTCTGGATAATTACTTGGATAAGATGGAGGCTATATTTAGTCTTGTGAGAAGGGCGCCTATAATCAGGCCAGGCTATATGCTCTATTCCGTGAATAGAGATCGATCTATAGGTAGAAATCGGACAAGAATCGGCGATCAGTATCCGATACGATTACTGTTGTGGCCGATTTTCGGCTGTTTTCGCCGTGGGCGAGCGATTCTCACAAACTAAAATCGCGATCGTTCGTATGGCGTCACTTTATTTCACGACAATTCGTGCGACGAACCGCGTGAAGTGAGCGGCGAGCCGTGCCGGATCGGCGGCGAAGCGAAATTTATTTGGATGAGAAGACATTCCCTGCGCGATTCGCGACGGTTCGCTCGGGGCACGGTCATGACCGATTGTCACCCGGCTCCCGCTGCGGCACCGTCTCGCTCATGGCCAGGGTCATCATGCCGCTGCCGCATTGCGACTTCGATCCGACCGAAGCGGCGGTCAGTTGGCGCGTGCTGGTCGCGCGCGGCCATCAGGTGCGCTTCGCCACGCCTGACGGCGCGCCGGCAGAGGCCGATCGCATCATGATTGACGGAATCGGGCTCGATCCCTGGAGCCGCGTTCCGGTGCTGCGTCACTTGCGCCCGATCGGCCTGCTGCTGCGCGCCAATCGCGACGGGCGGCGCGCTTATGCCGAACTCGAGCGCGATCCGCATTTTCGCGCGCCGATGGCGTGGGACGCGGTGGCGGCGGAGGATTTCGACGGCCTGGTGCTGCCGGGCGGCCATCGCGCACGGGGGATGCGGGCCTATCTCGAGAGCGCGGTGTTGCAGCGACTGGTGGTCGCGTTCTTCGACGCGGACAAGCCGGTCGGCGCGATCTGCCACGGCGTGCTGCTCGCCGCGCGCAGCCGCCGCGCCGACGGCCGATCGGTTCTGCACGGGCGGCGGACGACCGCCCTCACCTGGGCGCAGGAGCGCGCAGCGAGCGCGCTGGCGCATGTCGGGCGCCGCTGGGATCGCGATTATTATCGCACCTATGTCGAGCAACCCGGCGAGCCCGAGGGCCATATGTCGGTCGAGGCCGAGGTGACGCGCGCGCTCGCGACGCCGGAGGATTTCCTCGACGTCCCACCCGGCACGCCCGACGCGCGGCGCAAGACCGGCGGGCTCGCGCGCGACACGCCGACCGATGCGCGGCCGGCCTGGATAGTGCGCGACGGCAATTACGTCTCCGCGCGCTGGCCGGGCGATGCGCACAGCTTCGCGGCGCGACTGGCCGACCTGCTCGATTGATCCCGGCAATTCCGCGCCGCGGCGCAGACTGCTAGGCGACGGCGGATGAGGCACTTCTTCCCATGGTCCGGTGCGCTGATCGGCGCGGCCCTGCTAGCGATGACGATCCCGGGCTGGGGAGCCGGCAGGCCGGCGGCATCGGGGTTCGACACCAGCGGCATGGATCGCAGCGTCGCGCCTGGTGCCGATTTCTTCCGCTACGCCAACGGCGGCTGGGATGCGCGTACCGCGATCCCCGCCGATCGTTCGAGTACGGGCACGATCGGCCAGCTCGACGACCAGAGCCGCGTCCAGGTCCGCGATATCCTGGAAGAACAGGCGCGCGACGGCCGCAGCCGCGCCGGGATCGCCTATCGCGCGTTTCTCGACGAGGCCGCGATCGATCGGGCGGGGCGTGTTCCCGTGGCGCCATGGCTGGCCTCGTTGCTGGCGATCGCGACGCCCGACGACTATCTCGCCGCCGCCGCGAGGGCTGGGCGACAGGGTGTCGAGTTGCCGGTCGCCTTCGCGGTCGAGCCCGACGACGGCGATCCCGGCCATTATGCGCTAACCATTGCGCAAGGCGTGCCCGGCATGCCCGATCGCAATTATTATCTATCGGATGCCGTCACGATGCGCGGCGCTCGCGCCGCCTATCGCGACTATCTGATCCGAACGTTGCGTTTCGCCGGCGTCGCGACGCCCGAGGCCGCTGCGGACAATATCGTCAAACTGGAGACCGGCATCGCCTCGGCCAATTGGCCGGCGGCGGACAGCCGTGACGCGCGCCGCACCTACAATCCGACCGCCATTGCCGCGCTCGATGCCGGCCGCACCGGCTACAGTGTCGCTACGCTGGTGCGCGGGCTCGGCTATCGCACGACCCGCGCGATCGTGCGCCAGCCCGACGCGGTTGCCGCGACCTTGCGGCTGATCGACGCCGCGCCGGTCGCGACATTGCGCGACATGCTGATCGTGCGGACGCTGCATCGCTACGCCCAAGTGCTGCCGGCCGAGCTGCGCGCCGCCGATTTCGCCTTTTACGGCAAGGCGATCGACGGCATCGACACGCCCGAGCCGCGCTGGCGCCGCGCCGTGGCCTTCGTGCTCGAGGGCATGCCCGACGAGGTTAGCAAGGTTTACGTGTCGCGCCATTTCTCGCCCGCGACCCGCGCCGCCGCGCAAGCGATGGTGGCGAATTTGGTCACGGCGTTCGGCCGCCGGATCGACGCGCTCGACTGGATGACGCCCGAGACCAAGTGCCGCGCACATCGCAAGTTGGCCGCTTTCCACGCGCAGATCGGCTATCCCGACCGCTGGCACGATTATGCCGGGCTGACGATGCGCGCCGGCGACGCGTTCGGCAACGCGGTGCGGGCCAATGCCTTTCACCACGATTGGGAAGCGGCCAAGGTCGGGCGGCCGATCTATCGCTGGGAATGGAGCGCGACGCCGATGACGGTCGACGCCTTCGCCAATTATCCCAAGGTCGCGATCACCTTTCCCGCCGCGATCCTGCAGCCGCCGTTCTTCGACGCGCGGGTCGACCCGGCGGTCAATTACGGGGGGATCGGTGCGTCGATCGCGCATGAGATGACGCATCAGTTCGACGATCAGGGCGCCAAATATGACGAACGCGGGCGATTGGCGACCTGGTGGTCGGCGGCCGACCGCGCCGCGTTCGAGCGGCGGACGGCGGTGCTGGCAGCGCAATTCGATCGCTACGAACCTTTGCCCGGGATGCACGTCAACGGCGCGCTGACGCTGGGCGAGAATATCGCCGATCTCGGCGGACTGACGATCGCCTATGACGCCTATCGTGCATCGCTGGGCGGCAAGCCGGCGCCGGTCATCGACGGCCTGTCGGGCGACCAGCGCTTCTTCCTGGGCTGGGCGCAGATCTGGCGGATGAAGTATCGCGAGGCCGACCTTCGGCGGCGGCTGTTGACCAATCCCCATGCGCCCGCCGCGCAGCGCGTCTGGACGGTCCGCAACATGGCCGCCTGGGCCCGAGCGTTCGATGTCGATGCGGGCGATGCGCTATATCTCGCGCCTGCCGCGCGGGCGGCGATCTGGTGATCCGAAACGTCGCGATCGCCGCAAGTTCATGACGGATTCGCACCACGCGGCAGCTGTAAAATTACGTGGGACGCCCTGGTCGCCTTCTTGCGATATATCCAATGGCTAAATCGTATCCAGTCCGGATGAAATATCGATCGACTACAAGTTATCGTTAAAATAAAATCTGTTACATGGTCAGTTACATTTAAGTCGGATCGCAATCGTCATTCTCATGAGCCGCGCGGGGGTGCGGGGTGCAGGAAATTTTTGTCAGGGCTTCCGAGTTTTCGCGGCGATTTGGACACCTGAGCCAGGCCGGTGCGACAGTATTCGTTACCCATCATGGTCGGGAAACGCACGCTCTTCTTCCGATCGCCAGATATCATGCCTTTGTCGCTACCGCGAAGGGCGAGGATCGCGATGCGATATTCTCCAATCAGGATCTGGCCGACTGGTTGCCGCTGATGCTGGTCGTTACCGATGAATCGCGCAGGATCGTGATGGCCAACCGCACGGCGCATGCGATGGCCCGCAAACCTGACGGATCGTTGCCCGGTTGCCTGTTGTTCGACGCGTTGCCGGGGCTTGGCGAAACGACCTTCGAGAGCTACCACAATCATACCGCGCGGACCGGCGAGCCATGTTCGTTCGAGCTCCCCGCGCTGCTCGGCGGGGATACGTGGCATCGCGTCGAAACCTTTCGCGCGAACCACGGCGTGGTGATGCTGGCCCGGGATATTACCGAGGAAGTGAGGGCGTATCGCCTCGCCGATACCAAGAAGGCGTTGATCGAGGCGATGCTGGCGCATGGCGGCATCGGCTATATCTGGTTCAACGTGCGCGGCAGGATCGAGCAGCTCGACGCGGCGATGAGCGATTTACTGCAGCTTCCCAGCGAGCGTCTCGGCCACGTGCCGGTCGTCGATCTGGTGCCGATCGCCCAGCGCGTGGCGCTCAGGGAAATGATCGAGACCGTGCTGAACCGTGGCGGGACGCAGCGCTTCGAAACCGAGTTCCTGCGCAACGACGGGACCACGATCCCCGCGGTCGTCGCGATCAAGGATCTGCGCGGCGTCTATGGCAGCGAAGGCGCGGTGATGGTGGTGACGCGCAAATAGCGGAATACAGAGGGGCCGCCCCGGTCACGTTCGGCTCTTCCATTCCTGCGACAGCGACGCGAACTCGGCGTGCGCGGCCCGCGGGATGCCGAGCACTGCCGGGCTGCCCGCGATCGATGCCGATTGCCGCGCCATGTGCTGGACCACACTGAGGTGGAGATGCTGGTCGAACACCAATTCCGCGAACCCGCTGGAACTCCATTCGGTGCGTGCCTTGATCGGCGCGAAGCCGTCGACGAACAAGGTGATCGGCCGCTCGACGCGAATCCGGAACCCCGCCCACAGACCGCACCCCGCGACCGAGAGTTCGAGCAACGATATGTCGAGCCGGCACGATCGCAGCTCACGGATTTCCGCCGGCAATTCCAGCCGATAGCTCAGCGGCTCCCAGCTATCGGCCCGCCGTAATACCAGATTGTTTCTAGCCATTCCCCCCGCCTCATTCTCACGCAACCAGGACCGGCGTGCCGCATCGCACGCCGTTCACCCAAACGTCGGCCTGTCCCAACTGAACCCCCAACACGCCGCCGACCTGTCCGTAGAGCGCATCCAGCGGCGCGTCGGCCAGCTGCAGGGCCTGGCCGACGGTACCGGTGAGGACACCGAGGTTGACCCCGATCCCCAGCGCATTGACGTTGAGATCGACCTTCGAGATCAGCGATGAGGCGACGCCCTGCGCGATGTCGTTCGTGCTCACGCTCTTCGCATTATGGTTCGCGATATCGGTGGCGGAAAAGTCGACCGTCTGCGGCGCGACCCCGCCCAGCTTGATGTCGGCGAATCCCGATACCGAGGCGAGCGGGGTTCGCAGCATGGTGACGCGATTGAGCGTCGGCGCCGACTGGAAATTGGCGAAGGCGGCCGGGTCGATGTCGGCGATCGCGGCTTCCCCGACCGAGGGCGTGACCGCGAGCTTGACCGTGGCGTTGCGCGCCCCGCCGGCGCACGACACGCTATCGAGCGTCGCGCTGGCGGCGGCGATCTCGACATAGATCGGTACCCTGAGCGAGGCGAGGCCGAGTTGCGGCGCGACCTGGGTATCGAGATAGATCCGGGTCTGCGCGGTGCGGACCACCACGTCGTGCGCCGCGGTGACGGTGAGCCAGGGCGAATGGGCCGGGCGCTCGCCGATCGCCACCATCAATTTGGCCGAGGACAGGCCCGGCACGGTCACGCCGAGATCGGTGCTGAACTGGTGCGCGCCGCCGAGCTCCAGCGTGGCGCGAAGCATCGACCAGGCGTCGACGACGACCGGCCGCGACGGATCCGATGCGCTTTGGTCCGACAGCGGCCCGAGATCGATCAGCGAGGACAGCTTGGTCGAGGTCTGCGGCAGGCGGTCGGCGACCGCGCGCAGCACCGACGCCGCTTGCTCGTCGCTGACCGAGGTGGCCATCGCACGCGCGATCTGCGGCAGCGTCGCCTGGCTGTTCAGCAGGTCGCCGAATGTCGCGACCTGGACGTTGAGCTGCGAGCGCAGCGCTTCGGAGAATTTCAGGATGTCGAGCTGGCCGCCAACGAGCGCCTGATAGTCCATCGCGCTCAGCTGGAGGTCGGTGCCGGCGAGTTGCGACAGCACGGCGTTGGGGAGGCCGCCGTCGATCGCGGCCAGGCGCGAGCCGATCGAAAATGCGACAAGGTCGATCCTGGCCGCGGTGCCGCGCGCTTCGACGGTGACGCTCGATTTGCCGAAGATGCGACCGAAGTAGAGCGGAACGTCGGCGCCGACCCGGACGCGCGCGGCATTGGCGTCGTCGGCGCCGGGGACGAAGCGCTGCCCCGCGGCGAGCGACGGATCGTCGGCATAATGGCCGGGCTCGACGCTCAGGATGGACAGCCCGGGCATGCCGTTGGCGTTTCGCGCGGCGGCGGCGGCGGTGGGCGCCTCGTCGATATCGCCGGCGGCGGCCAGGGCCGCCGCGTCGGCGATGCCCTGGGCATGGCGCTTGGCGAGGTACAGGTTGGTCGCATCGACCGCGAGTGCGGCTATCGCCAGAAAGGCGAGCAGGCCGCCGCTGAATAGCACCGTGACGTTACCGCTGGTCGAGGCGATGAGCGAGGCGCGGCGCCGCATCTCCAGCCCTTTCAAAACCCGCTCAGCCGAACGGCCGAACTGCGCGAGATCACCTTGTCGGGGATCGGTACGAACGGCAGCTTCATGACGGGTTGATCCGACATGTCGTAATCGACCGTCACCTTGATCGTCGCGCCGTCGTCCTGGACGCCGATCGTGACCTTGCTCTCGTCTATCCCGTCGTAATGCGACAGCGTGTCGGCGACCGTCTGGCGCGCGGTCGACGCGCGTTCGTCCTGCGACAGACCCGACAGGCTGGCGCGCGCACCTTCGTTGGCGCCTTGCTGCAGCGCGTTGGCATAGGACAGCCACTGACCGAAGACGATGATTCCCATGACGAGCAGCAACAGCACCGGCAGGACCAGCGCCATCTCGACCAGCGCCGCGCCGCGCTGGTCGCGCAAGAGTCGCCACAATAGGCCGTGCCGCGGGGCCGAGGAATGAGCGTAGGTCATGGCGCCAGGGTTAGCCGCCGCGCCTTGCCGAAATGGGAAGCGGTTGATCGAGATCAATCGCGCAATTTGCGCAGTTTCGGTCAGGCGCCGCAGCCGGGAGCGGCGCCGCGGCGGGTCAGCTTTCGCGCCACTTCGGCCGCCAGCAAAGCGATGCCCGCGTGGGTATCGCTCGCGAACACGCTGGTCGATCCGCACCAGGTGGCGCGACCCGCCGGCCCGACCGACCAGGATAATGCGATCCGGGTGTCGGAGCGCGCACGCTCGACTTTCAGATCGCCCTGGATCTCGCTGTCGCGGAGATGTGCTGGCAATTCCTGCTGAATGCGGCGGGCCAATTCGTCGGCTTCGCGCCGGGTGTCCGCTGCGCTGGCGGCGATGGCGACGCGGGAGGCGGCGTCTGCCGGCTGGTCGACGCGGTCGGACGGGTCGTCGTGAGCGGTGATCGCGGTCGACACCCTGGTCTCGACATTGCGCATGCCGAGCCCATCGCCGCGTAAGCCGAGCAGCAGCAGTTCGACGATGATCAGTACCGAAATGCCCGATTGCGCGGCGACCGGCGCGCCGGAGCGCCAGAGCAGGATCAGCGACGCGAACGCGCCGAAGCACACGGCAGCCAGCCATGCGGCCGGCGGTGGGGTGGGCGCGACGATCAGGGCGGCGGCGACCGCCACGAACAATCCGACTGGTGCGAGCGTTGGCAGGCGGCCGGCGTGGTGTCGAGACGTCGTCATTGCCGGCATGTCCGCCCCTTCCTCGAAAGGCAGCTTAATGGAGGTGTCGGCATTGCGGCCGGGTTCACGCGGTGCGTCGGCGAAAGTCCGCAATTTGCGCGGTTTCGCATCGCGACTCGTCGCCGGAGCGCGCGATACGGGTTAAAAAAAGGGCGTCCGTTGCCGGACGCCCCGTCGCGCGAGCGTTCTCGCGTTTAGAATTTCACTTCGGCCGTCATCGTGAAGGAGCGGCCGCGCGGATCGGCGACGCGCGGTTCCCACGAACTGCCCGAACCGGTGTTCGAATCGTAGGTGATCGCGAACGGCGGGTCGGTGTTGAAGATGTTCTTGACCCCGGCGGTCAGCGTCAGGCGGTTGGTGAACCGCTGCGACACAGAGGCATTGTAGATGATGTAGGGCTTCACCCGCGGGTTGAAATCCGGTCGCGTCGCGCTGCCGGGCAAGGCCTGGTTTTGATAGCCGTCGCGATAGATTTGCGAGAAGGTCAGCGCGAAACCGTCCTTCGAATAGCTGATGAAGGCGTTGTGCTTCCATTTCAGGCCGAGATCGCCGGACAGGCTGAACACGCCGAGCAGGTCGGTGTATTTCAAATTGGGAAGCAGCTTTTCCTTCTTCTCGAGCAACAGCGTCCCGTCGAACCCGGCCGCGATGACGCCACCCAAGGCATCGAAGCTGCCGCGCGCCGAGAAGTCGATGCCGCGCGTGCGGCGCGACCCGAAATTGCCTGTGCGCAAGTCGACCAGGGTGATGATCCCGTTGGTTCGCTCGATGCGATCGGGGAAGGCGTTGATGTTGGCGAGCAGTTGCGGGATCGTGATCGTGCCGATGACATTGTCGACCGAGATCGACCAGTAATCGGCCGAGAAGGTGAGACGACGCGTCGGCTGGAGGACGGCGCCGAAGCTATATTCCTTCGACGTCTCCGGCCCGAGGTTGCGATTGCCGCCGCTGAGCGAGTCCGGCGTGATCGGGGCGCAGGCGGGCTGCGGCCCCGCGGTCGTCCCCTGCGGGCAGAGCGTGGGATCGACCAGCGTGTTGCCCGGATTGGGCGATTGCGTCACGCCGTTGAAGATCTGGTTGAACGACGGGACGCGGAAGCCGGTATTGTACGACCCGCGCAGCATGAACCAGTCGACCGGCTGGAATTTGGCGGTGAACTTCGGATTGAAGGTCGAGCCGAAGCCGGTGTAATCGTCGACGCGGCCGGCGACCGAGATTTCCAGCGGCTTGAACACCGGGAACAGGATTTCGCCATAGGCCGCCTTGACGTCGCGGTGGACCTTGCTCAGCGCATTGACGTTGTCGAAGGCGACGTTGAAGATGTCGGGCGACGAGACGTCGGCGGCGGACGAGCCGTTGAAGCCGTAGCTCTCGCGACGATAATCGACGCCCACCGCCAGCTTCACCATGCCGCCCGGCAGCCGGAACAGGCTGCCCGACACCGAGGCGTCGAACTGGCGCACCTCATATTTGCCGCCGTACAGTTTGACTCCCTTGGCCGATACCGCGTCGAGCGCGGCCAGCGCCTCGGGCGTCTGCTGCAGCGAGAACGGATTGAGGATGCCGCTGTTGAACAGCCCGACGATGCCCGGCGCGCTGGCGCCCGGCGCGGTGGGCGCGCGGGGATCGGGGCCGCCCAGCACGGCATTGGGGTCGCCGTGGGTCTTGGCATAGGCGACCGACGCCGCGCTCGCATAGACGCCGCGATAGCTGTAGCCGCTGCCCAGGATCGACGTCGCCCGGCTCGACGCATAGGACGCGCCCGCGCGATAATCCCAGCCCGGCGCGATCGAGCCGTCGATGCCGAGTGCGGCGCGGAAGGTCTTGGTGTTGGTGACATATTCGCGCGGCCCGCAATCGGTGCAGCGCCAGCGGAACGTGATCGGCTTGCCGTAATTCGCCGCGACGGCGGGCAGCACCGACACGATGCTGTTGTAGACCGAGTTATAGGTCGGGGCGGTCAGCGCGTTGAGCGGATAGGCGATCGGCAGCGAGCTGTTGTTCGAGCTATATTGATTGTTCGAGAAAATCTTGTGCGAGGTCGCGTCCGACCCGGTCACTTCGAGGTAGATCTCATTGTCGCCGAACTTCGCCGTGGCGCGCCCGTAATAGGTCAGCGTCTGGATCGGCTGCTGGAGCGTCGCCGCGCGGCCCGTATCCCAGGAACAGGCGAGCGCCGAACTCGGGTTCGCCCATAGCACCGAATCGTAATTCATCCCGCCGTCGACCGAATCGCAGCCGGCGCCGCCGGGCAGGCGCAGCGGGTTGACGCCGCCCGATGCCGCGACGGTCGTCCCGGGGATGAAGAAGCCCGGGTTGGTGAGCAATGAGGTTGCCCCGCTCGTGCCGCCGAGAAGGGTGCCGCCCTGCGTGATGCCCACGCCCGCCCCGGTCGGGTTGATCGGGAACGCGGTGGCGACCGGCGTGCCGCGCGTGTCGATCGACAGGCCGCGATTGGGCTGGTTGCCGTTGACGAAATCGCGATCCGATCCGCGCAGGATGCTGTTCCAGCTTTTGCTGACGGCGGCCATGACATTGAAGCCCTGCTCGTCGAGCTTGCCGAAACCGACAGTGCCGGAGAGCCGGTAGATCGGCGCGTCGCCCTCTTGGGTGATGTCGCTGAAACCCTGGACGTCGACCCCGGTGAAATTGGTCTTGGTGATGAAGTTGATCACGCCGCCGATCGCGTCGGTACCGTAGATCGCCGAGGCGCCGTCCTTCAGCACTTCGATGCGGTCGATCGCCGCGAACGGAATCTGGTTCACGTCGACCGCCGAGCCCTGCAGGCCGTGCGCGGCGACGCGGCGGCCGTTCAACAGGATCAGGGTCGATGCGCTGCCCTGGCCGCGCAGATTGGCGGCGGACAGGCCGTTGGTGCCGCGGGCGGCGCCGCTGACGACGTCCGAGTTCGACGCGAGATTGTCGGCGCCGTTGCCGTTGTCCGCCAGGAACGAGATCAACTGTTCGGGGCTGCTGATGCCCTCGCGGCTGAGATCCTGGTTGGTGATGATCTGGAGCGGCAGCGCGCTCTTGTTCGGGTCCTGCTTGATGCGCGAGCCCGTGATGATGATTTCCTTGCTGCCGCCGGCCTTGTCGCCCTGATCGTCCGAAACCGGGGTCGCGGCGCCGGTCGGCGTCGAGGCGGCGCTGGTCTGATCGCTGCCGGTCGATTGGGCGAAGGCGGCTCCCGGCAGCGCGCACAAGGCGGCGAGCGCCGTGCCGGATGCCAACACCAGACGGAGCGAGGTCGAACCTGTCATCATTGTATTCCCCCTTGCGGGCGCTTGAAGCGCTCTATCCCGACATTAAGCATCAAAATGGACAGGTCTTGCCACCTTTCTTTTCGCAAGGTGGTGAAACCGGTTCCCTTTTTATGTGCACAAGGCGCAAAGCGTTGCGTGACTGCAACACAGCGGCCATGGTCGTGGCCCGATCAGCGTCGGATGCCACGGTACGAGAAGGAGAAAAACACAGATGCCGCACGCGACCCGCCGCCGCCCGACCGGATCCCGCGCGTGACGATGGCGGCGACCGACGGTCAGGCACGTGGGTCGGCGCTGCGGCCGGGCTTCGGCCGGCTGGCGCTCTACACGTTGCTGGGCTTTTCCGCCGGGTTGCCCTTCTACATGTTCAGCACCGTGCTGTTCCTGCGCCTGGCGCGACACGATGTCGACATCGTCACGATCGGCTATTTCGCCTGGGTATCGCTGCTGCCGACCTTCAAGTTCGCCTGGGCGCCGTTGCTCGACAAATACGACATGCCGGGGTTCGGCCGGTTCTGGGGCCGGCGACGCGGCTGGATCATGGTGGCGCAGCTCGGCATCTTCCTGTCGACCGTCGGGATGGCCTTCACCTCGACCGACGCGAGCTTGCCGCTGACCGCGCTTTTCGCGCTGCTGCTCGCGTTCTGGACGAGCACACTGGAGATCGCGGCCGACGGCTGGCGCGTGGAACTGGCCCCCACCGCGGAAGAGCAGGGACCGCTCGTCGCGGTCAATCAATGGGGCTATCGCGCTTCCATGGTGGCGGCCAGCGGGGGCGCGATCTACATCGCGGCCGAGGCCAATTGGACCGTCGCCTACCTGGCGATCGCGCTCCTCGCCTTCCTGCCGTTTCCGGTGTTGAGCGCGATGTCGCCCGAGCCGGGGCGCGGCGGAGGACGGGCGACGGCGCTGCTCACCGGCTTGCTGGCCAGCGCGGTGATGATCGCGGCGGCGACGGCAGCGACGGCGGTCGTGGGCTGGCTGCTGATGTCGGCGATCGGGTCGGTCGGCATGGATAACCCCGACATCATGAAATATTGGGTGGCCGGGATAGGATTGCTGCCGTTCGTGGTGCTCGGCGCGGCGGTGCCCTGGCTGCGAACGTTGCCCTGGCAAGCGCCATTGCGACGATCGGCGGCAGTGGGACCCTATGTCGACGTGGCGTGGCGCTATGGCGTCGTCGTCATTCCGATCCTGTTGCTCATCTCGATCTATCGAACCGGCGACGTGATGGCCAACACGCTGTCGCACCCGATGTTCAACGCCCTGGGCTATGGCCTCAAGCAGATCAGCGCGGCGGATGGCGTGGTCGCGCTGGTATCGGGGCTGCTCGGCGTGACCTTGGGCGGATTGCTGGCGGCCCGGGTGTCGATGGGCTGGTCGCTGGTGATCGGCGGCGTGATGTCGGCGCTCAGCAACTGGATCTTCGCCTGGCTCGCGCATCAGGCGCCGGGCGGGCCGGTGCTGTTCTCGCTGTTCGGCCTCGGCGTCACGGCCGGCGACCTCGATCTCTATCTGGCGATGGCGGTCGATCAGTTCGGGCACGGGTTCGAAGGCGCGGTGTTCGTGGTCTATCTCTCGCTGCTGGTGAACCCGCGCTACCCGGCCGCGCAATATGCGCTGTTCTCGGGCCTCGCCTTCCTGATCCCCAGGCTGCTGGCCGGGCTGTCGGGCATTTTCCAGAAAGCGATCGGCTATGACGGCTTCTTCATCATGGCCGGCACGATGAGCGTCGCGGTGCTCGTCCTGCTGCCGTTCATCGTCCGCGCCAGGCCGCGTCCCGACGACGATCCGGGCTTTCCGGAAGCGGTGGCGGCATGATCGAGCAAGCCTTCGCGCCGGCGGCGGCTGCGGTTGCGGCCGGCCGCATCCCGGGGGCCACGCTGGGCGTGGTCGCCGCCGACGGGCGGCGCTGGGTCACTCACGCCGGCATGGCCGCTTTGGTGCCCGAGCCCGAGACGCTGACGCTGGACCATTGGTTCGACCTCGCCTCGGTGTCGAAAGTGGTCGCGACGACGACGATGATCTTGGCGCTAGCCGACCAGGGCAGGCTCGACCTCGACCGGCCGCTGACCGATGCGATCCCCGATCTGCGCCAGTACGACGTCGCCAACGCCACCGAGCGCAAGCTGACCTTCCGCGATTGCCTGGCGCACCGCAGCTTCCTCCCCGCGGTCGAGCCGATCTACATTTATGGCGACGATCCGCAGCGGTTGCGCGCGTTCGTGCTGCAGCGCGAATGGCGGCACGGCCCGCCGGTCTATTCGGACATCAATTTCATCCTGCTCGGCATCGCGATCGAGCGGATCACCGGGCAGCCGCTCTCGGCCTGGCCGCTAGGGACTGGCCTCAGCTACGGCCCGCCGCCCGGCCCCGCCGTCGCGACCGAGTTCTGCCATTGGCGCGAGCGCGTGCTGAAGGGCGAAGTGCATGACGAGAATTGCGCCGCGATGGGTGGCCAGACCGGCCATGCCGGGCTGTTCGGCACGGTCGCGGGCGTGCTCGATTTCGCCTTGGGCCTGCTCGACGGAAGCGGCGCGTCGCCGCCCATGCTCGCGGCGATCCGCACGCCGATCCAGGGCCATCGCACCTGCGGCTGGGAGCGCCGCTTCGAGGGCTGGTCGGGCGGCGCGGCTTGCTCGGCAGAGACGATCGGCCATACCGGCTTCACCGGCACTGGCCTGTGGGTCGATTTCGACCGCGGCATCGCCTGGACCCTGCTGACCAACCGCGTCCATCCGTCGCGGCACAGCGAGGCGTCGAAGAGCATCTTCGAGCTGCGGCCAGCGACCGGGGATGCGGTGATCACGGCGTGGGATAGGACAAGCAAATCCTGATGGCAGCTTCCGACCCAATTGCGGACGTCGCGGGGAACCCATTTGCCGACGTTTGAAACGAGCCGTAAAAGCGAAGGCATGGAAGACCAATACGGCGTATTCGAGCAGCTCATCGCCCTGAGAGCGATCCTGCTTCGCGAACGGCGGAACGATCTGGCAAGAAATATCGAAAACATTCTGGCAATCTTGGACGAAGCACGCCCAACCAGTTTCAACGAAGCGAAAGAAGCATGGGCGGACATGATGAAGTTCGCACGCGGGCTTCCCGATTTCGGCGTTTGGCGCGAAAATCCGGAAGAAAGTTTTCCGTTGAACGCTGAGCTAGATCGTCATCTTCAAGCGATCACTCACGTCTTTGGTGAATGACCGCTTCCCACCCAATAACGGACGATTCTGCAAATCAGTATATGGTCCGTCCACTTCTATCCGCACCTGCCCGACGAATATCCGCTAGTCTGTGTTGGCATGGAGGCCCGGGTCCGATCGGTCAGATCGCGCTCGTGACTGGCCCTACGCGATTGATCCGATCGCCGAATGATCGTGTTCCAGATGGCGGATATTCGCCGGCATGTGCCCCGTCAGTTCACCTGTCGCGGCGGCAACAGGTCGAGCGACGGTTCTTCATGCGGCCCGGTGATGCGAAAGCGTTCGATCGCCTGCCAGGCCTGCTCGGCGATCGCCGCCTTGAAGGGATTGCTGAGCAGCCAGCGGAAGCGTGCCGATTTTCGGGCCTCCGCGACGATCCGCTCCAGCAATTCGGACGATGGATCGCGGAGGACATCCTCGAGCGGACCGCAACCGAAGTGGGCAAGAAAGGCGGCATCGTCCGTGCGCGCGGCGGCGATGATCACATAGGCGAACGCTTTTTCGGGATCGTCATGATAACAGGTGATGATTTCTTCGAAGTCGTCCGAGCGATCGTCTGGGCGGTCAGCCGCTCCGCGCTCGAAATAGTCGGCATAGGCATCGATCTGGCGGATCATCGCATCGACATCCGGTCGAGCGAGTGCCCGTTGGAGTTCGTCCGAATATCCCTTTCCAGTCATGCCTCGATGTAGCGAGCGGTCGGTTCAAATTTCCTCAATGTCATCGGCGCGTGAAAGCGGGCGCCTTTGCGCCGCCGGGGACGTCCTGGAGAGGCTTGGCGTACCGGCGCCCCTCAATTCTCCGACGCGATCAGCTCCAGCGCGGCGTCCACCGCCTTGGTCGCCTCGACTCCCGGCGGCATGTCGTTGGCATAGGTCGAGAAGGTCAGCGTCCGCCCGCTCTTGGCGATCATATAGCCCGACAAGGCGGCGGACGCGTTGAGCGTGCCGGTCTTGGCGAACAATTTATGGTCGAGCGCAGTGCCGCCGAAGCGCCGCGCCAGCGTGCCGTCGACCCCGCCGACCGGCAGCGTCTCGCGCCATGCCGCGCCCCAGGACTGGGCGGCGATCCAGCGCAGCATGATCACCGCGCCGCGCGGCGCGACGCGATTGTAGCTCGACATGCCGGAGCCGTCGGAGAAATCGAAGGTCCAGCGCGGCACGCCGGCCTTGGCCAGCATCGCGCGTACCGCGACCTGGCCGTCGGCGATCGACCCGCTCCCCGCGACCAGCGAGACGCGCCGCAGGAACAATTCGGCATGGAGGTTCTGGCTGACCTTCATCGTCAGATGCATGTCGTCGAGCAGCGGCGGCGGGGTCAGCTTGGCGAGCACCGGCGGCAGCGGCGGGCGCGCGGGCGGCGCGCTGCCGCGGATCGCGGGATTGTCGCTGGGCATCAGCGGGCGATGGCGGACGTCCACCTTGCCGGTGACCTTGACCCCGCGCGCTCTCAGCAATTGCGCGAAGCGCCAAGCGGCATAGCGGGCGGGATCGTCGATCCCGACGCGCAATTTCTCGGGCTTGGCATCGGCGCCGATCGTGCCGGTCAGGCGCAGCTCGTAACCGTTGGGCGCGCGATCGAATTCGACGGCGCTTTTCGTCCCCGGCACCGTCATCAACCGATTGTCGACCGTGTAATAAGACGGCAACTCGACCTTGGGCACCGTACCGGCCGCGCCCGGCGTGACGACTACCGGCAATTCGTTGTCGTCCATCGTCAGCGCCGAGGCGGCCGTGCCCGAGCGCGTCGGGATGTTGTTCCAGCTCATCCCCGGGCCCCAGCGCTCGTCGGGGAGAAGGGTATCGTCGCCGATCACGTCGCCGACCACATGCGTCTTTCTGGCGACCGCGTCGGCCAGCATGGTCAGGCAATCGACCGTGCAATCGTCGGCGCCCGACAGCCGCGCGTCGCCGTTGCCGATCAGCACCACGTTGCGCCCGTCGAGCCGCACCGCGGCGCCGCCGGTGGTGTCGGGCTGGGTCAGGTCGCCCAGCATTTCGAGCGCGGTCGCGGTGGTGAACATCTTGGTGTTCGACGCCGGGATGAAGCGTTGGTCGGGATTGATCGCGACGACGTCATGGCCCTGGTCGTCGACCACGACGATGCCGAAGCGCGTGCCCGGCCCGGCCATCGTCGCCAGCACCTTTTCGACCCGCGCGGTAAGGTCGGCATTTTGTGCCGCGGCGGGCGCGGCGACCGCCAGCAGGGCGACGAAGGGCAGGGCATATTTCGTCATCTGGCGATCTCCTGATCAGGGATAAGCGAGCGGCGACGCCGCCCATTCGGCGCGGGCCCGCGCGACCAATGTCTTGAGTGATGCCGCTTGCCGCCGCCAGGCGGATTCGGTCGCGGCGTCCCACGCCTCGATCGTGTCGCGCAGCGCATCGATCGCGAAATCGACAAACGCGTCATATTCGTCCTGGCCGAGATCGCCGTAATTGCGGTGATTGAACACCAGCTCTGCGACCTGGCTCCAGACCCATTTGCGGTCGCGAGCGAGGCCATACATCCATTGCAACGTCTCGTCGGTCATGCGGACTGAGGTCGCGGCGACATGCAGGAAGAGCGCGCGGCGATCGGGATAGCGCGCGAAGAAGCGGTCGAACAACAGGTCGCGCATCGCGGCTTCGCGACCCTCGAGCGCGATCAGGCTCGCTTCGATCAGATCGGCGTCACTCATCGCTGGCCGAGCGATAGACGGCTTCGTCGATCTCGCCTTGCCAGCGAGCGACGGTGGTCGCGACCGTCAGATTCGCGCAGGCGCTGGGCACCGTGCGCGTCATGTCGAGCAAGCGGTCGAACGGCAGGACGAAGCCGACGACCAGCGCGGTCTGCTCGGGCGCGATGCCGACCGCCGACAGCACGGCGGCGAGCATGAACAGCGAGGCGGACGGCACCGGCGCGGTGCCGAACGCGGCGAGCGATCCGGTCAGCAGCACGAGCGCGTAAACCGACGGCGTCAGCGGCGTGCCGAACGCCTGGAGCGCGAACAGGCTGAGCAGGCCGACATACATCGCGGTGCCGTCCTTTCCGATGCTGGCCCCGAGCGGCAGCACGGTCGAATAGACCGGACGGCTGATCCCGAGATTGTCTTCCGACACGCGCATCGCGACCGGCAGGGTCGCCCCGCTCGACGCGGTCGAGAAAGCGACGACCAGGGCATCGACGATGCCGCGGAAGAAAGGCAGGACCGGCAGCCTGGCGACGAAGCGCAGCAACAGGCTGTGCACCACCAACATCTGGATCAGCGAACCGGCGACCACCGCCAGCGCCAGCCAGCCGACATGGACGAACACCGCCGCGCCGTTCGCCGCGACCGCGTTGGCGATCAGCGCGAACACGCCGAACGGGGTCGCCTCCATGACGATCGTCACCACCTTGAGCAGCACCGCCGAGGTCGCCTGGAGAAAATTGGCGAACGGCTTGCCCGCCTCGCCGGTCAGCACGGTGCCGACGCCGAACAGGATCGCGACGAAGATCAGCGCGAGCATGTCGCCCTTGGCCAAGGCGTCGACGATGTTGAGCGGGACGATGCCGATCAATTGGTCATAAGGCGTGACCGGCGAGCCCAAGGCATGCGGCGCGGCGGTGCCGAGCGGCGCGCCGGCGCCGGGCCGGATGACGGTCGCGACCAGCATGCCGACCGACCCCGCGATCGCGGTGGTCGCGGCGAACAGCCCGATCGTCCGCGCGCCCAGGCTGCCGAGCTGCTTGGGATCGGCGAGGCTGGTGATGCCGGCGGCGATCGTCACCAGCACGATCGGCGCGACCAGCATGCGGATCGCGCGGACGAACAGGTCGCCGAGGAACTGGACATAGGGCGCGCCCGCCGGCCAGGCTAGCGCGAAGACCACGCCGAGGATCAGCGCCCCGACGACACGCTGCCAGAGCGGGATGGCGAACCAGAAGCGGACGACGCTCACAGACCCTCACCCTTCCCATCGCTGGCGCGATGGGCCCCTTCCCTCTCCCGCATGCGGGAGAGGGAGGGAGGCGCGCAGCGCCGGAAGGGTGAGGGCCTGTTTATGAGCACGTTCCCGGCGTCGGCGTGTGCGGCAGCGCGCGGCCGGCGGCGATGCCGGTCAGCTTGCCGTTGTCGACCGCCACCTTGCCATTGACGACCACCGTCTTCACGCCGGTCGCCGGTAGCGTCGGCTGCTCATAGGTCGCCTGCGCGGCAGAAGTCTTGGGATCGAACACCACGACGTCGGCGAAGGCGCCCGGCTTCAATTCCCCGCGCCCGGCCAGGCCGAACCATTTGGCGGTTTCGGTCGAGCTGCGATCGAGGAAATCGCGCAGCGAGATGACCTTATCCGCCACGACATATTTGGCGTATTTCCGCGCGAACGTGCCCCACACCCGCGGATGGCCGCTCGAGGCGTCGCTGTCGGTCATCACCCAGGGCTGTTTCATGAACGCCGCGATGTCGGCCTCGCTCTGGTTGAACGAGACCACGCCGGCATCGTGCACGCGGATCGCCGCGATCGCCGCCGAGATCGGGTCGGTCTTCATCGCCGCGGCGACCTCGTCGAGCCTTTTGCCGCGCCATTGTCCTTCGGTGATCAGCAGCGAATGCGGGCCGCCGCGCTTGCGCATGTCCTCGGCGATGCCGTCGCGCAGCTTTTTCGTGAGCGAGGGGTCGTCGAACCGCTTGAGCAATGCCGGCCGGCCGCCGTCCTGCGCCCAGAGCGGGATCAGCGACGCGACCAGGCTCGTGCCCGACGCCGACCAGGGATATTGGCTGGCGGTGATGTTGACCCCGGCGGCGCGCGCGGCGTCGATCTTGGCGATGATCTTGGGCGCCATGCCCTGGACGTCGACGCCCAGCGCCTTGATGTGGCTGATGTGGATCGGCATGCCGGTCGCCTTGCCGATCGCGATCGCCTCGTCGATCGCGGCGGCGAGGCCGACGGTGTAGCTCGATTCGTCGCGGATATGGCTGTCGTAATAGCCG